>CAYQDU010000200.1:0-7512 GCA_964416275.1 uncultured Anaerolinea sp. | reverse complement strand
CGATCAATTCAGATCGACAAAGTACGCGCCGGCGGCCCGGTCAATCATCTCGGTGTTCATTTCGGGGCTGACGTTCAAGTAACGGGCGATATCCAGGATTTGATCGCACAGGTCGCGGGCGTGGGAGGCGCGCAGTTTACGCCCCCGGCGGATATACCATTCTTGCAGCAGATAGGCCAGGCCAGAATCGCTGTAGCGCACGCCTTTGGCGCGGGCCACGTCTTCAAAAATCTGGCGAAATTCTTCATACGATGGGTCGGCCACTTCAATCTTATGCCGCAGGCGGCGCAGGAAGGCCTCGTCCACCAGATCGCGCGGCGGCAGGTTGGTCGAGAAAATCACCAAGACGTCAAAGGGGATTTCGATCTTGCGCCCCGTGTGCAGGGTCAGATAGTCGATGCGGTTTTCGAGCGGCACAATCCAGCGGTTGAGCAAGTCGCGCGGGCGCACCAGTTGGCGGCCAAAGTCATCGATCAGTAAGATGCCGCCGTTGGCCTTGACCTGGAAGGGGGCTTCGTAGAATTTATGCACATCGTCGAACACCAGGTCTAACCCGCTGAGGGTCAGTTCGCCGCCCACCATGATAAAGGGCCGGGCGATATGCACCCAGCGCATATCGCGCCGGCCGCGCAGCCCGGCTGTACCAGCCGGTGGGATGGGCTGTTCATCGGGCAGGCATTGGTGGTTGACCTCGTCGTACAATTTGACCACCTGCCCGTCGATGTAGATGGCGTAGGGGATATACATGCTCTCCTGGCCGGTCAGTCCGCCGATGGCGCGGGCGATGGTGGTCTTGCCGTTGCCGGGAGGCCCAAACAGGAAGATGGATGCGCCCGAATTGACGGCCGGCCCGATCTTCTGATACATGCTGTCGGATATGGTCAGCCCGTTTAAGGCTCGCCGCAGATCATAATCCTGTACGATCAGGCGGTGACGGGCCTGAGCCAGGATGGCCCGGTTGTAGCTTTCCAGCGGCACGGGCGCCGGCCCGGCGTATTGGCTGCGCTCCAACGCCTCGCGGGCGCGCTGGATGCCTAACCCTGTAATACCATACACGTAAGAGCCTTCGCCCAGCCCGGTGCTTTGGGCGGCCTTGACTTCGACCAGCTTCTCGCGCTTCAGGGTCTCCACAAGCTGATCGACAATTCCGGTAAAAGGCAGAGCCATAGATTCGGCGATTTTAAAACCGGTCTGGTAGCCCTGGAAATACAGGATTTTCAGCGTCAGGTCTTGCAGCCACAATCCCGATAATCCGGTGTCTTCAATCTTGTTGATTGCGGTTGGTATAAAAGCCAGTTGATTGGATTCGGATCGCCCCAGAAGGTTGGATCCTTTTCCAGTCCTAACAGAACTCATAGCAGCGCCTCTCTCTGAAAACCGCGGTAAACCCCTGTTTTGAACCTATTAGGGATTATAATCTATAAACTCTATCATCGGACACAGGAAGAAACCTAATGAATGTATCGGTCATTATCCCCGTATATAATGAAGTAAATACGATCTGTGAAATTTTGCAGCGCGTGCAGGCCACCGGCATCCCTTCCGAGATCGTAGTCGTGGACGACGGCTCTAAAGATGGGACGCGCGACCTGCTCAAGACGTTGGACGGTCAGAACGGGGTGCGGGTGATCTTGCACGAGAAGAATCAGGGCAAGGGCGCGGCGGTGGTCACCGGTATTCGCAACGCCGCCGGCGATGTGCTGCTGGTGCAAGATGCCGACCTGGAATATGACCCACGCGATTATCCGGCTCTGCTCAGGCCGATTGAAGAAGGTAAGGCCCAGGTGGTGTATGGTTCGCGCTTTATGGGCGCGCCGCGGCGTACGGCTATGTTCTGGCACATGGTAGCCAACAAGCTGCTTACCCTGATGACCAACATCCTGTATAACAACATCCTGACGGATATGGAGACCGGTTATAAGGTCTTCCGCCGGGAAGTGGTGCACGGGATGACCATTCACGCCAGGCGTTTTGATTTCGAGCCGGAGTTCACGGCCAAGATCCTCAAGCGTAGATTCCGCATTTATGAAGTGCCGATCACCTTCAACCCGCGCGATTACAGCGAAGGCAAAAAGATCAAGCTCAAAGACGCTTTTGAGGCGGTCTGGACGTTGGTCAAATATCGCTTCATCGACTGAAAGCCGGGTACGCCGCCGGCAGAAATGGGCTGAGGCTGACCGCAGGCCAGCCTCAGCCCATCTTTATTAATTTCAGCTCTCCCGCTCAAGGGGCGGGTTTCACGAACTTCAAAAATGAGGCAGAAGTACTATTTTTGGGAAATGGGTGGCATAGCCACCCATTTCCCAAAAATAGAAAAATCTCCGCCTTCGGCGGAAGGGCCAAAAATGAATACCGCAACCCGACCGCTACCGCGGCGGCGCGAATCGACGGGAGGACATTTTGCGTGGCCCACGCCAGTGCGAGGTGCTTTTGTGGAAAATATGTGGCTACGCCACATATTTTCCACAAAAGATAATCTCTTTCCCGGCGAAGCTGGGAGAGGCTTAATTCCCCGGTTTCAAGAAGCCGCCGCCGCTCAGGGTATAGGTCTGCCCGCCCAGGGCAGAGCAGGCGGCGCTGTTGTAGTACACCGTATGCCCGTTGCCGGCGATATTGGCGACGGTGATCCCCGAAATTCCACCTGCATCGCTCAGGCAGGTCAGGTACGAGTCGGCGGTAACGTTCCACTGGCTGGACGAGTCCAGGGTTACATAGACAGCCGAAGCGGTGTTGGCCGCGTCGATGGCGCCGGTGAAGACGGAACCGTTCTGCAGCGCGGCGGTCAGGGAGCTGATCGCGTCGATCACCATATCCCCATTCAAGGTCTGGCCGTTGGCGGTGAAAACGACTGCACCGCCGTTCGATCCGCTGGCCCCCCAACGGTCAGCGCCGGCGTTTAGCAGCGTTCCCGAGGCGGCTGTAACCGCGACCCCGTTCAGGGTGATGATGGCGGTGGTGTTCGTCACGTGAAACAGGGAGCCGGCGGCAGCCGTATTCGCCAGCGCGCCGCCGGTCATGCTGAATACGCCCTGCTTGCCTTGCGCATCCCCCGACATACTCTGGTAGATCATCACGCCCCACTTGTTTTCTTTAGACGAGGTCAGGCTGGTGTTAGCCGCGGTGATACTGTTTGCGCCTTCGATCACAACCGCTTCCGAGCCGGTGGCGCTGCAAGACGCGTCGGTGATCTTCAGGCTGCCGGTCGAATACAGGCAGGGTGAGTCTGGCCCCGAGGCGACCGAGCTGCCGCCGGTAACAGTGATCGCGCCGCCGCCCCGGTCTGTGGCGATGGGGGCCGAGTTCGCGCCGGTGGTGGTGATGTTAACGTTCGTCAGCGTCATCACGCCGCCCTGGGTCGCCATTACACCGTGCGCACCGCCGCCGCTGGCCTGGATCGTCACGTTGGATAGGACTACGGTTGACCCGCTGCCGGTGGAGAATGCGCCGTTGGCGCCCAACCCCGTGCTGTTGATGGCGCTGTCAGACAGGGTGATCGTGCTGCCATCTTCGGCCAGCACGGCCGCATTGAGCCCATAAAAGCTGCTGTTGTCGTTGGAGGAGGTATCGCCGGTTTTGGTGATGGTCGAATTGGACAGGGCGAATTTTCCGCCGTTCGTCACGTACACCGCCGATTGATCGGCGGTGGAGGCGGCGTAGTTTTGGTTGGCCTGGGTGACGGTTCCTCCACTCTGCGAGTAGGCGGTAGCCGCGCCGACAGTGGGCGTAGCGATATCGCCGGCGGCCTCCTGGCAAACCAGGGGCAGAAATGTGGTTGTTCCGGTGGCCTGGGCGACGGCTGCCGACAGGCCGGCGAGCAATAAGAATAAGATTCCCAAAATGGGGAGGGCGGCGCGAATTTTTTTCATGGATTTTCTCCGATAGCTGAATGGCTGGCCTGGCTTTTGGGGTCGGCAGGCGAGCGGCGGCCTCAAATGAACCGGATTTAACGGTCATTTTAGCTTTTGAAATTGAGAAAACGTTGGGAAAAGCCTGTGAGCCGGCTGGGAAAAGGCTGTGGAGCAGCTGAGAATCGGAGATCTAACCGGGTTTCAGATCTTTGACGTTCAATTGCAGAGACGAGCGCCCATTGTATTCGTTCATCTCGTAGCTGTACATCAGGTCGATGGCGGCTGGAAGCTGGCCGTGCAGGTGGCCGAAGCGGAAGGCCACCGCATCGTAGGTGATGCGCCCATCGCTGACCGTCAGGCGCAGGTGCGAGCGGTCTTTGCCGATCACCTGGCTGCGCACCACTTTAAGCCCGCGCGAGACGAACACCGCCGGGGGGTTCTCCTGGCCGGTGGGTTGCAAGTGGGCCAGCTCTGGCAGCAGGTCGGGGCGCATGGCGTGCAACGGAACTTCCAGGTCGGCCCGCAGCGCGGGGCGCAGGTCCAGCCCGCCCAACTGCTCCTGAGCGATCTGCTTGAGGCGGCGGGCCAGTTCGGGGGCGTCTGCGTTGCGCACGGTGAAGCCGGCCGCCGCGGCATGCCCGCCGTGCTTTACCAGCAGATCGGCGCATTGATCCAGGGCGTGGGTGATGTGAAATTCGGGGATGCTGCGGCATGAGCCGCGGGTATATTCCTCGCCGCGGGTCGCCACGATGGCCGGGCGATAATACTGCTCGGTCAGCTTAGAGGCCGCCAGGCCCACCACGCCGGGGTTATAGCCCTCGTCGACGGCGAACAGCAGCAGGCTATCGGGGTCTTCGGTCAGGGCCAGCTTGCCAGCGTGTTCCTGCATGGCGCGGGTGATCTGCTGGCGCTCGTAGTTCTGGTTGTGCAGCAATTGGGCCAGCCCGCCGGCCTCCTGCACGTCCTGGGTCAGCATCAGGCGCAGAGCCGCCAGGGCCGATTCGAGCCGCCCGGCGGCGTTCAGGCGGGGTCCCAGCCCGAAGCCGATATGCTCCGAGTTGACCTGCTGCGGGTTGATGCCCGCCACGCCCATTAGCGACATCAACCCCTGGCGCTGCGGATAGCGCATGCAGTTCAGCCCCTGGCGCACCAAAGCCCGGTTTTCGCCGATCAGCGGGGCCATATCGGCCACTGTGCCGAGGGCCACCAGGTCTTGCAGTTCTTGCAGCGGGGGGCGGCGGTCTCGCGATCTTTCGTACAGCCCGCAGGCCAGCTTATAGGCCAGGCCCACCCCGGCCAGGTTCTTATCGGGGTAGGCGTCGTTGGGCTGCTTGGGGTTGATGACGCTCAGGGCGCGCGGCGGGTCGCCGTGCAGGGTGTGGTGATCGGTGATAATCAAATCCAGGCCGATGCGACGGGCGTGTTCGGCCTCCTCTGGCGAGCGGATGCCGCAATCGACGGTGATGACCAGCCCCACGCCCTCGGCGGCCAGGTGATCCAGGGCCTCCACGTTCAGGCCATAGCCTTCGTCAAAGCGGTTGGGGATATATTCGCGCACCTGGGCGTCCAGGCCGCGCAGGGCCTGGGTCAGCAGGGCGGTGGCGGTCACCCCGTCGGCGTCGTAATCGCCATACACAGCGATGGATTCCTGCTTTTCGATGGCGCGCAGGGTGCGCTCGACGGCCGGTTCCATACCCAGCAGGTTGAACGTCTCGCAGCCGGCGGGCGCCTGGGCTTCCAGATAGGCGCAGGCGTCGGCGTAGGTGGCGCAGCCGCGGTTATACAGCAGTTGGCGCAGGATGGGCGAGTAGGCCGCCAGTTCGGCGGCCGCTTCGGGCGGCAGCGGCGCGGCGATCTGCCAGTGCTTGTTGCGGAATACGGTTTCGTCGGACATAGGTTCTAAGTATAACCTATATTCGGGGCGGATCAAAGATGCGTCGCGCCTGTTTGATAGACAAGTTTTCTAGCCTCTTCCGGCGATACCACCCCATTAAACCGTGAAGCAGGCATGGCGCTCAAAGAAGTTACATTTGGGGGTGGCTGCGTGGCGCAGCCATGCAGCCACCCCACAGATAACGCTTTGAGGGGTTTGCAGATGGCTACGTTATCTGCAAACCCCTCAAAAGATCTTTCCCGCCAAAGCCGGGAGAGGCAAACTTACTTTGTCACTACGGGGAGATAGATTCGGGTTTCATTGCGGGCGAATAAAGCGAAGCGGCTCAGGTGGCAGATGCGCAGCGAGAACTGGTTGGCGGCCGGGTCGCGCTGATAGGGCCCGCAGGCGGCGTCTTCCCAGGCGCTGCCGTTCCAATAGAGCAGCGCCAGGGTATCCTCGTTCAGCCCGGTTATATCGGCGTCGGTGTAGGTGATGGTAATCATCACCGGCTGCTGGAATTGGAAGCCGATCTGGGGGGCGCTGCCCACGTAAGCGGTCAGGTCGAAGGACTGGTTGGCAAAGGCAAAATTGGCCGGCGGGGCGGCCGCTGTATAGACCGGGGTATAGTGCAGGCTGACGGATTGGGTGATGGCCGCCGGCGGCACCACCACGCTGATGGCGCTTCCACTGGTGCTGGTATACACCAGCGTTCCGCCGCTGACGGGTGTGATTGGGGTCTGAGTCCCCTCGCTCACCACGATCAGGTTGGGCTGCACGCGGGTGTTCGACCCGCCTGGCCCCGTGATGGTGAGGCTGACGGTGTAGGTTCCGGGGGCGGTGTAAACGTGCTGCGGGCTGGCAAGGCTGCTGCCGCCGCCATCGCCAAAGTTCCACTGGCTTGCGGTGTAGGCGCCGGTGGAAGCGTTGGCAAAGGTAATGGTCAGCGGGGCAAAGCCGCTGATTGGACTGGCGCTGAAATCGGCCTGGGGGGCCAGCGGGGTCATTGTGACCGTAACCGGAATGCTGTAGCCGCTCCATAGGGCGTTCGAGTTGTTGCCGTGGATCGGGGTGAAGGCGCGCGCCTGGAAGAAATAGGTCGCCCCTGGCGTCAGCCCACTCAGTGGGAATTGAGCGGTGGTCTTGTCGGCGGTATGACCTACCACCGTGCGCGCTCCGCCGGGGGTATTCGTGTAGCTGATCTCATAGTAGCCGCCGTCGCCGGTGTAGGCGATGGGCGTCCAGTTCAGCGTGGCGGTGCTGGTGACGACATGGGCGGCTTGCAGCGCACCGGGCGGTACGGTCTGCGTCTGATCCCAATTGGGGGCATAGATATCCAGAAAAGCCAGCAGGGCCGGGTCCTGGGCGCTCAGGCCGTTGTAGCCCAGGTCCAGAGAACACAGACCGGCAAATTCGATGTTTGCCAGGCTGGACGGAATGATCCCTGTGAGGGCGTTGCTATCCAAACTGAACTGGCACAGGTTGGTTAGATTGCCCAACTCGGCCGGGATGCTGCCGGTCAGGCGGTTATTGCCGAGGTGCAAATGCAGCAGGGCGCTCAGGTTGCCCAGTTCGGGCGGAATGCCGCCGCTCAGTTGATTGTCGTGCAGCCATAACTTCTCTAACTTCGTCAGCCCGCCCAACTCAGGCGGAATGCTGCCGCTGAGCTGATTGTGGTTGAGGTACATCCCCCACACATTCGCCAGCCCACCGAATGTGCTGGGAATGCTGCCGCTGAGTTGGTTGTAGGACAGGTCGATGCGCTGCAGGTTCGCCAGCTCGCCTAACGCG
>CAYQDU010000199.1:0-7566 GCA_964416275.1 uncultured Anaerolinea sp. | reverse complement strand
CCAGCAGCGCGATCGGCGGTGCGAACCGCGCCCCATCCGTCAGGTTCATCGTCACGGTCTTGGAATCAGACCGCGGCGGCAGGCCATTGTCGGTGACCTGCACCGTCGGGTTGAAGGTGGGGGTTGTCTCGAAATCGACCGCGGCATGAGCGGTGACGGTAATCTGGCCGTTCGCGTCGATGGCAAAGGCGCTGCCGGTATTGCCGGCCGTAATGGCGAACGTATGCGTCTGGCCCACATCCGGGTCGGTATAAGTCAGTGCGCCGACGACGGTTCCGTCGGCACTGTTTTCAGGCAGGCTGAAGGTGGCCGGGGTCAGCACCGGCGCGTCGTTGGCGTCGGTCACGTTGATGGTAATGGTAGCCGTCCCCACCCCAGCCGGGACGCCGTTATCCGTCACCTCCACGGTCAGGTCGTAACTTTTGGTGGTCTCGTAATCAATTTGCGTTGTATTGACCACGATGATCTCGCCGGTGACAGAGTGGATAGCAAAGATGCCGATGCCGCTGCCGGCGGTGATGGCAAAAGCGTGGGTCTGGCCGACGTCCGGGTCGGTATAGGTTACTGTCCCCAGGCTGGAGCCGCTAGGAGCGCCCTCGGGCACGCTGAAGGTGGCCGGGGTCACCACCGGCACGTCGTTGACTGGTGTAATCGTCAGATCAACCGTCGCCCGGTCGCAGTAGGCCGGAGTAGCGGTGTCGCAGACCTGGAAGGTGAAGTGATCCGGGCCATAATAGTCGGCCGCCGGGGTGTAGATCACCGCCGGGGGCGTGCCGCTCAGGCTGCCGTGAGCCGGGTCCAGTGTGTAGGAGTAGGCCAGCGGGTCGCCGTCGGGGTCGATGGCGTTCAGGCCCAGGTTTAGGGGGGTATCTTCGGCGGTGGATTGAGCCTGGGCGTAGGCCAACGGGCTGGCCTCGACCGACCCCGCCACCAGGTTCAGGTCAGCGCTGAGGGTGTCGGTAAATAGTACCCCTGTAGCGTCGGCGGCGGCAGTATTCGATAGAACCAGGGTATAGCGCAGGGTATCCCCGGCTTCGATCAAACCATTGCTATTCTGATCCACTTGCAGGGCGTCGCGCTTGGTCAGGGTGAGGGCTGAGGCCGCCGAGGCCTCGGCCGCGGCCGAGGCTGACGGAGCGGTGGGCGCAGCCGCCCGGGCCTTCCCGCTTTGCAGCAGGGGCGGGGCGATCATTTGTAACAGCAGCGTCAGCGCGGTGACGATATTCAACCAGCGGAAGCGGCGGTTGGTCATAGCGGCTCTCCTTAGATAGAAAGTGGTCACTAACCGAAAACGACCTGGTACTGCATCAGACCCTGCTGGGGACCGAGCGGGACCAGGAACAAAAGCAAACCAGCCCCCCACTGAGGATGATTCAATTCGTACGTGCGCTGCGGCAGATAGGCGTCCAGGTGGGGGCTGCCAAACAGCAGCGAAAAAGGTTTGCGGAACTGCGGGGCGGGGGCCGGGCCGCCGTCCTTGACTTCGATCAATTGCAGGGCATATTCCTGCCCATCAGAGAGGGCAACCGTAAAGGTCTGGCCCAGGAAGGGTTCAAAGTCGGCTACGGTCAGGGCGCTCAGGTCTACCGGCATGCGCGTCTCACTCTCCGGCCGCCGGGGCGGGCGGCGTCCACTTCAAAAACAGGTATACGCCCTTGTCTTCGGCCAGCCGAAAGCCCAGGCGTTCGTACAGGCGCAGGGCGGGGTTGTTGCGCTCGACATGCACCGAAACCGGCCGCCCGGTCTGCTGGCCTTCGGTCAGCAGGTCGCGCAGCACGGCGCCGCCCAGGCCCTGGCCGCAGCGTTCGGGCAGCAGGGCGATGTCCATCAGGCGGATTTCGTCGGCCCAGCGGGCCACATACAGCCGCCCGGCCGGGCCGGCGGGGGTCTCGATGACATCAAAGCTGGCTCCGGTGTAATGCGTGTGATAATGATAATCTTGGGCTTCGAACTGCTGGCGCACAAAGGCGGCTTTCTGTTCGGCGCTCCAATCCGTCAGGGCCAGCTCGGCGGCGCGCGTCCCGGCATAGACCTGGAGCAGAAACTCCAGGTCTGCGGGCCGGGCCGGGCGCAGCGTATAGACCGGGTTCATCCGTAGAGCGCTTACGGGCGCGGCGGGAAGACGCCCTGCAGGGCGATGCAGAAATACAAGGTCAGGTAGGGCATCATGTTGTTATGCGGCTGGTCGCCGCCGGCCGGGGCCAGGGCGCTGGCGTTCATCGTCGTCAGGTTGGTGTTGGTCGAGCGGTAGGCGGCCCCGCCGCGCGTGCGCGCCAGGGCGTTGTTCTGCGGGTTGTACGAAGCGCCGCGCGTCCCGGCCATCACCGTATGGCTATGGGATGGAATCTCCGATTCGAGCAGACTCACCGTTTCGCTGCCGCCCGTCTCGCCCAGGTCGTGCAGCGAGAGGCCCGGCCCCTGGCCAGGGTGCATGGGGGCGTTCCCTTGCAGGTTGGGCAGGGCGAAATTAAATTGACCATTCCCGCCATAGGTGGTTCCCAGGAGCGAAAACAGGGCCGTGTTCTGCGAAAGCGGCAAGAGCTGGCCGTCGCACCAGGCCCAGCCCCGGGGGGCAAAGTTGAAAGGAAAAATGCGAATTTCCGCTACAAATGGATCGGCCATACGACCTCCTAGGTCTGGCTGGGGAAGATTCCATACATTGAAATGATAAAATCGACGCACAGGTAGGGCTGAAAATTGTTGTGCGACTGGCTGCCGCCAACGGATGTGAGCATGGCGGCGTTCATGGCAGCGGTGGGCGCGGCGGGTTGATACAGATCGATCGCGGTTGGGCGGGCCAGCACCCGGCCGGCCGGACTGGGCGAGCTGTTGTTGTCGTTGCTGGCGAACAGGGGGTGGCTGTGGGCCGGGATCTGCTGGGTGGTGAGGGTGACTTCTTCCGCCCCGCCGGTTTCGGCCAGTTGATAGGTAATTCCCGAAGGAGAAGCGCCGAAATGGATCGGAATGCGCCCGCGCAGGTCGGGCAGGGCAAAGGTTTCTTGCCCGTCCCCGCCGTAGGTCGTGCCGATCAGGTTGAACAGCGTCTCATATTCCGAGATCGGCAGCAGTTGGCCCTCGCAAAACTCCCACCCGGCGGGGGCAAAGTTGCCGGCAAACATCCGAATTTCTCCCACATACGGTTGAGCCATGTGCGCCTCCTAAGTCGGGCTGGGGAAGATGCCCTGCAGGGCGATACAGAAGTTGATCGTCAGGAAAGGCTGCATGTTCAAATGCGCCTGCGACCCGCCGAGATTAGCCACGCTGGCCGGGTGCATCGGCACCAGAGCGGTCGGATCGCCATAGATGCCGGCCGCCACCTTGCCCAACAGATAACCGTTCGGCACGGCCGCGTCGGCGTCATCGGCCGAAGCCTGCACCACGTGGGTGTGGGTGGGCAGCTCGGCTATCGACAGGGTATGGGCCGGCTCGCCGCCCCGCTCGCCCAAAGTATGCCCGCTGCCCACGTGGATCGGCGTGCGACCGCGCAGGTCGGGCAGGGCAAAGTTCACCCGCCCATCGCCGCCAAAGGTGGTGCCGAGCAGCGAGAACAGGCCCTGGTTTATACTGATTACCAGGAGCTGCCCATTGCAAAGGGCCCAGCCCTTGGGTGGGAAGCCAAACGACATCATTCGGATTTCGGCTAGAAAGGGTTCTGCCATACGATTGCTCCTTATGCCGGAGGCGTGTATTCAGGCGTATACCAGGTCTGAGCGTCGGACGAGGCCAGGGTAAAGGGCCGGCCCTGAAATTCCACTTCGGCCTGCAATTGTTCCCGCCCCGGCTGGATGCGCCGCACCCGGCAGCCGGGGCCAAAATCAGCCACTTTGCGCCAGGTTTGCCCGTCATCATCCGAAGCGTGGATCTGGCCGTCGGCTGTGCCGCGCAGCAGCCAACCGCGCCAGCGAGCCAGGGCCGGGCTGTTCATCAAACCCGGCAGCCAGGCCGCCAACGCAGCCCCCCCTGCCACAACCCCGGCCGTCTTGAGAAAGCTGCGCCGGGAAATGGTCCTTTCATTCAGTTCTTGATTCACCGCCACCATCCTTTCACCCATCTAGAATCTCAACGCTGGGAACATCCATTATTTCTTTGAACAAAGACATGAAAATCTGCGTCGCGCGCGGCAAACTATGCGTCAGAGCAACCTGAACAGAGATGCGTGCCGGCTGACTCGGGTATATAGATAGCCGGAATTTGTCGTTAACGGCGAAACAGCTCGGTACTATTGTACCATTTATACCATAACCCGCACTTAATATAAACTTACAGATTTAAAATTTTCGGCTTCGCCGGCAGCGCTCTATGAAAGCGCGGCGGGGCGACTGGCGAGCTTCGCCTGGCGAGCGAAGCTTGCCTGGAAAGGGGGTGAAGCGTGGGTTTTGGCGCCCGAAGTCGCCCAAACCCACGCAGCATCTCTTATTTGATCTTTCCATCCCTAACATCAACCCGACCGGTAGGGGCGCAGCAACGCCGCGAATTCTTCGATGAACATGACCCCGGCCGCGGCGCTGCGCCCGGCCGCCCGGCGTTGAATGGCGGAGGGGCAGGCTTGAAACGCCTTCCCCTACCCCACCCTCTGGGACGGTTGGGCCGGGCCTGCTCCACGGTTTAAACCGACTATACTCTCTGTCGTAAATTCAACCCCAAAAGCGTCGCACAAGGAGCGCAGCGACCAAATGTGATAATTTTCATCAATTCCTTCTCAAATCCTAAGCGCTGAAGGTAGCATTCATGGTAGGGTTGAATTATAATTCGACCGGGGATCCGAGTCGGTCAGCCGGTAACGACATTTAGGGAGGTGGAGCGTGAGCCTGAGCCAGACAGCCATCGAGGCCAAGCGGTTTGGTGTATTCGCCTGCGAAAACTGCGTCACATTGGGCGATGCGGTGCGCCAGATGGTGCCGGAAGACATCAGCGCGCTGGTGATTGTAGACGATCAGGGTTATCTGGTAGGGCTGATCTCGCGCGTCGACCTGATCCGGGCAGCCATCGAACAGCCCGACGAATGGGCCGCCCTACCGGTGGAGGCGGTGATGACGCGGGAGGTCGTCACCGTGCCGCCTGAGGCCACCCTGCGCGAAGTCGGCCAGATTTTGTTGGATCGCCACATCCATCGCGTCATCGTAGCGGAGGATGAAGGTGGGAAAAAGCGCCCGCTCTCGGTTATCTCGGCCACCGACATTGTCTACCATCTGGAAAAAGACCTCTAGGTTGTATATATCTGACCGCCTGGGTGAGGCCAGCTGCCGGACAGGTATCTCGATCCAATTCCAATAAGGAGGAAAGCATGACTGAGAATAAGATGGGCATTCCCAGCCAGTATGGACTGGAGCATCACGGGCTGCGGAATCTGAACATGACCTATTGGAACCTCAGCACGCCGGCCCTGGTCGAGCGCATCGTGGCCCGGCGCGAGGGGGTGATGGCGCACGAGGGGGCGGTGGTGGTGCGCACCGGCCAGCACACCGGGCGCTCGCCCAACGATAAGTTCATCGTCTGCTGCCAGGAGGACAACGATAAAATCTGGTGGGGCAAAGTCAACAAACCCTTCCAACCCGATAAATTCGACCGCCTGTACGACAGCATGTGCGCCTACTACCAGGGCCGGGATGCCTTTGTGCAGGATGTGGTAGCCTGCGCCCATCCGGCTTACCGCCTGCCGGTGCGGGTCATCACCGAAGCCGCCTGGCACAACCTGTTTGCCCGCAATTTATTCATCCGCCTTAAGTCCGAAGACCTGCCCAACGCCGTCCCCGAATTTACCATCCTGCAGGCCCCCGGCTTTCATGCCGACCCGGATGAAGACGGAACCAACTCGGAAGTATTTATCATCCTCAACCTGGAAAAGCGAGTGATCCTGATTGGCGGCACCAGCTACGCTGGCGAGATCAAGAAGTCGATCTTCACCACCCTGAACTATCTGCTGCCGCTCAAGGGCGTGCTTTCGATGCACTGCTCGGCCAACGTAGGCAAAGACGGCAACACCGCCCTGTTCTTCGGGCTTTCCGGCACCGGCAAAACCACCCTATCTTCGGACCCAGAGCGGGCCTTGATCGGCGATGACGAGCATGGCTGGGGCGACGATGGCGTGTTCAACTTCGAGGGCGGCTGCTACGCCAAGACCATCAGCCTGCGCGAAGAGCTGGAGCCGCTGATCTTCCGGGCCACCCGGCGTTTCGGTACGGTGCTGGAAAACGTCGCTATCGACCAGTATACCCGGCGGGTCAATTTCGACGACGAAAGCTTCACGGAAAATACCCGCGCCGCCTACCCCATCGGCTTCCTGGACAACATCGTGCCGGAAGGTCGGGGCGGGCACCCCACCAACATCTTCTTCCTCACCGCCGACGCCTTCGGCGTGATGCCGCCCATTGCCCGCCTGACCCCCGAACAGGCCATGTATCACTTCCTTTCGGGCTACACCTCCAAGCTGGCCGGGACTGAAAAAGGCGTGAAAGAACCGCAGACCACCTTCTCCACCTGCTTTGGGGCGCCCTTCCTGCCGCTCTTCCCGTCTGTATACGCAAACCTGCTGGGCGAAAAAATCGCCCGGCACAATGTGCGCGTCTGGCTGGTCAACACCGGTTGGACGGGCGGCGCGTTTGGAGTCGGCTCGCGGATCAAGCTGCCCTACACACGGGCCATGATCCGGGCGGCCCTGGGCGGCGCGCTGGATAACGTCCCAACTCGCCAGGACCCGTTCTTCTGCGTGGCTATGCCGGAACATGTGCCGGGCGTTCCAGATGAAGTGCTGAACCCACGCGCCACCTGGGCCGACCCCGAAGCCTACGACCGCCAGGCGCGCGTCCTGGTAAGCAAATTCCAGGATAACTTCAAGCAGTTCGAGCCACAGGTGACCGCCGCAGTCGTCAATTCTGGCCCACGGATTTCGTAAACAGGCCTGCGCCTGCATGGCTTGCGCGCCTGGGCGCGCAAGCCATGCAAGAAAATGCTTTGCGCTGTAACCTTTTGCCCACCGGCGCATCTGATAAGATATAGGCCGGGCGCGGGGAGCGCCTGGCCGATCTATCAGATGCATAGCGGTTCAAAAATATCGATCCAGAGGTTACACAATGACTTTCAACTCTCTTAACGTGTCTGCTAATCCTGCCGGAACCACTGAACAGCCGGTCAAAGTGCTGATCTTGGGAACCGGCCCGGCCGGGCTGTCTGCTGCGCTGTACGCCGCCCGGGCCGACCTGGCCCCGGTGGTGCTGACTGGCATGGAGCATGGCGGGCAGGTTTCGCTGACCTATACCGTCGAAAATTACCCCGGTTTCCCCGAAGGTGTAAGCGGAGCAGGGTTGGTTGAACTGTTCCAGAAGCAGGCCGAGCGCTTCGGGGCCAGGCTGGAATACGACACCGCCAGCAAGGTCGATCTCTCGCAGCGACCCTTCCGGGTAGAGGCGTATAACGCCACCTACCTGGCCGACGCCCTGATCGTCGCTACCGGGGCTACCGCCCGCCGCCTGGACATCCCCGGCGAGAAAGAATTGACCGGGCGCGGCGTCTCTTATTGCGCCACCTGCGACGGCTGGTTCTTCAAAGACAAGGATGTGATCGTGGTGG
>CAYQDU010000198.1:0-7589 GCA_964416275.1 uncultured Anaerolinea sp. | reverse complement strand
CCGCTGCGGGTTCGATCAAGATTAAAAATTCGAACGAAGTCATGAACCGCAAGTATCCGGAAGAGCCTGATGTGAAAAAGCTGTGGAAGCACCCCCGCCTGTTTTGATGGGCGCGGCGTTAAGGTAGTCCCATTCGGAAGCTTTGGCTAATGGTAGCATTTTTGATAGCTTCCTGCAATTTTAAGAAAAAACTTAAAGTTGGAGTTGGAGCCTTTCATATATATAATTGGGCTTTGAAGCGCATCGCGCCCTCGACTGTCGCACCCATCCCTGAGAAGGGCAGCGCCGAGCGTACTTTTCTCGCTTCGTATACAAGGATTCCCTTATGGCCTTAGACCGCTATGGTCGTCGCATCCATTATCTGCGCATCAGTTTGACGGATCACTGCAACCTGCGCTGTGTTTATTGCATGCCCGATGACATCGCCTTTCAGCCCGTGGCTGACCTGATGCAGGATGACGAGATCATCCGCTTGGCGCGTTTGTTTGCCGGGTTGGGCTTCGATAAGTTCCGCCTGACGGGCGGTGAGCCGACGGTGCGCGCCAACATTGTTGGCCTGGTCGGGCAGATTGCCGCGACCCCCGGCGTGCGCTCACTTTCGATGACCAGCAATGGGGTTTTATTTGCTCGCCTGGCGGCCGAACTGGCCCAGGCTGGCTTGCAGCGGGTCAACTTCAGCCTGGATACGCTTGACCCGTCTAGATTCGAACGCCTGACCCGCCGCGGGCGGCTGGAAGATGTGTGGGCGGGCATCCGGGCGGCCGAGGCGGCTGGGCTGCTGCCGATCAAAATCAATGCGGTGGTGGTGCGGGGTTACAATGAAGACGACGTGATCGACCTGGCCCGGCTGACCCTCGATCATCCCTGGCAGGTGCGCTTTATCGAGATGATGCCATTTGCCGGCGCGACCAGTTTCCAGCAGCGTCAGGAGGTTCAGGCGGCCGAGATCAAACAGCGTGTTGCCGAGGCGTTTGGCCCGCTCCAGCCGGCCAACGGCGGCCGGCTAGATGGCGAGGCCGAGGTCTACCGTCTGCCAGGCGGGCAGGGGCAGGTGGGGTTTATTTCCACCGTCACCCAACCTTTCTGTCACTCCTGCACCCGGGCCCGTCTGACGGCCGACGGCCGCCTGCGCCTGTGCCTGCTGCGTGAAGACGAAGTCGATTTGCTGACCCCCTTACGCGCCGGCGCTTCTGAAGCCGAACTGCGCCAGCTCATCATCGCCGGTGTGTGGCTCAAGCCCTGGGGCCACCGCCTGGCCGATGGCGACGTGCCGCTGAACCGCGCCATGAGCCAGATCGGCGGATAAACGATTGAGCGCACTGCAAAAAGGGCCGCCTTATAGAGCCATCCACAAATAGCTCACGAATACACGAATAAAGCCTGTTTGCCAGGGTTGTTGCACCAGATATTCATGCCCCGCTTTGGGTGGAAGAGCCATCTTCTTGTTTGATCTTCCCATCCTTAACATCGGTAGGGGCGGGTTTCACGAACTTCAAAAATGAGGCAGAGGTGCTATTTTGGGAAAATGGGTGGCGTAGCCACCCATTTTCCCAAAATAGAAAAAATCCCCGCCTTCGGCGGAAGAGCCATCTTTCTGTTCCGGCGAGGCCAAGAGAGCTTGTATTTCTTTCAGGCGGCCAGCTTATCCAGTTTCATACCGATTTCGCGCCACTGCACTTTTGAGATACCCAGCTTCTGGCGCAGGGTGTCTCGATCCATACCGTCGCGCAGGTCGCTCAGGGCGCAGGTCCAGCGACACATATCGAACGACAGGTGCTTGTCCAGCCCGGCCTCTACGCCCAGGTCTTCCAGCAGATATTCCAAGCGGCGCTGCGACCAGGGGAAGACCCGCTCGTTCAGGTCGTACTGCCCGGCGTACTCGTGATAGACCTCCAGCCAGCTTTCCGGGAGGATGATTTTGCGTTCTTTGTAGCGGTTTTGCGGGCTGGCATAGCGCACGAACAGGAATGGGCCGCTGGGACCTTCTTCTTCGATATGTTCGGGGCGGATGCCCAGGGTCTCGCCTTTTTTGACGCCCGTACCGAGCAGCAGGCGCAGCAGGGCGCTGGGGCGGGCGTCGGGCTTGGCGCTTTGGCGGTGAGCGTCGGCGGCGGCCAATACCGCCTCGATTTCTTCCGGCGCAAGCACCTGCGGCAGCGGGCTGATGACGGTGCGCTGCGGCACTTTCTCGGCCGGGTCGGCCAACAGCACGCCATATTGGTGCAGCCAGCGGAAGAACGCTTTGAGAGAAGTGATGCGCCGGGCCAGGGTCTTGGGGCTGCACGGCACGCCCCGTTCGGTCTGCATCCAGTCGAGAAAGTTGGTCAATTCCTGGGTCGAGACTTCGCCCAGGGTGCGCTCTGGGAGGGTGTAGCTGGCAAACAGGTTGAGGTCCGACGTGAACGCCTTGACGGTATGGGGTGAAACGCCCTGGTCGTCCAGGTAGAACCTCCAGGTCTGGATGGTAGGGGCCAGTGGGCTGGCAGCGCTGATGTGGGCGCTGGTTTCGGGGGGGGCAGCAGGTTCGACAGACATCGTATCCTCGCACAAAAGTTCGCCGATTTTCGTATAGGCGTTAAAATCAGTTTAGCGTAAAACCGGGGAAATGTCAACGATTTAAGGATCAGGTATAATAACGTTTCGGAGGTACTATGAAACTGCGTTTGCTGATTTTGTTTAGCCTGCTTACCCTGCTGGCGGCCTGTGTAACCCCGGCCAGCCCAACCGCGTCTGCGCCATCGGCCCCGGCTTATCCCCCGGCTCAGCCAGCCGGCGCTTATCCCGCGGCGCAGCCGTCTGGAGCTTACCCTGCGGCGGCCGAGCCAACCGCCGTCGCTAAGCCCGGCGTTTTATATCCCGACCTGGGAGATGGGGCCGAAGTCGTTTGGGATCGGGCCATCGCCATGATCTCGAACAACGAAGTGACCAAAGTGATGCAGACCCATGATCTGAAGGTCTTTTTGACCCTCAAAGATGGACGCACCCTGGTGACGGTCGAGCCGAAGATAGACGAGATTATCAACTATCTGAAGCTGTGCGGCGATCCGTGCAAGAATATTGCCGTGGCGACCGAGTAAGCGCCTGGTTTACGGCGACAAAAACGATGGGCGCTGTTTGCACCTGTGCAAACAGCGCCCACCGTTTTTGTCGCCGCCCTGCTTTCAGGCGGAAGCGCCCGATAGGCTGCCCTCTAGCCCCAGTTCGGGGGCGATGCGGCGCATCGCGAGGATGACATTATCCACATGCTCCCACAGCGGCGGGCCAAACTGCTGGGTAGTCTGCTCGATTTCTTCCCGGTTGGCTCCGGCGGCAAAGGCCCGGTCTTTCCACTTCTTCTTTACTGAAGACGAAGTCAGATCGTACAGCGAATGCGATGGGCGCACCAGGGCTACCGCCGTCACCAGGCCGGTAATCTCGTCGCAGGCGGCCAGGGCTTTTTCCATCTGGCTTTCGCGTGAAACACCGGTGTGATCGGCGTGGCTCAACACCGCCCGGATGATCTCCTCGTCCACCCCACGCTGGCGCAGGATTGGCGCGCCGGCCTGGGGATGCTCGTCCAGGGTAGGGTGGATTTCCCAGTCAAAGTCGTGCAGCAGGCCCACCACGCGCCACGTCTCCACGTCTTCGCCCAATTTTTCGGCGTAAAAAGCCATAGCCGCCTCGACGGCCAGCATGTGGCGCACCAGGCTTTCG
The DNA here is from genome assembly GCA_964416275.1 of uncultured Anaerolinea sp. Classification (GTDB taxonomy): domain Bacteria; phylum Chloroflexota; class Anaerolineae; order Anaerolineales; family UBA4823; genus RBG-16-57-11. The sequence continues at coordinate 3,896 of CAYQDU010000198.1, read as the reverse complement.
TTTTTTACGTATTCACGCACCAGACTCAGAGCTTCTTCACGGTTCATTGGGCCTCCGATGAGGGGATATGCAGGTCGGTTGTACTGAGATTGGGCTGCGGGTGGGCAATGTAGACATCCCACACGGCGGCCAGGGTGGCAGGCAGCTCGCGCAGGTTCCAGAAAGCCAGCGACGAGCGCCGGTAGATGCGCCGGTCGGCTTCCACGCCCACCGCTGGCAGGCCCAGGCTGTTGCACAGGAACAGGGCCCGGGGTAGGTGAAAGCGCTGCGTCACCAGCACCGCTTCTTGCAGATGAAAGATGTACTTTGCCCGGTAGCAGGTGTCGTACGAACGATCCCCGGCGTAGTCGAGCAGAATATCTTGCTCCGGCACACCCAGGCTGAGGGCGTACGCCCGCATCGCGCCCGGCTCGTCGTAATAGATTGAAGCTCGCCCGCCGCTCATCAACAGTTTGGTCACTTTGCCGCTGAAGTACAGATCGGCGGCGGTTTCCACCCGGTCGCGCAGCACGGGGGTGGGGCTGCCATCTCGCCACAGCCCGGCCCCAAAGACGATTGCCACGCCGTGCTGCGGCACGGACGGGGCGGCATAGGTGATGGCCCGGGCGCGCAGCAGCACATAGACGCGCGGCAGCAAGAAGACCCATATACCACCCGTGACAGCGATTAAGATCAGACGCACCAGCATCTTAATAACGCTCCTTAGCATGAGGCGAATTGTACCAGAAAACCCCTCACCCCAACCCCTCCCCCGCTGGGGGAGGGGCTTTTATCCCCTGTGGGTTGGGGGGCGCTTTGGGTTCGATCTTCCGGTCTCCTCACCGGGAGATGGACTTTTGCCCCCCTCTCCCCGGCGGGGAGAGGGGCCGGAGGTGATGGATTTGAGTCCTTGAACATTTGTTCTATTTGTGATAGAATCGCCTCCGACGCACAGGTATTGCGCTGGATGGGCAGGACGCCTCCCTGTCCATCCAGCCATTTAATTGCCTCTCTTGCCGGGAAGCCCGGCCGCGAGTACAATCCCTGCACGATGGACCTCGAACAGACCTACCAGAATACCCTGACTTATCTTTACAGCTTCGTCGATTACAGCCTGACCCGGGGCGGTTTTGCCCAGATGGCTGGCGCGTTCGACCTGGAGCGGATGCGGGCCTTTGCCGCCCAACTGGGCGACCCGCAGCAACGTTATCCGATCATCCATGTGGCCGGGACGAAAGGCAAAGGCTCGGTCTGCGCCTTGTGCGCCAGCGCCCTGCAGGCGGCTGGCTATCGGGTGGGGTTGTATACTTCACCCCACCTGCAAGATTACACCGAGCGCATCCAGGTGGACGGCCAGCCCATCTCGCATGCTGATTTAATCGCCCTGGTGGACGAATTTCGCCCGTTGCTGGATCAAGGCACGAAGCTGACCACCTTCGAGATCACTACCGCCCTGGCCCTGCTGTATTTTGCCCGCCAAAACTGCACCGCGGTAGTGCTGGAAGTGGGCCTGGGCGGGCGGCTGGACGCGACCAACATCGTCACGCCGGTCGTTTCGGTCATCACCTCGCTGTCCTACGATCACATTCAGGTGCTGGGCAACACCCTGACCGAAATCGCCACTGAAAAAGCCGGGATCGTCAAGCCGGGCGTTCCGGTGGTGCTGGCCCCGCAGGTGAACGAAGCCTACCAGGCCGTGGCGGCTGTGGCCGCCGAGCGCGGCGCCCGGCTGACGCGGGTGGGGCCAGGCCCGGCCAGCGATTTCCGTTTCGAGCGGGCAGCCAATAGCCTGGACGGCCAGGATGTGCGCATCTGGGAGCCGCCGCGCGGCGAGCATTTTAGCCTGCATATCCCGCTGCTGGGAGCCCACCAGGTGGAAAATGCGGCCGTAGCCTATGCCGCCCTGCGCGTTGCCGCCGGGCGCGGCCTGCCAATCGACCTGCCGGCCATCCAGAGCGGGTTTGCCAGCGTCCGCTGGCCGGGGCGCTTCGAGGCGCTGCGGATGCAGCCGCCGCTGGTGGTGGATAGCGCCCACAACCGCGACTCGGCCCACAAGCTGCGTCTGGCTTTAGACGAATACTTCCCGCGCCATCAGGTGATCCTGATCTATGGCGCTTCAGAAGACAAAGACATCACCGGCATGTTTGATGAACTGCTGCCTCGGGTCAGCCAAATTATCGTCACCCGTTCGTTCCACCCCCGCGCTGCCGATCCGCAGACCTTGCGCGAACTGGCCGCCCGGTATGGGCATGACATTACTATCATCCCGGCGGTGGAAGACGCCCTGGACGAGGCCCTGTGCCGCCAGCAGACAGACCCCAACACCCTGGCGCTGGCCGCCGGAAGCATCTTTATCGCCGCCGCAGTCCGCGAATCTTGGTACAATCGAAAGTAAGGGGTTTCTCGGCCCGGTTGGAATCATTTTACCTGGGAGGGCTGCGCTGCTCCGGCAGCCCCTACAGGTCGTGTATTCAAAAACGTAGGATATCGAATGGTGAAAAACGACGATTGGAATTTACGCGATGATGACGATGATGATGAGTTCAGCGAAACGCTCCATCATCGCACCGAAGAGCTATATAACATTCCCGACGCCGAACCGGATGAAGATGGCCTGATCGAATGTACGGTGCTACCGCTGCGCGACCTGGTGGTGTTCCCGCACATGGTTTCGCCGGTATTCTTGTCGCAGCCCTCGGCGTTGATGGCGGTCGAGGAAGCTCAGATGAACGATCAGACCGTCATCGCTCTGACCCAGCGCGACCCTGAAGACGATACCCCCGGTCCTGGCGATTTCTACCCCGTGGGAGTAGAGCTGGCGGTTGGCCGGCTGTTGAGCATGCCGGATAATTCCAGTTCGGCCCTGGTGCAGGGTCGCCGGCGGGTAGAACTGGTCGAGTTCGTGCAGGTCGAGCCGTTTTTGATCGCCCGCGCCCGCCCCATCGACGAGCGGGTGGAGGTGGATCGGCGCACCGACGCCACCATGCGCACCGCCCTGGAGATGTTCCACAAGTGCGTCCAACTGGATCGCAGCCTGCCCGAAGAGGCCTATCTCTACGCCCTCAACATCGACGACCCCGGTTGGTTGGCCGATATGATTGCCACGGCGGTGGCTCCGCCTATGCCCGCCCGCCTGGACCTGTTGGGCATGCTCAACCCGGTCGAGCGGCTGAAGGCCGTGATCCAGCTTCTGGCGAAGGAAGCCGATGTGCTGGAGCTGGAAGACGAAATCCACTCCCGCGCTCAGAGCGAAGTGGATCGCACCCAGCGCGAATTCTATCTGCGCGAGCAGATGAAGGTCATCCAATCAGAGCTGGGCGAGGGCGACCCGTGGGCGCGCGAGATTTACGAGCTGCAAACCCGGGTCGAATCGGCCGGGCTGCCGGAAGAAGTGCAGGTGCGGGCCATGAAAGAAGTCGAGCGCCTGGGCCAGATGCCGCCCATGTCGCCCGAAGTAGGCATTATCCGTACCTACATCGAATGGATTCTCGAACTGCCCTGGACGACCGCCACCGAAGACAACCTGGACGTGCGCCATGCCGGGAGCGTGCTGGAGCGCGACCATTATGGCCTGCCGCGGGCCAAAGAGCGCATTCTGGAATACATCGCCGTGCGCAGTCTGAACCCCAAGCGCCTGCGCCAGCCGATCCTGTGCTTTGTCGGCCCGCCGGGGACGGGCAAGACCTCGCTGGGCCGCTCGATTGCCGAGGCCCTGGGGCGCAAGTTCGTGCGCCTGTCGTTGGGCGGGGTGCGGGATGAGGCCGAAATTCGCGGCCACCGCCGCACCTACATCGGCGCGCTGCCAGGGCGCATCTTGCAGACCATGCGCCGGGCCGGGTCGATCAACCCGCTGTTCATGCTCGACGAGATCGACAAGCTGGGCCAGGATTTCCGGGGCGACCCGGCCTCGGCCCTGC
>CAYQDU010000197.1:0-7662 GCA_964416275.1 uncultured Anaerolinea sp. | reverse complement strand
AAACGCCTGGCGGCCTTCGGCCACCTGGCTGCGGATCAGCGAATAGGCCCGCTCGCGCTCGCGCGGCATCAGCACGTAGGTGCCAACCGGCTGGCGGCCGGGCGGCAGCTCGTCGATTACGCTCAGGTCGAGGTCGCCGTACACCGTCAGGGCCAGCGAGCGCGGGATGGGCGTGGCGGTCATCACCAGCAGGTGCGGGTTGGCGCCTTTGCTGCGCAGGGCAGCGCGCTGATCGACGCCAAAGCGGTGCTGCTCGTCTACGATGACCAGTTGTAAGTTCTGGAAGACCACCGGGTCTTCGATCAGAGCGTGCGTGCCGATGACGAGCTTGATCGTGCCATCAGCCAGCCCGGCCCGGATTTGTTCTTTTTCGGCTTCGGGGGTTGCGCCCACCAGCAGGCGGATTTCGGAGGGCTGAAGCGCCGGCGGCGCAAGCTCGACCAGTGGTTCTGGTTCAGCCGGCGTCGTTTCTTCTGAATGCGGATCTTCGACCGTGATCCTGTCTTCGACCAGGGGCATTTCTGGCTGCGGGAAGACCTCGCCTGGGCCGGCGGCTGTTTCGGTTGGTTCGTCCAGCCCGGTTTCGCCGCCCTCCGCTTCAGCCAGCGGCATGACCAGCTGGGCGCCCCATGGGGGGCCCAGCTGGACCGGCGCTTCAAGCGCGGCGCCGGCCAGCAGGCGCCGCAGGTTCTTGTAGTGCTGCTCGGCCAGGATGCTGGTGGGGGCCATCAGAGCCGCCTGCCCGCCCTGGTGGGCGGTGAGGCCCGCCGCCAGGGCAGCCACCACGGTCTTGCCCGAACCTACGTCGCCCTGCACCAGGCGGTTCATCGGCTGGGGGCGCTGCAGGTCGCTCTGGATGTCGGCCAGGGCGCGCTGCTGCGCGCCGGTGAGCGGGAAAGGCAGGCGGGCGATCTGCCCGGCCAGCCAGTCGGCGTCGATGAGCAATGGTTGCCCGGCCCGGCTTTGCCAGGCTCGTTTCTGGCGCAGCACGCCCAGCTGCAACAGGAAGATTTCGTCGAAGGCCAGGCGCTCCTGGGCGGCTTTCAGGTCGTCCCATGAATCGGGGAAATGGATTTGCAGCAGGGCCGCCGGCAGGTCGATGACCTCGGCCGCCGTTCGCAGGCGCGCGGGCAGCGGGTCGGGCAGGCGCACGGCCCAACTGGTAATCACTTTCTTTTGGATGGTGCGCAGCCATTTCTGGTGCAGGCCCTCGGTGGTGGGGTAGACCGGCACAATCGCGTTGGTATTAAGGGAAGGCTGGTCGAGCCGCTCGTAAGCCGGGTTTTCCATCACCGGGCGGCCCAGGTACTGCTGCACTTTGCCCGCCAGGCTGACGTGCATCCCCGGATGCAAATAGCGGGCGATATGCACCTGGTTGAACCAGTTGACCCGCAGCGCCCCGGTCCCGTCGCTCACCACGGCTTCTACCAGCTTGAGCTTGCCGCCGCGCAGCGGCCGGGTGGCGATGCTCTGGATCGTGCCGATCACGGTCACTTCTTCGCCATAGCTCAGGCGGTTGATGGGCAGCAGGCGGGTGAAATCGTCGTAGCGGCGGGGAAAGAAGTACAACAGATCGCGCAGGGTATGCAGCCCCAGTTTTGCCAGCACCTCGGCCATGCGTGGGCCGATGCCTTCCAGCACGGTCAGCGGGGCGCCGAGGGCGGGCGGTTCGCCGCCGGTCTGCCAGCCGGCGGAAGCGCCGCGCGCGCGGCGCGGCTGCAGGCGCACCGCCGGCATGGGGGCCGATTCTTCGGCCGGCCGGGGGGCGGGCTTATAAGCCGCCTGGGGCGCGGGCGCAGCCGGGCGCGGCCATTCGACCGGCGCCGGCGGCGGCTCTGGCGCGGCCGCTTCGACCGGGCGAGCGGGGGCCGGGTTGGTCGCGCTGGCCGCCTCCGGTTGGCTGGTCGTGGGCGGGGCAACCCCCAGGTCTTCCACGGGCTGCCCGCCGCTCTGGCTGCGCTGGATGCGCTTCCAAATCCCCACCAGGGTTTCGGCGCGCGATTTTTCGGTCAGGTGGGCGTAATCGCGGATCCGCGCCCCAACGAATTGGATCAGATCTTCGGGCAGCTCGTCCAGGCGCGCTTCACCCTCCCATTGATCCAGCATACGCTCTAGGCCGCCCACTACCGACTTGTTATCATATCGCCGGCTCGCTTCGAGCCGAAAAATCTTTTGTAACTTCTGGATTGAAGGCTTCATCAATTTGTAATTTTACCAGTCTTTGCCGGGCGATGTTATTTTACTATGGCGGCAAACCCTAATCCGTTCGGTCCCACGTGTACGCCAATGACCGGGGTGACGTTGACCAGCAGCGGGGGATGGGGCAGAGGCGCAGCCAGGCTGGTCAGGAACTGGCGGGCGTCGCCCTCGGCGTTGGTGTGCAGCACAGCCAGCCATTCCAGTTCGCCCTGGCTGAGAAGCAGGTCTTTCAGCCGGCGGATGCCTTTACTGCGGGTGCGCGCTTCCCCCAGGCTCAACACTTTGCTGTCTTCGGCCAGCTGGACGAACGGCTTGACCTGCAGCAGATTGCCCAGCCTGGCCCGGGCCCATGAGACGCGCCCGCTGCGGCGCACGTATTCCAGCGTGTCGAGCATGGCGATGACCCGCACCCGGCGGCGAACGTCGGCCAGGCGGGCCAGAATTTCGGCCAGCGAGGCGCGGCGAGCGGCCAGTTCGGCGGCGGCCAGCACCTGAAAACCCAGCCCAAGCGAAAGCTGCTGGCTGTCTAATACATGCACCCGTGGGCCGAACTCGGCTGCGGCGGTGTTGGCCGCATTGAGGATGCCGGTCAGTTGCCCAGAGGCATGGATCGACAGCACGGTTTCCGCTCCGTCGGCAAGCAGGCGCTGATAGATCTCCTGGTAGACCCCGGCCGAAGCGGTGGCTGTGGTGGGCAGGGTCTCCAGGCGGGGCAGCCGGCGATAAAACTCCTGGCGCGAAATACCCGCCCCGTCTTCCAGGCTTTGCCCATTCATCACCAGCAGGTTGGAGACGACCTGGATATGATGTTCTTCCGCCAGGACAGGTGGAATATCTGCCGTGCTATCTGTGACCAGGGCGATCGTCATGCGAAGAACGATTTCTATGCGCCGCCGGCCGGCTACTCGATGGCGATGATAAATTGATAGTGCGGCTGGCAGCCTTCCTGGACCTCGACCTCTTGCTGTGGGTACAGTGACCGAATGTGATCGGCGATCTGGTAGGCTTCGCTTTTGAGAATGTTGGCGCCATAGAAGAGCGTAATCAGCTCGAAATGGTCGGCGTGTGCTTTTCTGAGCAGCTCGACGCACGCGTCTTTGGGGTTGGCGGCAGCCAGCACCAGCTTGCCGTTGTGCAGGCCGATGATCTGCCCCTCTTGAACTTCAACCCCATCGATCTCGACGCTGCGGGTGGCGACGGTGATCTCTCCGGTCTCTACATCGTCCAGGGCGCTGGTCATTTCGGCCACCACACTGTCGAAATCGCCATCGGGGATCAGGCGCATCATGGCGGCCAGCCCCTGCGGCACCGAACGGCTGGGGATGACGGCTACCTTCTTGACAGTCAGCTCGGCCGCCGCCTGGGCGGTAAGGATGATATTCTTGTTATTCGGCAGGATGATGATCTTGTCGGTGGGCAGGTTCTCAAAGGCGTGAATGACTTCCTGCGTGCTTGGGTTCATGGTCTGCCCGCCTTCCACAATGCCGGCTACGCCCAGGCTGGCAAATACGCGGGCGATGCCCGGCCCTGGCGCTACAGCGATGACCGCATTCTGGCCCGGCTCGATTGGGGCCACGGTAGGGCGGGTTTCGTCGCACTGACCCTGCTGCTCGTCCATCTGGGCTAGCAGATTTTCGATGGCAACTTTGGTGACGACGCCCAGGCTGCGGGTATAGTCGATGGGATGATACAGGTTTTCGGTGGGGACGTGGATGTGCATGCGATACATCCCCTCGCCTTCGCCTACCTGGATGGATGTCCCCATCTGCTCCAGGCGGCCATAGAAGTCGATCAGGTCAAGCGGCTGGCTGGGGCGAAAATCGACGATTACCTCGAAGTCCTGGCCCGGCTCGACCGATTCGAGTGTATTTTCCAGATCCAGCTCGGAGAGCGGGCGAACGCTGGCCAGGGCCGTATCCAACGATTGGCCGTTGGCGTAGCGCAGCATACCTTCCAGGATGAAGAACAGGCCTTTCCCACCCGAGTCGACTACCCCGGCCTCCTTTAGCACCGGCAGCAGCTCGGGCGTGCGCTGCACCGAGCGGTCGGCGGCTTCGACGACAACCTGCAGCAGGTCGAGCGGGTTGCTGCTTTTAACGGCCGCCTCGGCCGCCGCGGCGGCCACGTCTTTAGCCACCGTCAGGATCGTGCCTTCTACCGGGCGCACCACGCCTTTATAGGCTGTGTCCCGCGCCGTGGCAAACGCCTGCGCCAGGGTGGGCAGATCGAGGGCGGGGATGCTATCCACCGCGCGGGCGAACCCGCGCCACAACTGCGAAAGAATTACGCCCGAATTGCCCCGCGCCCCCATCAGCGCCCCGTGGGCCACGGCGTGGGCCATCTTACCGAAATTGTGTTCCGGCAGGTTGGCAATTTCGTCGTAGGCGGCCTGCATGGTGAGGACCATGTTGGTGCCGGTATCGCCGTCTGGCACGGGAAAAACGTTGAGCGAGTTGACAATCTGCTGGTTGGTGCGCAGCCAGGTCAGGCTGGCTGCAACCAATTCTTTAAGCGCCTGCCCATCAACCGGTTTTTTTGTCAGCGCTTCATACCTGGCGGCAGTGGATTGCGAATCGAGCGACATTAAGAGTACTCCTGAGATCAAAATGGCACGGGCTGGTTAGCAGACGCCGCAGGGATGAAGGTCAATCCAGGTTGCTGACGCGCAGGCCGCGCACGTGAACGTTGACATCGGCAATCGGCATGCCCAGGGCTTTTTCGACCTGGTAACGCACGGTATTGCTGACGCTGTTCGCCACCGATTTGATGCGGGTGCCGTATTCGATGATGACGTACAGGTCGATGAGAATGTTCTGTCCGTCGTAATGCACCTCGACGCCATTCAGCGGGTCTTTAACCAGGACTTGCGCCAGCCCATTCACCAGATTTTTGGAGGTCAGCCCGACCACGCCGTAGGATTGCAGCGCGGCGTGAAAGGCAATGGTGGCAATGGTGCGTGGGGATACGTGGATACTGCCGATAGGGGTAATTTCATCCGTCATAGTGGCCTCTGAAAGGGTGATTATACATGAAAATCCATTTCTTTGCTTGATAAGAATGGCGCTTTGTGGTAATATTGCTCGGCTAAACTCCTGGCATCCAGGTTTTGAAAGGAACTCGGCTATGGCGAAGTGTGCACACTGTGGTAAGAAAACAACGTTCGGTCTCAACCGTCCGTGGTCCAAGAAGGCAACCCAGCGGATGTTCCGCCCTAATTTGCAGACGGTGAGCGTGTTCGAAGATGGTCAGTTGGTGCGCAAAGTTTTGTGCGCCAAGTGCATCCGCACGTTGGTAAAGACCGAAAAATAACGGTTTTGTGATTCCGCCTGGCCGTTCGCGTTTCGCCTGGCCTGGTATGCTGTAATCACAAATTGGCTCAGACCGAGGGCTGTCCCAAGAGCATCTTTTGGGACAGCCCTCGGTTTAAAATAGCTCCCCACGCTACCGTGCGAGATCCCACCCCATGAAATCGTGGCGCAGGGGTGGCGCTCTGCGAGCGCCTTCAAAAAGAGATGGTGTGTGGATTTTGTCGCACGAAGTGCGACAAAATCCACGATTCATCCTCTTTCCGGGCGAGCGAAGCTCGCCAAGCGAAGCTCGCCAAGCGAAGCTCGCCAGTCACATCCATCCCGGTTGAGGGGGAGCTACCCCGGGCGACAAAATCCACGCAATATCTCTTTTTCTGGATGCGCTCGCAGAGCGGCATGCCTGCCCCATGGTTTAATGGGGGGATAGCCGGTTTACTCCTTCCGAAAGATTATTGAAATCTATATAACACCCACAGCCAGAAGGGGATCAACCCGCCCACGGCAATGAGGGCCAGCAGGGCCAACAGCCAGGTGAGCCAGTCGAAGCCCCGGCTGCGCCGGGCGGAGGTGACAATCAGCAGGTCGGGGGATGAATCATCAATCTTGACTTCCTGGCTGTCGTAGTCGCCGGGCGGGTTTTCGACATAGCCGGCCTCATGCAGGCCGGTGTATGGATCGCTGAACGGGCGGGAAGGGGCAATGGTGGGCGGCGGAGCTGCCGGGCTGCGCGAATAGGCCGCGCCGGGTGCTGTGGCCGGGGGCGGGATATACGCCGGCGCCGAGGCGGGCGGCGCATATGCCGGCGCAGAGGGTGAGTTTTGAACGATCTCCAGGGCTTTGCCCAGTTGGTCGGCGGTGCGGTAGCGGGCGGCCGGTTCTTTCGCCAGCGCTTTGAGGATGATCTGTTCCAGGGTCAGCGGGATGGTCGGGTTGTACTTGCGCGGCGAAGGCGGCAGGGCCTGGCGGTGCTGGTCGGCCAGCGTCTCGGCGGTTTTACCGTCAAAGGGCAGCCGCCCGGCCACCATCTCGTACAGCACGACGCCTAGCGAGTATACATCGCTGGCCGGCGAGGGGGCGTACCCGGCGGCCTGTTCGGGCGCAAAGTATTGCGGCGACCCCCATACCACATCCGATTTCTCATCCGGAGAGATCGTCGCCAGGGCGCGCGCAATGCCGAAGTCCAGCACTTTCAGCCGTCCATCGGGGGCGACGAGCATGTTTTGGGGCTTGACGTCGCAATGCACCAGCCCGGCCCGGTGGGCGTAGCCGATTCCGGCGCAGGCCTGGGTGATGAGCTGGATGGCTTCGACCACCGATACGTGGCCGCGCTGCTTCATCAGGTTTTTCAGGTCTACCCCCGGCACATATTCCATGACGATGAACAACTGGTCGGCGTACAGCCCGAAGTCGTGGACGGTGACGATGTTGGGGTGCGAGAGGTTGGCTGCGGCCTTGGCCTCCAGGTGGAAGCGCCGCCGGAAGGACGGGTCGCTGGAGTAATCTTTGCGCAGCACCTTGATCGCCACGATGCGCTCCAACGTCAGGTCGCGGGCGCGGTAGACCATGGCCATGCCGCCTGCGCCCAGGCGTTCCAGCAGTTGATAGCGGTCGTTTAAGATCGTCAGCTCTGGCATATTGGGGTTGATTATACCAATAACGCGCGCTGGCGGACGATAAGGCCGCCCTTGACTCAACCGCGGAAGAATCAAAATCTTTCCTCTATTCCAAAGCGTGGCGAGCAAAATCGGGTAAAATCGGGGGCATAACCGAATGAAGGAGAAGCGCCCGGATGAAGCAAATCATTCATTTTTTTCGTGAAAGCCCGATCAACCTGTTATTGATTGCACTGCCGTTCGCTTTGCTGGCCGAGTGGCTGGGCTGGGGTGAGATGGTGGTGTTCGCCCTCTCGGCGGCGGCCATCATTCCGCTGGCCGGGCTGATTGGCGATGCGACTGAATCGCTGGCGGTTTATACCGGCCCCAAGCTGGGCGGCCTGCTCAACGCCACCCTGGGCAACGCCGCCGAGCTGATTATCACCATCATGGCGATCCGCCAGGGGCTGCTTGAACTGGTAAAGGCCTCGATCACCGGCTCGATCCTGGGAAATATCCTGCTGGTGATGGGCATGTCGTTCCTGTTGGGCGGGCTGCGTCAT
>CAYQDU010000196.1:0-7734 GCA_964416275.1 uncultured Anaerolinea sp. | reverse complement strand
TCGCATCAAATTATCTCACCTGTATCCCAGGATTCAGGTTTGACGGACTACTAGAATGTGGTAAAGTAAAGCCTGAGGCGGGCCGCGCCGGCCCACAGCAGGAGGCAAACATGCGCTTCACCCGGTGGCTTTTTTGCCTGGCCGGCCTGTATGGTGGGCTGGTTCTTTTGCCGTACGATACCCAGGAAGCCTATACCCTGGCGGCAGTTTTGTTCGCGCCGATTTACAGGCGCAGTGGGGGCTTATTCAAGGGATGAGTGCAGCCGGAGGCGAACCAGAGCGGTCATGGCAGGACCGCTGTCATCAGCGGATTATTCAGAAAGACGCTACGGCCTTTGCAGAGCTGAGTGAGCGATTACTGCCGCTGCTGGTGGAGTTCTTAACCCGGCAGTTCCCCCAGGCCGAGCGCCATCTCCCTGAGACGGTGGCGATTGATTGTCTGCTGGGTTATTTCAATAATCCTATCCAATACCGCACCGGGGGGATTTCCCTGTACGCCTATTTGCGCATGGCCGCTCGCTACGATATGCTCAATGCCGTCAGCCGCATGCGGCGGAGCGAGCGCCGCCTGGTGGAGCTGGAAGCGCTGGACGCCGTGCGCTCGCCGCAGGATTGGAGCCGCCTGACCAGCACGCAGGAATTGGACACCCTGCTGCACAGCCATACCCAACGTTCGTTCCCTGAAATTCTGAAACTGCTCGAACTGCAATTGGATGGAACTGAGCGCAAGGTGTTGGAATTGATGCTGCAAGGCGAACGCAGTTCGGAAGCGTATGTCAACGTTCTGGGTATTCAAGGGTTGGATGAGCGCGAGCAGCGCAGCGAGGTGGCGCGGGTGAAAGACCGGCTGATGAAACGCCTCAACCGCCTGGGGAAACGCCTTTGAGGGCGTGGAGAGGCGCTTAATTCTCCATAAATAGTGCTAAAGTACTGTCGTATTCGCAGGGCGGCGTGGGAACTATTAACAGAGAATAATAGAAGAATTGGTATTTTCAAGACAGGAGGCTCGCTGCAATGAGCCAGGTTGAAACCAATCTACTGCTGAAAATGGCCCAGCAGGCTGGGCGAGATGATGCGCTGCTGGCTTGCCAGATCGAAGCGCTGGCCCGCAAACAGCCGGGGGGATGGGCGGGAGTGGCCGAGGCGCTTCTCCTGGATGAAACTCGCCTGGCGCGCCTGGCGCTGTGCCGCCGCCCGCAAGCGCCAAATTTCGAGGCCGAAGCGCGCCAGATTGCCGCATTGGTGGGGGTGGAGCCAGACGCTTTACAGACCTTATTTACATCTTCTAATCCCCGGCCGCTGGCGCGCGACCACGCCCCAACCCGTAAGCCAGCGGCTGCCTGGCGTTTCAGCGCCCCGGTTGGGGCTGGCGGGCTGGCGGCGCTGGCCCTGGTAATCCTGGTCGTGTTCCTGGCGCTGTCGGCCCCGGCGGCTGGCAGCCAGGCCACCCTGGTGATCCAGCAGGGCCGGGCCAGCGTGCAAGCCGGTTCGAGCGGGCTGGCCTGGCTCACCGCCCCGCGCGAACAGGTGGTGGCCTCTGGGCAGATGTTGGTGGTCAAAGCCGGAGATCAGATCCGTTTAAGCCCTGGAGCCAGCGGGCAGGTGCGCTTTTACGATGGCAGCCTGGTTGAACTGTCTGACCAGGCCCAGTTGACGATCCAGACGTTGAACACCAGCCCGGAACGCTATCAGGTTGAGCTTCGACAAGTGGGCGGCGTAACCCTCAACCGGGTGATGCGTCTGCTGGGGGTGAACGACTTTTTCCAGATCCGCACGCCGTCTTCCACCGTTTCGGTGCGCGGCACTGAGTTTGTGGTGCAGGTGATTTCGACCGACGCCAGCCGGGTGGTGGTTACCAAAGGCGTGGTGCATGTGGCTGCCGGTTCGCAAGCTGTAGATGTACACCCCGGCGAGCAGGCCCTGGCCGTGCGCGGCGAAGCGCCGCAGCTCTTCAACCAGGGTGAACCGCTGCCCATCGAGACGCCGCCCCTCCACCTGCCCGGCATAAAGCCCGACCCGGCTAACCCGCAGGGGCCGCAGCCCGTCCCGCCGGATGTTTCCGCCAATGACCCATCCGCCGGCGTGAGCGCCCCCGGCGAGCCCGCTCCGGGAATTGCAGCCCCTGGCGGGGCGACGACCAGTTCGTCGGCCGCTTCGGGCGACCCCGGCAAGCAGGTTCCCGGCAACCCGCCGGCCGATCCACCGGGGCAGGGGCAGCCGCCAGCCGGCGGCGCAGAGCCGCCCGGCCAGGTAAAGGTCCCACCCGGCCAGGTGAAAGAGCCGCCCGGCCAGTCGAACGAACCGCCGGGCCAGTCGAATGAACCGCCGGGTCAGATAAAAGAACCGCCCGGTCAGATTAAAGATCCGCCTGGACAGACGAAGTGATTACTTCCGGTTGATCCGGCGAAGCTTCGATCAAGACATACGTCATGATCGAAGCTTTTTGTTTCGGGATGAAATAGGGAAGGTGCGGTTGGAGCAGAAGATGCTGTTCCAGGGTGGTGTAGGCTTCTCCGGCCAGCAGCGTCTGGCCGGGCTGGGCCCACTGCGCCAGCTGTGTAGCAATCGAGATGGGCGCTCCCAGCGCCAAAAGCTGGCGCCGACGACCGAAGCGGGTATACCCCACCATCGCCCGCCCGGTATAGATGCCGACGCCGGCCTGGATGGGCCGGCCGGTCGAGCCGCGGCTTAACAGGGACGCATTTTCGTCGATCCACCACTGGAGGTGCAGCGCCGCCTGGCCGGCCCGGCTGGGATGATCGGCCTGGGGCAGAGGCGCATTGAAGATGGCCGTCATCTGCGTCCCCACCCCATCCAAGATAGCCCCTTCATGCTTGAGGATCGCCTGGCGGAAAATATCCTGTAGATGCTCGATCAAGTCGGCCGCCTGAGATGGGTCGAGTTCGGTCAGGGCCTCGTCCAGGTCGTGCAGTTCGACGGCCAGGACAGTGACTTCTTGCAGACTTTGGGTCAGGCTAAGCCGCCCGTGGCTGATGGCCTCCAGGGTAGAGCGGGCGGTGTTCTGATCCACGCGCGCTTCTAAGGCTTCAGCCACGCCCCGATAGCGCCGGTCAACCATGGTATAGCGGTAGCCGGCCGAGGCTGCGAAACCAAGCAGGATTGCCAGGAATGGATAAAGCAGGTCGAGCAGCCGGCCGGTCGTATCGAAGACCCAGGCGGCAAGCAGAAAATAGCCCAGGCCCAGCCCAACGATACCGGCCAGGCCGCGCCAGGGCCGCGCTCCGGCCAGCCCGCTCAGCAGCCCCAGCCCCAGCAGAATCGCCAGCTTCAGCCCGGAACTGGCCGGTGTAATGAACCGGCCGGCCCAAATCGTTTCGATGGCGTTTGCCAGGATTTCCAGGCCATACATGGGGCGGCCCTGGCTGGTGGGAGTCAGGTAGCGATCTGGCTCGGCGGTGGCGGTCAGGCCCACCAGGACGATCTTATCTTTCAACCATTCGGGGGGCGTGCTGCCATTGAGGACGTCCTGAAACGCAGTCGTATGATAGGCCTGGGCCTGCGCCTGGGCTGGAGGGCTGGCGAAGTGAATCCACATCTCGCTATGCGGGCCGGTGGGGATACGCCGCCCGGCAAAATCCAGAGAGTCGGTTGGGGTTTCTGGGGTGGTCAGCGAGGCAGCCTGCCCTGGGCCGTTTAGGTAAACCTGCAGGGCGGCCAGAACCAGGCTGGGGGCGGTCTGATCGCCCACCTGGATTAAAAGGGGCATGCGCCGCACCAATCCATCCGGGTCATGCAGGATATTGGTGTAACCTACGGCGCGTCCGCTGGCGAGCAGTTCGCTGGTTGGCAGGACGCGACTCTGGTAGCGGGTCGCTCCGGGCGTGTCCAGGTAGGCATCGCCTTCACCTAACGCGGGCTGCACCACCGTCCCGGCCTGGCGCATGGCCTGGGCCAGGGCCTCATCGCCGGCGGCCGGTTCGCCAAACAGATAATCCAGCACAATGGCCTGCGCCCCGGCCTGATGGAGTTGTTCGATCAGGCGGGCGTGCAGGCTGCGCGGCCAGCTATCCCAGCGGCCAAACTGTTCCAGGCTGGCATCGTTGATTTCGACCAGGGTGACCACATTGCTGACCGGGACCGGTCGATAGAGCGTGTCTTGCAGGGCGGCATGGATGGGGTAAAACAGCCCCAGCGCGGCCAGGGCGGCCGTCAGCAGGCCCATTGTCAATCCCAGCAGGCCATGGATAGGGGCCGGGCCGCGCCGTTCTTCGGTCGCCCGGTTCCACAGCCGGTGCAGGCGAATCGCCAGGCGCAGGCGGGTGGATAGGCCGGGTGGCAGGCTGCCGGCGCTTTCCTCAATGCTTATCAGGGCTGTCCGGGCTTTTGCCTCTTCCTCAGACTGGAGAATCGTTTCGACTGCCAGGGTAGAATGCAGGATGCCGATGATGCGCGCCGCCCGCGGCGCCAGGGGCGTATCTTCCAGGGCCAGGGCGGCAAGGCCCCGGTCGCGCCCGTTGGAAATGGCGATGGGCATCCAGGCCCTGGCCGGAACCAGGATGCGCTCCAGCAGGTTCAGGGCGTCTTCGCGGATGGCCCAGGTAGCGCCATAGATGGCCCAATCCACCAGCCGTTCGACCAGGATTGGTTGGGCTTCGATTTGATTTAGCTGGGCCGGCTCGGAAAGAACCTGGCGCAGCGCGCGGGCCGCGGCGGCCTCGCTTTCATACAACAGGGTTTTGAGCCGGGCTTTCTGCCGCAGGACCGGGTCTTGAACTAGGCGCTGCCATTGATCCAGGTTATAGTCGTAGACCAGCGCCCCGTGCAGCATCCAGGCGCATAGGGCGTCGTTAAGCTCCAAAGCATAAGGATGATTGGGGCGCAGGGCAGAATCGACCAGGGCCAGGTGAGTCAGGCTGGCCTGAAAGTTAACCGCCTCAAGCTCAGGGCCTTCGGCCGCTTCCACCTGAAGCGGATTGCTGCCAATCTCTGGGCGCATAGACGAAAAACCGGAGCTGTCTTCTGCATCTGGCGCAGGCTGGGCGCTGGAGACGGAGATGTGGTAGGTCGCCAGCAGACCGGCGGCGTCCTGGCGCAGCCGCCAGTCTTCATCCAGGCTGAGGTGATCGGTAGTCGGCAGGTCGAGCGGATAAGCCCGGCCCAGGACTTCTTCCACGGTCAGGCGCAGCATATCGAAAGCGTCTTGCGCCGTTTCGGGCCGGCTGTGGGATTGATAGGCGGTCCACTGGCGCAGCGTCTCGGTCAGCGGCAGGTTCAGTTTGGGGATGTCGCAGTCCACCTCAGGCAGCTCGCTGAAGTATTGGGCCTGCTGTACGGCCAGGTTTTCGGCTCCGTCCCAGGGCAGGCGCCCGCAGATGATTTCATACATTAATACGCCGAAGCTGAAAATATCCGATTGGGGCGAAACTTCCAGGTGGGCGAACTGCTCGTAAGGGGCGTAAGGGCCGGTGCCGCGCCCGGTATGCAGCGGAACGGTTTCCAGGCTGAGCTGTTTCGACAGCCCAAAATCGCCCACATACAGGCGGCCCTGGCCGTCCAGCATGATGTTGCTGGGTTTCAGATCGCGATGGATGATATTCCGCTTGTGAAGATAGTGCAGGGCGTTGGTGATCTGCGCGCCAACGTTCAACGCCTGGCGCAGGTTCAGCCTGCCGGCGGCCAGGCGGCGGGCCAGCGACCCGGCGCTGCTGTAATACATGGCAAAGTAGTAATACTGGCTGGTTTCGCCAAAATCGTATAAAGGCAGGATATTGGGATGGTTGAGACTGGCAATCAGGTGGATTTGATGCTCAAAGGCGCGCGAGAGCGGCTGGGTTTCTTTTTGCTCTTCCTCTGCATCTTTGGAGATGATTTTTAGAGCCAGGACGCGCTGGCGTTGGTTGTCCCAGGCTGACCAGATGGCGGCTTCGCCGCCGCGTCCGATCCGCTCCAGCAAGTTGTACTGGCCGAAGCGGTCTCCGCGTCCTAAATCCCGGTCTGAATGCGCCTCCAGACGATCCATGCTTAATCTATCGTATCATTAATTTGGGGAAATTGGGCGATTGAAAGGTGTTTTTTATGGCTCTCTCGCCAGGGACGGGGTAGTTCCCCGCTCAGTCGTGGTAGATGTGACTGGCGAGCTTCGCCGAAAGAGGGGTATCCGGGGATTTTGTCGCACGAAGTGCGACAAAATCCCCGGAACAGCCCTTTTTTAGGCGCTCACAGAGCGCCATAGGTTGTTCACCCTAGAGGTCGCCCTCCGCCTTCGGCGGAAGGGCCTGAATTGATTTCCGGGCGGGTGCAGCCTGCTATTTACGGTTCTTCCGGCCTGGCCGGGAAAGAGGTTCTATTTTGGGGAAAATGTGTGGCGTAGCCACACATTTTCCCCAAAATAGAGAGAAATTCCCGCCTTCGGCAGAAGAACCCTATTTACCTTATGCCCGGATGGGGTGCTTGAGCGCCGATTGAATCATCAAGAATTCGCCGATGTTGTCCATTGTAATCAGGCCCACCAGTTGCCCGGCGCGGGTGACCGGCACGGTGTGGCAACTGCATTCCTGCATGCGTGAAGCCACGGTTTCCAGCATCTCGGCCGAGTCGGCGCTCTCGAAGGAGCGATCCATGACCTGCCCAACCGGGGTATTCGGCCCCTGTTGCTGCAGGCTGACGATCAACTGATGGCGGGTGAGAATGCCCAATACCCGCCCGTTTTCAACCACCGGGAAATCTTGCTGCGATCCCGACAGGATCATATCAATAGCGCGGGCCAGGGTGTCGAGCGGAGCCAGGATGCTGAACTCGGTCAGCATCGCCCGGCTGACCGGGATGCCGCTGAGAGAGGATTTCATCTGCGTCAGGTTGGATTCCTGGGCCGCGCCGATCCATACAAACAGAGCCGTGAACATCAACAGCGGGTTGGTGAAAAAGCCCACCAGCCCCAGCAGCAGGGCCACCGCCTGCCCCAGGCTGGCGGCGATTTGGGTGGCGCGGGTGTATTCTATGCGGGTCGCCAGCAAGGCCCGCACCACCCGCCCGCCGTCCATCGGGAACGCGGGAACTAGGTTGAACACGGCCAGCACCAGGTTGACCGCAAACATGCGCTCGAGGAACGAGCCGCCGGTTACGTTCCAGGCCAGGGCCTGGGCCGGGCTGACTATCAACAGCGCCAGAAACAACCCCCCTGCAATGACCAGGTTGACCGCCGGGCCGGCCAACGCTACCCACAGTTCGTGGCGCGGGTTATCGGGCATGCGCTCCAGGCGAGCTACCCCACCGATGGGCAGCAGAGTGATGTCGCGAGTCTTGATGCCATAGCGCCGGGCGGTCAGGGCATGACCATATTCGTGCAGCACCACACATAGGAATAGGGCCAGTACAAAGATCAGGTTGCTAACCGTCCCAGCCAACCCCAGTCCACCCACATAGCCATTCAGGATGATCCAGCCGATCAGGATCAAAAACGTTGCGTGCATGTAAACGCCGATGCCGGCGAATTCACCAATCTTCCACGACCACTTCATTGTCGTTACTCCTTCGCTTGATGCGTTGGCCGGGTATCCCGCCAGCGCCAAACAAAAATACTACCGATCTGGTAGTATTTTATCGGACGTCTGACCCGCGTCAAGGTAATGTAGATATTTATTTACACATAATTAACAAAACGTGCCTTCCGGCCGCCCTTGCTGCGGTTAAGGGCGCCGCCTCGCTCAACCGCGAGGCTGAAATGGCAGGCTGCGCTTGCCAGCAAAGCGGGTTAGCAGGGGATTTTGCCGCGCC
>CAYQDU010000195.1:0-7768 GCA_964416275.1 uncultured Anaerolinea sp. | reverse complement strand
AGCAAGGTCGCGAGCGGTCGCAGCGCCTCGGCGGCCGGCCGGCTCGCCCCACAGCCGCCGCTCGCTGGAATACCTGGCCCCGCCCTGCGCCGGCCAGCCCCAGGCCGGCGGCCAGCGCTGCACCTGGCTGCCCCCAGACACGGCCGTGACGGTGATGCACGTCCTCCGCCCCCCATCCCCTACGACGCCCTGGCCCGCGCCTGGACCCTCGGCCCCGAAGTCCTCTACCCGGCCCCCATGGAAGCGGTCGACATGCAGGCCGTGATGGCCGAAGAAGAAACCCAGGGCCGGGCCATCCTGCGCGAAGCCGAGGCCATCTTCGCCGCGGCCGGCATGGGCGTCCAGACCCTCCTGCAGCGCGGCGACGCCGCCACCCAGATCCTGCAAACCGCCCAGGAGCAGAACTTCGACCTGATCGTGTGCGGCTCGCGCGGCCGCAGCCCGGTGGCAAGCTGGCTGCTGGGCAGCGTCTCGCGCAAGCTGGTGCATTACGCCCAATGCAGCGTGCTGATCGTCAAAAATTACTGACCCGGGGAATTCTTCCGCCGCCGGGCGGGTGTTTTCCCGAACTCTGGCCCGTGCGGTAGCCCCCCACTTAACCGGGGGGAAGATGACTGGCGAGCAAAGCTCGCCGGGAAAGAGGATTCATCGTGGACTTTGCCGCACGCCGTGCGCCAAAATCCACCGAACCAATCTTTTTGAAGGCGCTTGCAGAGCGCCCTGCCTGTTCCACGGTTTAATGGGGTGGCGCCGCCCGGGCTGCCTGGCCAAAAAATTGCCGTATTGGGAGGGGGCGGGCGGCGGCGCCGCCCGCCCCCTCCCAATACTCTCCCACACAAGGAGGTTGTATGGCTAAAGTGGACGGTGTCCTGTTTTGCGATGGCTGCGGGGTCGAGATCAGCTGGGCCCCGGTGATTGTAACCCCCGCTCAGGCAGACCCCGCCGCCCGGCGGGGCGAATTCTGCTGCCACGACTGCGCCGAAGGCCGCCCGTGCAAATGCGCCGAGCGCATGGACTTCGACGACGACCGCCGCCCCACGCACCAGGGCGGGCAGTGGTAGCCGCGGCTTAGAAGGCCAGGGCGCAGCCTCGGCCTGCCCCCCACCCGGCGCAGATCCAATCATCCATCCCCAATTTCAGGAGGGTCTATGAAATTCTTGTTCCCCATCCCGGCCAACTCGATCATCACCCAAACCTTCGCCGAACACGTCCACCGGGCGCAGGTCAATCACTGGCAGTACTACTACGGCGGCATCGACTGGGGCATCCCCACCGGCACGCCGGTCAAGGCCGCCCAGGACGGCCAGGTGCTGGAGCTGCGCCGCGACGCCACGGGCTACGGCACGCACGTGCGCCTGCAGCACGCCGACGGCTATCTGACGATCTACGGTCACATGATGGACTTTGCCGTGGTGGCCGGGCAGACCGTCAAAGCCGGCGACGTGCTGGGCCGCTCGGACAATACCGGCAATTCCACCGGCCCGCACCTGCACTTCGAGCTGCGCCTCAACAACGTCCCCATCGACCCGGCCCCGCTGCTGGTGGCCCTGCTGGCCGGCGGCCCCACCGAAGGCGGCGGCGAGCCCGGCGGGGCTGTGGAGGAAGGCGAGCTAACCCCCGGCAAGGAACCCAAGAAATGGCCCAAGCTGCCCAAAGTGCGGGTGACCTCTAACATCGGGCTGAACGTGCGCCAGGGGCCGGGCCTGGTCAACAGCCCGGTGGGCTACCTGCCCGGCGGGGCGGAAGTGGAAGTGCTGCGCAAGGTGGAGCAGGGGCCAGACGTGTGGCTGCAGATCGGCTACAACCAGTACATCGCCCTGGTCGTGGCCGGGCAGACCCTGGCCCAGTGGGTATAGGAAAGCGCCGGGCAAAGAACGCCCGGCCCCCAACCCCCCGCGGGGGCCAACTGCGCCCGCCGCCGGGGAAGAGGTTCCGGTAGCGTACGGGCGTTGCCTTCCTCGATGCGGCGGGCGCAGCAACGCGGCCGGGGTCACGTTCATCCAAGAATTCGCGGCGTCGCTGCGCCCCTACAGCCCCCGGCGCGGCCCCCAAACCCCCGCGGGGGCCAACGCCGCGTTCCGTTAAATCACAAACGTCCGGGGCCGGCTGCACCCGTTGAGCCGGCCCCGGATATTGGAGGGGAGGAAAGCGGTTCGTCTCGTTCTTTCCTGACCCGGATAATACCCCCGCCCCGGCCGGGGCGCATCCCCCTTAAGGCCAGGTTTTGGCCTGTCCAGGTGGGGGATAAATCTCGTCCAGCCGGGTAAATTCCCTACTATACAACCGCCCCGACCTGGAGTAAGATAGAATTGAACGTTGAGGATTTCGTGCGGAAATCAGAAATCAAGAGCCGGAAAGATGATAGACCCTCCTTCGTCCGACGATAAGCTCCACTCCGATTTCATTGCGGGCGAGAATATCTCGTCTCAGCAAATGGGGTCGTTCTCTGGCGTGGCGATTGGGCGCGGCGTGCAAGACAGCATGTCGCAGGCCGGGCCAGGAGAGACGCTCAACGCCCTGTTCAGCGCCGTCTACCAGCAGATCGCCGCCAGCCAGGCCACCCCCCAAGAGCAGATCGAGCTGCGCGGCGTGGTGCAGCGCATCGAATACGAGCTGTACCGCGGCAGCGCCGCCAGCCCGCAGCGCCTGGAGCGCATGCTGCGGGCCCTCAACGGCCAATCGCCCGACCTCTCGCAGTACCTGACCGACCAGCTCAGCCAGATCGGCAGCCTGAACCCGGCCATCGGCAAAGCCCTCAACATCGGCGGCATGGAAGCCGCCGCCCCGCCCGCCCCGGCCGACGCGCCCGAAACCGTGGTGCGCCGCCAGATCGAAACCGCCGGCCTCAGCCCGGCCGAGCGCGACCGCCTGCTGGACTGCGTCAGCGCCATTCAGGAAGAGATCGACAAAGAAACCTCCACCAAAGCCGCGTGGGTCGATGTGCGCCGGGTGCAGTCTGCCCTGGGCGAACTGCAGCGCGCCGCCCGCGACCTGCCCGGCCTGCGCGCCGGCCTGTGGGACTGGCTGGTGGAAAACGAAGGCATCCCGCCTTCGGTGCGCATTCTCGCTAAAAAACTGGCCGCCTGAAAACACATCTCATTCGGGGGACGTTATGACCCAACCGGACTCATCTCGCTTGTCGGACCGGCCTGCGCCCGAGCCAGCCCCCGCGCCGCCCGGCGCCGATAAAAACCCGCCCGACCAGGCCGTAACCCGCGAGCAGACCCGCCTGGCCGGCGTCACCATCGCCGCCTTCCTGGCGATTGCCATCCTGCTCTACTACGTCTTGCCGGCAGCGCGGGCCGATCTGCTGCACAACATCCTGCAGGTCACGGTGGTGGTCATCGCCGGCGGGCTGCCGGTGATCCTGTACCAATCTTTCTCGCGCGGCCGGCTGCAAACCCTGTTCAACGAATACCGCCAGAACCTGCGCCGCCTGGGCTTCCCCGAAAACGCCGACATCTACCAGGAGAAGTTCGCCGAAACCTATGGCCGCACCCCGCAGATCGCCCGGCGGGGCGAGCCAGACGCGGCCGCCGGGCGGCGCTTCTCGCCCCTCTCGGAAATCCCGATTCTCATCGCCGCGATCCTATCGCTGCTGGGCTGGATCAACGTGTTCTACCCGCCCGCCCAGCCCAACGCCCCCGCCCTGACCCCCAACACCAGCCCGGTGATCTTCGGCTTCCTGGGGGCGTATGTGTTTGGGCTGGCGGCCCTGGTGCGCCAGTACGTGGGCGACGACCTCCAGCCGCGCTACTACGCCAGCCTGACCACCCGCTACATCACCGTCTTCGTCCTGGCATGGCTGATCGGCCTGGTTCCAACGGCAGGCGAAGCGGGCCTGAGCGGCGACCCGCTGCTGCTGGCGGCCTTCGGGATGGGCCTCTTCCCGCTCGAATGGCTGCGCATCGTGGCGCGCAAGGCGCTGCAGTTGTTCGGCTCCAACGCCCGCGGGCTGGACGAACCCTCGCCGCTCAGCCAGCTCGACGGGATGAACGCATTCAAGGAAGACCGCCTGTCGCTGGAAGGCATCGAAAACCTGCAAAACATGGCCTGCGCCAACCTGGTCGACCTGATCCTCAAGACCCGCTTCCCGGTCGAGCAGTTGGTCGATTGGATCGACCAATCGCTGCTGCGCCTGCACACCCGCGGCCTGCTGCCAGCCTTCCAACTGAGCGGCGTGCGCACCGCCACCGATTTCCTCGACATCTTCCAGCCCGACGACCTGCCCCCCGGCCGGCGCGCCCCCAGCAGCCTGGGCCCCGAACAGAAGCTGGCCCGCCGCCAGCGGCAGGCCGCCCTGATCCAGAAACTGTTGGCCGCCCCGCTCGACCCGGCCCAGCCCGCCCTGCAGCTCGACGAAGCCCAGGCCCAGACCCTGCTGGAAAGCGCGGCCGTGGCCCTGGTCAACGCGCCCAACATGTTCCACGTCCAATACTGGCGGCAGCACGAATTCGAGGCCCTGCCCGAAGACGTGGAGCGCATCCGCACCACGGCCGACCTGAAGCTGATGCAGGGCCTGCCCGGCGAGGCCATCGAAATCTACGACGCAGCCTTCCAGCGCTTCCCCAACAACTTCACCACCCTGTTGTACCGCGGCCTGGCCTATTTCCAGCAGGGCGATTACGCCCGCGCCATCGATAACTACCAGTCCGCCGTCGACCAGGCCGGCTCGCGCTGGGAGTACGCCAAGACGGTCTACATGGAACTGGGGCGGGCCTATCGCGAACTGGAAGACTACCCCCGGGCCCGCGAGATGTACGAAAAAGCCCTGACCGAAGACCCGGCCTTCTCGGAAGCCCGCATGGAGCTGGCCTATCTGCAGATGACCCGCCTGGCCGAGTACGACGCGGCCAGCGCCAACCTGAGCCGCCTGATCCAGGACGGTTTCAAGAAGGCCGAAGCCTACTCGAACCGCGGCCTGGTGCGCTTCGAGCAGTGGAAGCTGCCCCGCCAGCCCGACGAACCGGCCCCGGCCGACCTGCTGGCGCAGGCCCAGGCCGACCTGCGCCAGGCCTTGCGCCTCGACCCGGCCCAGGTGCCGGCCTACATCAACCTGGCGAACGTGCTGATCGAACTGAAGCTGCCCGCCCAGGCCATCGACGTGCTGAGCCAGGCCCTGGTGCAGATCACCTCGCAGCGCAGCGCCATCGACGCGGCCCGCCTGGCCCAGGGCAGCCGGGCGGCCCGCACCCAGGCCCTGGCCGATAACGCCTACCGGGCCCGCCTGATGCGCGGCAACCTGTACCTGGCCCAGCCCGATTATCCCCTGGCGATTCAGGATTACCTGGCCGCCACCCAGATCGCCCCCTACGACGCGGCCGCTTTCTACAACCTGGGGCTGGCCTATCAGCGCAACAACCAGGCCGCCGAGGCCACCCAGGCGTACCGCGAGGCGGTGCGCCTCAAGCCGGGTCACGCCCCTGCCCAGCAGGCCCTGGGCGACCAACTGGCCGCTGCGGGCAGCTCCGCCGAGGCCGAGCGGGCGTACGCCAACGCCCTGCGCCTGACCCGCGAGCTGACCGACCTGCCCGGCCAGGCCCAGGCGCATTACAGCCTGGGCAGCCTGTACCGCCAGGACCCGGCCCGCTGGGCCGAAGCCCGCCGCGAGCTGAGCCAGGCCCGCGCCATGAGCGACGAACTGGACGACGACCTGCTCTTTACCCGCGCCACCTACGAACTGGGCCGCCTGGAGAAGGACGGCATCGCCGCCGCCGCCGCCGCCGCCGACCCGGCCGCCCAGGCCGAGCAGGTCGGGCAGGCCATCAGCCTGCTGGAGACCAGCGCGGCCCTGTTCGAGGCCATCGAGCGCCCGCGCGACAGCCTGCGCGCCAGCCTGGAGCTGGCCGAGGTCTTGCTGCAGGCCGGCCAGGCCGAGGGCGCGCGCCAGACCTACGAGCGGGCCGCGGCCCTGCTCACCCAGGTCTACGACCCCGGCAGCCCCGAAGACAAGGCCCTGAGCGAGGAGATCGCCAGGGGCCTGGCCGTGGGGTAAGGAACTCGGAAACGCCATCTACGAAGGGGCCGCGAATACCCGAATGGGAGCTACCCATTCGGGTATTCGCGGCCTTTATTCGCGGAGGGGCCTCAAGCTGGCCTCAGGGCAGCCTGAGCGTCTGGTGGATCGCGCCGGCCCGTTCGGACATTACCCGCACGCTGATCTCGGCGCCGGGCGCGCCGCGCAGGGTCCACTCGGCCCGGGCGCGGTGGTCGGTTTCGCCCTCGATCCAGACCGTGGCGACGTCGAACTTGTTGCTGCGGCCCTGCAGATGGCCCAATTCGACCAGGCGCTTGCCGTCGATGATCGCCACGCCTTCCGGCAGGCTCAGCTCGGCCCGCACCGGGCGCACGGCCTTGCGCTTCTTGCCCTGGGCGCTGGTGAAGGTCGGGAAGTAGCCGGCGTTATCCACCACCAGGTCGAGGTAATACAGCCCGTTGCCCAGGGCGCGGGCCTCCAGCTTGAACAGGTTCAGGCGGGGCAGCATATCGCCCAGGGCCAGCGGGAAAGGCACGTTGCGGGCCGCCTCGGAACCCATCAGGGCCGGGGGCGGATTGCGCCAGGTGTACATCGCGTCCCACCCGCCCAGCTCCACCGGGCCAAGCTGGGGATGGTTGAAGGGGTACCAGTCGACGTAGGCCATCGCGCCGATGTTCTCCTGGGCCCATTTCAGAATTTGCAGGTCCTCTTCGTGGGGATGCTCGCGGTACCACTCGATGAACTTGCGGTCTTTGACGCCGGCCTCGGTGGGCAGGTCCCACAGTTCGATGGTGAAGGCGAAGGCCCCGAAGTGGTCGTAGATCCAATCGTCGAAGGCCCCGGTGGTGACTTCTTTGGGGTGATATTTGAAGTCGTGGAAGGTGGACACGGCCCGGTAGCCGGTGAAGCCCGTGCCGATCTGGCCGAGCTGTTTGTAGACCCACACATCTTCGGTTTCCATCTCGTCGTCGGATTTGGTCGAGTAGCAGCGCAGGATGACCCGGCTGAAGGTGTGGTAGGTGATGGCGGCGTTGATGTTGGGGTGGTTGGCGACGAAATCGACCAGGGCGCGCACTTCCGGCTCGGAGGCCGGGTAGGGGCCGGCCCCGTGCTGCTCGCCCTCGGTGCGGAACTCGAACGGGAAGTTGCGGTTGAAGTCTAACCCTTCGGGCTGGCGGGCCATCTTCACCTGGTAGCCGTCGAAGTCTTGAATGCGGCCTTCGGGCAGCAGGCGGTAGTACACCCCGCCCACCTCGGCCGGGCCGCGCTTTTGCAGCAGGCGCGGGTCGAGCGAGCTGACCTTCCAATCGCCGTTGGGGTCGAGAACCCGCATCTGCAGAATGCGCCCGTCGCCGTCGATGTCTTCTTCGTGCAGGCCCGCATCGGTCTCCGGGTAAGGGTAGCGGCGCACGCCGGAACGGATATAGCGCGGCTGGCTGGCCAGGGCCAGGGCGGCCCCATCCGGGTTGACCCGCGGCACGATGTAGTACACGGCGTAATCCAGCAGGCGGGTGGCCTGGGGGTCTTTGCCGTAGCCCTCCAGCAGGGTGTGGGCGATCATCAGGGCGGTGGTGGTTCCGGCGATCTCGGTGGCGTGGATGTTGGCGTCGATCCAGACGGCCGGCTTATCGGTGTCGGCTCCGGTAGCCTGGGTGGTGAGGGTCAGCAGCCAGATCGGGCGGTTTTCATAGCTCTGGCCGATGGTAGTGACCCGGATCAGGCCGGGGAAGCGCTGGCCCCAATCGGCGAGGATGGTTTCGATTTCCTGGTTGGTGAAGTAGTGATTGAAAT
>CAYQDU010000194.1:0-7849 GCA_964416275.1 uncultured Anaerolinea sp. | reverse complement strand
ACAACTGGATGATCTACCACGCCCGCCACATGGGCTGGCCGGTGATCGACGGCACGCCAGAGGTGATGATCGTCCACCAGAACCATGATTACAGCCACCTGCCCGGCGGCCGCCCGCATTACGATCTGGAAGAGAGCCATCACAACACCGCCCTGGCTGGCGGCCCGGCTCACATGTATATGGTGCTGGACTCTACCTGGCAGTTACAGGGCGGCCGCCTGCGCCGCGCCCCGCTGAACGGGCTGCGCTTACTGCGGGCCATCGAGCGCACCCTCATGCCACCGGATGGCCGCCTGCGCGGCCCGCGCGGCGCCATCGCCCGCCGCTTCCGGCGATTGAGACGCAGATATTATGACTAGCCGCACCATCCCCCTGCCCTCTTCCCCCCTGATGGGGGAAGGAGAAACAGCGCGCTTTGCCTTCTTCCCTCTCCCCCCTGGGAGAGGGGCCGGGGGTGAGGGTATCCTATGACTAGAATCGGCATCAACCCTGCCCGCGGCCAGGTCACCGCCGCCCACCCGCAGCCGATCACCCTGGCAATGGTCACCTATCTGCCCGACCTGACCGGCTACTTCGAGCGCCGCCTGGACGTGCTGCGTCTGGCCCTGGCGAGCCTGCACACCTACACCCCCCAGGCGCACGACGTGCTGGTGTTCGACAACGCCAGCTGCCCGGCGGTGGTCGATTTTCTGCGCCAGGCCCAGGCCGAAGGCCAGATCAACTTCCTGCTGCTCTCGGACCGCAACATCGGCAAGATCGACGCCCTGCGCGTGCTGTTCAACGCCGCCCCCGGCGAGATCATTGCCTACTCGGATGACGACATTCTGTTCAGCGAAGACTGGTTGGCGGCCAGTCTGGAGGTGCTGAACGCCTTTCCCCTGGCGGGGATGGTCAGCGCCGGGCCGGTGCGCAACGCATCCGGTCACGCCCATGCCAGTCTGGACGCCCTGGCCGAAGCCGCGTCCCGAGGCGCATCCATCCCTGGCCTGTCGGCCCACCGCGAGCGGCGCATCCCCGATAGTTGGGAGGCCGACTGGGCCGCCAGCACCGGGCGCGATCCGCAAGCCCACCTGGACGCTACCCGCGCCGCCCGCGACCTGGTGTTTCGTCTGGATCGCCAGGCTCTGGCCCGCCCGCTGGAAGCCATCGCCGGGGCCAACCATTTCCAGTTCGTGGCCCGCAAAGATTTCATCTTGCAGGCCCTGCCCACCGGTTGGACCGGCAAGCTGATGGGGTCGATGATCGAACTGGACGAGGCGGTGGACGGCCTGGGCCATTTGCGCCTGTCCACCCTCCGCCGCTACACCCGCCACCTGGGCAACGCCCTGGATGGCGAAGCGCTCCAATCGGCGCGCGCCCTGGGTCTGGAATTGACCGGCGGCGCTCCGGTCGCGCGCCCGCCCGCTGGGGCCGCCCGCCGCAAACACCCCCTGCTGCGCCTGCCCGGCGGGCGGCGGGTGTTGATGGGGTTGTATAAACGCCTGTTCGCCATTCTGTATTCGTAGTCGGTGCGACGCACCAGGATAAAAGAAAAGCTGATGGACAGCCAAAAAGACCCAACCCAAACGCTTATCATGCTTGAAAAAGCCGCCCTCGAACGCTGGGGACGCGGCGACCCTTCCGGGTTTCTCGAAATCTCGGCCCCCGACGTGGTGTATTTCGACCCGTTTCTCGATTGCCGCCTGGACGGTTGGGAAGCGCTTCACGCCTATTACGAGGCTCTGCGCGGCCAGGTCCATGTAGATCGCTACGAGCTGCTCAACCCCAGCGTGCAGGCGCGCGGCGAGATGGCCGTACTGACCTTCAACTATGTCTCCTACACTGGCGAGCAAGTCTCGCGCTGGAATTGCACCGAAGTCTACCGCTGCGATGCCGGGAACTGGCGCATTATCCAGACCCACTGGTCGTTCACTAACTACGGGGTGGGAGCATAGCCGGCGGTGGCCTCTTTACGCGAATCGCCCATCTTCATCTGCGGCCACCCCAAGGCCGGCACCAGCCTGCTGCGGGCGGTGTTCGACTCGCACCCGCAGCTCATCGTCTACCCGGAGGAGACGATCTTCTTCCGGCGCTTCTTGCCGCAGGCCCAGGGGTTAGACGATGAAGCCCGGCTGGCCCTGGCCGACCGCACGCTGATTCACATCTTCGAGTGGAACCGTCAGTCGCCGCCGCCCAGCCAGGCCGGTTTCCCCGACCGGGATTATTCGGCCATCTCGTATACGGCGGTGCGCCAGGCCATGCGGGCGCTGGCAGCCCAACAATGCCGCCATCCGGGCGACATACTGAGCGCGGCCGTGCTGGCCTATGGACAGGTCAGCGGGCAGGATGGGCCGGAACGGCGCTATTGGGTTGAGAAATCGCCCTACAACGAATATTTCGCGGCCCAAATCTTTGAGTGGTGGCCGCAAGCGCGCTGCATCCACATCCTGCGCGACCCGCGCGATAACTTCGCCTCCTATCGCCGCAAACACCCCGCTTGGCAGGCCGAATTCTTCGCCGCCAACTGGCGGCGCTCCACCCAGGCCGGGCTGGATAACCTGCGCCGCTATGGGCCGGAACGCTATCTGGCGTTGCGCTACGAAGACCTGACTCAATCCCCGGCCGAGCATCTGCAGCGCCTGACCGAATTCCTGGCGATTGACTGGGACGCCTCGCTGGCCGCCCCCACCCGCGCCGGCAGCCAGTGGGTGGGCAACTCGATGTTTGCCGACCAGTTCCAGGGCATCAGCGCCGCCCCGGTGGCGCGTTGGAAAGAGCAGCTTGCGCCGCCCGACGTGGCCCTGATCGAGCAGATCGACGGCCCGCTGATGACCCAGTTTGAATACCCTCCGGTCACGCCGCCCGGCCCGCTGCGCCGCTCGGCCCACTGGCGGGCGCTCACCTGGCCGCTGCGCCGCCTGGCGCGCCGGCTGCAATCGGAACCCAAAATCGATTCTGTAGACGAATAATCCCCCTCACCCCCGGCCCCTCCCCCTCAGGGGGAGGGGAGCGGCCTCGCTGGGCTGCATCCCCCTCACCCTCCAGGATGGGGGAGGGGAGCGGCCTGCCGCGCTACATTCCCCCTCCCCCAGGATGGGGGAGGGGGCCAGGGGGTAAGGGCAAACTTCCCTTATGACCTCTTCTCTCAAACACCGCCTTGCTGCTGCCCTGCGCGCTTTGCGCGGGGGTGAAACGTCCCGCGCGGCCGCCCAGCGCGAAATTCCAGCCCTTACCGCCGAAGAAGCAGCCGAAGCGCGGGTATTTTTCCCGTGCGCCAAGTTCTTCATTTACGGTCACGCCCGCTCTGGCACCACCATGCTGGCGCGCATCATCCGCCTGCACCCCGAAGTGCATTGCAACTACCAGGCCCACTTCTTCACCCGCCCCCCGTTTCTGGAAAGCCTGGCGGCGGATGAAGCCGTAGGCGAATGGCTTACGCGAGGCAGCAACCGCTGGAATCACGGGCGCGACTTTTCACCGCTGGCGCTGCGGGCGGCGGCCGACTTCCTGCTGGAGCGCGAAGCCCGTCTGCTGGGCAAGCGCATTGTGGGCGATAAAAGCCCCAACAGCCTCAACGACGGCGAAGCGGTGCGCCGGATGCACAAGGTCTACCCCGACGGCTACCTGATCTACATCGTGCGGGATGGGCGCGATACCGTCCTTTCGCACCGCTTCCAGGCCTTCATCGAGTTTCCAGAGCGCCTGGGGGCCGAAGATCAGCGCATCCGGGCGGATTTCATCCGCGATCCCGAACCCTACCTGCACGGCCAGAAATCAGTCTTCACCGAGGCTGGCATCCGCCGGGCGGCCGAGGGGTGGGTGCGCAACCTGCGCCAGACCAACGGCCTGGGCCAGGAATTGTACGCCGAACGCTACTGCTCGCTGCGCTATGAAGACCTGCTCGAACGCCCGTGGGACGAGATGCAGCGGGTGTGGGCTTTCCTGGGCGCGGCCCCGGCCGGGCCAGATCTACAGCAGGCCCTGCAGGTCGAGATGACCCAAAACCCCGACGCCGACTGGCAAAAAGAGAAAGCCCACGACATCGCCGCCACGCTGCAAAAAGGCAAGCAGGGCAGCTGGCGCCAGATGTTCACCGCCCGCGACCGGCAGGTCTTCAGCCAGGTGGCCGAAGACCTGCTCCAACTCTGGCAATACGCCCTCACTCGATGAAAATTCTGATTGCCGGCTTCGGCTCGATTGGCCGCCGCCATTTCCATAACCTGCTGGCCCTGGGCGAGGGCGACATCCTGTTTTATCGCACCCACCGCAGCAGCCTGCCCGACGACGAACTGGCCGGTTACGCCGTCGAAACCGATCTGTCGGCCGCCCTGGCCCACCGGCCGCAGGCGGTTATCATCGCCAACCCCACCGCCCTGCACCTGGACGTAGCCATTCCGGCCGCCCGCCAGGGCTGCCACCTGTTCATCGAAAAGCCCGTCTCGCATAGCCTGGAGCGACTAGATGAATTGCAGGCTGCCTTGCGTTCCGGCGGCGGGCGGGCCTTTGTGGGCTTCCAGTTCCGCTTTCACCCCGGCCTGGAATTCATCAAGCGCTTGCTGGACGAAGGCGCGATCGGGCGGCCCGTTTCGGCCCACGCCCATTGGGGCGAGTACCTGCCCGGCTGGCATCCCTGGGAGGATTACCGCCAGGGCTATGCCGCCCGGGCCGACCTGGGCGGCGGGGTGGTGCGCACCCTATGCCACCCGCTCGATTATCTGCGTTGGTTGTTGGGCGAGACGACCGACGTGCGCGCCTTCACCGCCCGCCTGGGCGATTTGCAGATCGACGTAGAAGACACGGCCGACATCCTGCTGCGCTTTGCCGGGGGCGCTTCGGCCAGCTTGCACCTGGATTACCTCCAGCGCCCCCCGGCCCACCGTTTGGAGATCGTGGGGACGCAAGGCACAATCCAGTGGGATAACGCCGATGGGGCTGTGCGCTGGTACACCCCGGCCGAGGGCCGTTGGCAGGCCGCCCTGCCCCCGCCCGGCTTCGAGCGCAACACCCTGTTCCGGGAGATGTTGGCCCATTTTCTGGCCGTGGCGCGCGGCGCGGCCGCGCCGCGCTGCACACTGGAGGATGGGATCGCCGTGATGCGATTGATCTTATCTATAAAACAAAACGGAATAAATTTGTAAAACTCGAATCACATTGTCTTGATAAGCGGAAAAGTGGGTATTCGATAAATTAGGATGCTTCGCCTTTTCTGTTAAAGAGTATAACTGAAAATTATGGCTCTTCAGACTTCGCTGGGAAGAAAGTTACATGGGGAATATTTGGGTTGCAGAATTACCAAGTTATCAAGTGAGAAATGTTATAATCTTCCAACTTCAGTTGATCGTCCATACAGAAAAACTCTAATCTTATTCAAGCCAAATGTACACAACAACCTCGAGATTATATGGTCAAATCAACAAACTTTTTTGTGGTTTTAATGTCGACAATTTACAGTATTTTTATAATTTCTGATGTTTTTCATTCGATAAGAATAACACCACATTTACAAGAAACTCCAAAAATAAAATCTTCTCGCATTTTGTATATTCCGATAATTGCAAATGCAATACCTGAAGTGGATGAATCATCTTGTCGTTGGAGCTACACAGGTTCACCTTTATTAATATATTATAAATGGGGAAACAATTTACAAACTCCTGGTTCACTTTGGAGAACAGCTTTTGAGAGTGGGATTAGTGCCTGGAATAGTTCACTTGCTCATATAGTATATTGGTATTCAAATAACACACCTAATTTTATCGATACCTATTCTGCAAGTGATGGCAACAGAGGAACGACTGTACAAATCTGTACAGCGGGGGGCGTTGCCCTAAGATGGGAGATACGTGGAAACATATATTATGAGAGCGACGGTTACACTATAAATATGAGAAGGGGGATTGCTACTCACGAAATCGGACACGGAGCATTTGTCGGTCATATTCCAAATGCCTATCCAATAGTATCTTTGATGTATAAAATCATGTCTTTGGCAGGATATGATGCTATATATGTGCCACAAACGAGTGATGTTCAATTTATTAATCAATATTACCCTTGATCTGAGTTTCAGGCAATAAATAAGTGGAGATAGTTAATACTGTCTCCCAAATAAGATACGTGGGCGAAACTAACTGGCAGATATAAACTTTGTTGTACATTTGTAAAACCATGTATGGGTAGTGTCATAATAAAAAATCTGTTGGCAGTGTAAGAAGAAAGTAACATATGAAGCACAAACACTGTTATTTTTGCTTAATTATGACCATTTCTTTTTTTACTACCCTTATGACGGGCTGTAACAACAGTCAAAGCAATTCAGGGGATCAAAATGTCATTGTGAAAGTACAAAGTACCTCCGTTCTTTATTATTCAGTTTCCGAATTAGTTGAGCATTCGGATCTTATTGTTATTGCTAAAATTGTAGAGCCGATAGAGCGGGTAAATTTAGCCAGGAGGGCTGATAAACCAGATGAACCTGCCCCAAACTACTACAGTATAGGTCAGATTTATAGAGTAGAAATTGATGAATGGCTTAAGGGAAAAAGCGAATCTACAATTTATCTTGCTAAAAGTTTGGGCGCTATCTCCACTATATCCAGGACTCCTACAATTGATGAGATTGAGAAAGCTGTTCAGGATTCGGGTGAATTACTTCCAAATCTTTCTAAAAGATATTTGTTATTTCTTAGCCAATCAAAGCACGCTTACAAAGGTTATACGCTTGATCGAACGTTTACCCCTATAGGACATCCCTGGCTTTTTGACCTAACAGATAGTAAGTGTGTGCATTTTGAAGATCAGTATTTAGATTTGGGAAAATTCTTTCCAATTCGATCTCTAGATCAAATTGAACAAGTCATTCAGGACCCAATTCAAGGTAAAAAATTTGAGGCTGCTAATACTTACCCCTCTCCTGAAGTAGAAGCATATTGCCATTCGTCTGACTTGTATACGTATCCTTCGCCTTCTTTTCAAGAAGCATATCCTGCGCGTCAGCCTTAAGCTGATAATTCTAAAACATTGGTAGAAAACCAAGAAACCCTATTGGTCTTGTATTATCATTTCCTAGCGTAAGTTTTGCGCAAATAGAAGCCAAACGGCTTTAAAACGCATCGTTTTGAACTTTACCAATTGAACCCTGCTCGGCTATGCTTATGTCGATTCCTCACAGGAGACGCCGGCATGAGCGAAAACGAGACAGAAACACCGACCCAGCACGCCATGCTGGTGATCTGGGGCCAGTTTGCCCAAGCGTTCGGGATGATCCAGGCGATAAGCGGGGTTCCGATCGACCAAAAAACGGTCACTTACAGCCCGCACAACAAAATCGTGGAGTTTTTCCTGGCCATCCTGGGCGGCCTGGAGCACCTACAGGAACTCAACACGGCGGCCGAACCGATCGTGAAGGATGCGGCCGTGGCCAAAGCCTGGGGACAGCCGGGGTGGGCGCACCATAGCGGCGTCAGCCGGACCTTGAGCGCTCTGACCCAGGCACAGGCCGAACAAATCGTGCAGGCGTTGGAGCGACTGGAGCAGCCCTTCATCGACCGAGAGGTGATGTTGGCGCTGGCCAGCCAGGGTGAGCTGATCCTGGATGGCGATTTGACCGCCCGGCCAGTTTCGGACACCAGCCGCGACTATCCGGGGGCGGCCTTTGGGTACATGGACGCGAACAAACTCGGTCTGGGCTATCAAGCCGCCCAGGTCAGCCTGCAATCGCCGACCTATGGCCGGTGGCTGCTCTCCAGCAGCTTGCATCCGGGCGATACAGTCTCCAACGCCCAGACCCAAGCCCTGGTGCAGACGGCTGAAGCGCGGATTGGGCTGCGGCCACGGCGGCGTACCGATCTGCTGGCGCAACGGCTGGAAG
>CAYQDU010000193.1:0-7884 GCA_964416275.1 uncultured Anaerolinea sp. | reverse complement strand
TTGGCCTTGGTAAATGAGGTGACGAAGGCTGTATCCCAGCCATAGAGATTGATCGATTCGGGTAGGGTAGTCATGGGTTCCTCCTGAAGGAAGCCTATCTACTGATAATTGCCGCGCAGCGCCAGGGCGGTGTTCAGCTTGCCCGCGGTCACCTGGAAATGTTCCAGCCCATTCCAGCGCACCGCAGCCGGGGCGGCCTCGCCAATGCCGTTTAGCTGAGAAGTGGATACCGCGCCGGTGATGGATTGGCTGATTTTCGAGACCATTACGTCGACGATCCCGTTGGCGATCAGGTTAATCAGAGGCATGGCGATTAATCCGCCTGCCGAGATATGGCGCTCGTAATTGGCGCTGGGGTTGGGGTCGGCCTGCATAGAGAGCTTGCCGGTAGTGGGGTTATAGGTCACCGGGTTGCGCTGATGGATGGTGAAGCTGATGTAATCGCTGCCCATGCCGGTGATGGTGGCGCGCCCGGCGGTGGCTACATTGACGGCGTTATCCTCTACGGTAAGGGTCATGTCGGTGACGTAGGGGTAATAATCGATCAGCCCCACGCGCACCGAATCGCAGCCCAGGTTGCCCCGGTTGACGATCTGGCCAAAGGTCTCGTCGCAGACGGGTTGGCCGACGGTGATCGTGTTAGGGTCGCAGGGTTGGTAGGCGAAATTGGCGGCTGTCGCGCCATGCCCATAGGCCTGCGGCAGCAGAGGCAGCAAAATGTGTTCCAGGAACTTGCCCGAGGCGATCATCAGGAACAACTCGTGCTGCGTATCGAATAGGTCGCCATCCACCGAGGGCAGGCGGGTGGGAAGGTCTCGATCCGTGAGCAGCGAGAAAATTACCAGATAGCCGGCGGCTCCCTCAGCGCCGACGCCGGCCTGGCCGGGGTCTTTGCCGACCGGCTCGTAGTACGAATAGACGTATTTCTGGGGCGCCATCCACCCGTTCGAGCCGGGCGCTACAGCATTCAATTGGGCAAAGACATAGGCCAGCTTATTCTGGTTAGCGATGAAGACCTGGGCCAGGTGGTCGTTGAGCATGCTCCAGGCCAGCGGTGCGGTTTGCGGCGTGATTTTCCCGCTGCTGTCGGGCGTTACGCAGGTTACCGCGCCGGGCGATCTATCACCCGGCTGTTTGCCGGCCACCTTGCAGTTGAACTTTAGCTCTTTGACCTGGGTGGTGTCAACATTGTCGATAAAATCCAACTGCAGTTCCATCTCTGGCTGCACACCGCTCAGGTCGATCACCTGATTGGTCCCGCGTTTGAGGGTCAAAGTACCTGCCTGGATGGGGGTTGTAAAACGAAGCAGTTGATTCGCGCCATGCAGTTCCATTTGCCACGGCCCAAATTCCCCCTGGATGCAGATCACCTCGTTTTCCCACAGGAACGAGCTAATCAGCTTCTTCTGGTTAGCGGCCAGTTGCGCGTTCACCCGCTCGCGGCTGCACCCGAAGATCAGATCCCAACCTTTAATATCCATACTATCCTCCTGACGCCGAAAGAACACCTGAAGACGCGTTGAACCAGGCCCATTCTGCCGGAATTTGGCTGGACGCTGGGGCTAACCAATCTCCACCCATACAGAACATCCGCCTTCAGCGGAAGAACTGCAAGGAAAAGGGCCCAGTTAGGATCGATGAAAGGGCTGGCCCTGGGCCAGGAGATAATTGAACGCGATGTGCGGTGAAGCGGGGTGACTTATTTTGATGCCCCCTGGCTCAAAATAGAGTAATTGGGGTTGATATGGATAATAATAACAGGGAGTGATGCGGTTGTCAACGGGCTGCGCGCCACCTGTCTTTTGGATCAGAAGACATCCTGCTGGTGACGAAGATCACCGGCAGCGCCAGCAGGATCGCCAGGACGACCAGCGCCTGGACTTCAATCGCCAGGCGCTGGTTCTTGCTGAGCGGGCGAGGCGGCGCTGGGCCAGGCCGCCGCCGGCCAAGATAGCAGGTGGAATCCGCGGCTCGCTTGCCGGGCGGCCTCAGCCGCCGGCTATTTGAGCCTCACGACGGGCAAAAACAGATATTCCGGCCCGCCGATATGGATTGTCATCACATTCGACAGATTGCCGGCCTTATCCCGCACCCGGATGTAAATAAACCCGCTGTAGCTGGCGTCGATTTCTCGGATTTCCTGATAAGGCTCCCAGAGAGCGGCGGTCAAGTTGTACGAGTCGGAGACGATCATATCCTCAATCCCGCTGCCGTCCGGTTGATCCCAGGCCTGGATCAAAATCCGCCCTTTGCTTGTGGATGCCTCGCCCTCCCGATTGGCGGATGGTTCCCACAAAACATCCAGGCCCGGCATGAGCGGGTCATAGATGATCTCATCCGTCAGCAGGCCGTTGCACAAGAGCGCCGCGCCGCTGCTGGGCCGGACCCGCACCACCATCGTGCTGACGTGCTGCCCGATGTCGGTTAGCTCCCAGTTGATGGGCGAGGCATACGGCAGATCGCTTGCATGGATGAACCCGCCGTCGTTCGATACCAGCATTCGGGTTGCGTTGGGGGCGTTGATCGCCAACTGGATAAACCGCAGGTTGGTATACCACTCTCCCTGGTTGATGGTCATCGAGCATTCCGGCAGTCCGCCCGCCGCGCCCTGAATCGTAAAGTAGACCCGCTGTCCGTTGTTGAGGTTGGTCGGCGCATACCACCAATCGGTAGAAGCGATGAGCAGGGCCGGCTCGATGAAATAGGTTCCCGGATGGCTGATGGCTCGTTGCGCCCGGTACTGGTAGGACGCGCCGGGTTGAAGCGTAACGTCGAAGAAAGCCTCCATATTGGCGGCATCCATGCAGCTCGGCTCATTGCATCCGGCCAATCGGCCGCCCACCCCAACCGCCGGTAAGGTCAAGACCCGGTTGGAACGGTTGGACAGCGTAAAGGTGGCCTGATACGTCTCGTTCATCTTGGGGGCGGTGGGGGTCATGGTTAAAGGCGCTGAGATTTCCAGGCCCTCGCCTACGCTCAGACGCTGGATATCGCCAAAAACGTGCCAATCGGCGTCGCCGTACAGATACATCAGTTGGGCGATGTATCCGCTTCCCGCCTTCAACCACATGCGGCTGCGCTGATAGGTGTAGGTCTGGCCGGGCTGGAGCGTGACCTGCGTGTCGTTCGGGAAATCGTTCCACTTGCTGGAATCCTGGCTGGAACAGGAGAAGTCGAGGCAGTCTGGCCCCTGCGCGCCGACGAACAGCTTGCTAATCGTAAGCGGATGGGGGGCCATGTTCTTCACAACTGCCCGCGCGGTGACCATCTCTCCCGCGGCCGGATCAGCCGGGGTCAAGGTCAGGGGTTCGATCACTTCCAGCCCGCGATCCACGCTGAAATCGACCCGCCGCCCATCCTGGATCAACCGCCACCAGGGGTTCCAGTCGCCAAGCTGCGGTTCGGCCCAATATCCCGGCCCGGCCTCATTGAGCTGGTTGGTCGCCTGGTAAGTGTACTCGGCTCCCGGCGCAAGGCGCACATTGGAGACCCACGGCCAGTCCCGAACGCCGGGGCAATCCCAGGCCATCCCAGAGCAGTTGGGCCCGCGGGCGACAACGCCCAGGTAAGGGATCGTAATCGGCCTTGACCCGTGATTGTGGATCGTGTAGCTGGCTGTCACCGGCTGCCCGGCGGCCGGTTGAGCCGGCGACAGGCGCAGCGGGTTGGAGACGCGCAGCCCTGGGCCGACCAGGAAATCCAGCCGCCCGTTCATCAGGCGCCAGTTGTCCGGGGCGTATTGGTACATCGGCTGCCAGAAATAGCGGCCTTCGCCCGTTATGACCACGCTTTGCTTATACGTGTATTCCTGGCCGGGGTCCAGGTACAGCGGTTTGATTGCCGGCGTATCGAAGTAGCGCTCGCATTCCCAACCGTTGTCGCAGTTGGGGCCGCGACCCGAGGCAAAGAGCGAATACAGGGTCTGGGGGACGCTGCTGGAATTGCGGGCCGTAAAGGGGAGGGTGACCACTTCTCCGGCGCTGGGCCGAGATGGGTTGATGGCAAGCGGCGCAACCACGGTGATCCCCGGCTGCACCGAGAACGTAAACCGCGGCGAGCCATCCACGTCGCGCCAATTTCCCTCTACATCCTGGTAGGCCAGCACCGATTGGTAGGAGCCTGGCTCGTACAGGAAACGGGTGGCGCTGACCTGGTACGTTCCGAGGGGCGGAATGGTGATGTCCGCCGCAGCGGGCCAATCGGCGTTTTTATCCTCGCACCAATCGGGGCAGTCTGGCCCACGCACGGAAAAGACCAGGTGCTTGAGCGGCATATCCACGTCGCCATCGTTGCGCACCAGGTATGTGACGGTGGTCGGCCGGCCCACCACCACCGGCCAGGGGGAAATGGCGATGCTGCCCACCAGGCGCGGCGCAGCCGCCACGTTCACCGCCGCGCCGGCCATCGGGATGGTATAGGCTGTGTCCGGGTGGGTGGCGAGGACGTTGTAGGTGTATTCGAGGTCGTCCACCCCAACGGCGATCAGGGTATACAGCCCCGGTTGGGTAACTTCTTCGTCCGTCAGGGTGAAGCTGCCGCTGACTTTTCCGGCGCTGTCTGCGGTCAGGGTCGCGTCGTGATGCGAATCGCCGTCTTGCTCCAGGTTCACCAGAACCTGCTCGCCGGCGGTGAAACCGTCGGCCTGGAAAAATACGGCTGGGGCAGAAGGGATCAGGGCCGCTTCTTCTTTGCTCAGCCGCAGCCCTGGGTTTTTGGCTGAAACTCGGCCCTGCTCGGCGCCCATTGTCCGCACCCCGGCCGAATCGATGATCTTCCCGTAGCTCTGGCGAAGTTGTTCGACCAGCAGGGGGTTAGTGGCCCTGGGGGCGTTTTTCTCGATGGCGGTATGGGCCGGCGGGGCCGCGTTCCTGGGGATGAAGGCGGGGATGCGAAATGCGACCGCGATGGCGGCAACCGCCATGGTGATGATGGCCGTATTGATCGCCACCTGGTTCTGGCGGTAATGTTGGTAGACTTCTTCCAGGGTGGCGGCGGCGTATACCAGGGCCAGGTTGTAATTGAATGCGGGTGGGTTGACTTCAAACCCATACCGGTCTTCGTGATTGGCCTCCACCTGTAAAATCTTTGGGCTGCCGTTCACCGGCCAGGCCAGGCTGGCCCGTTTGCCGAGGTAGGCGTAGCCGCCGGGGATGCCGTTCGGCCCGTTGGCGGCCCGCGCCCCGACCTCCGTCCCACCGGTCGGGCTGACGCCGTAGCCTTGAAGGTTGAGATCGGAATCGAAATAGGCCCGCTGGCTTCCGCCGGCGGGGTTTTGGATGGCAAACTCAAACGTCCGCTCGTTCGGGTTGGCGGTGAAAGTGACGTAATTCTCGCAGTACGTGGACGCCCCCATTTCACCATAGCGCTGGAAGTATAGGTGCAAATATTCGAACCGGTTGTAATTGCGGACGGTAAGAGTGTAGTTGGCTGCCGGTAAGTACGGCTGTGCGCAGGTGAAGTTGGGCGGCGGAGGCGTTGAAGGTGGGGGCGTTGCCGGCGGCGGGGTGGCGGGCGGCGGGGTGGCGGGCGGTGGATTAGAGAAGCAGCGATCGGCATCGCTCTGCGAGACCCAGCCCGTGCCGCCGGATGGGTCGCCTGCCTCCCGGCGGCTGGTGTCCCACCAGGTCTGCCCGTCGGCATAGCGCGGGCCGCCGATGACCTTAACCGCCCAGTTGTTTTCTGGCACAATCGTATGCGCCCCCCATCCATATCCGGGGCCGGTGCGGATGGATGTGCCGGCGCACAGGCCGACGATATTTCCGACCCACCATCCATTTCCAGCCTGGGCAACCTGAGGCGGCGTGGAGGAAATCAACACCGCAGCGATCAGGACACCGCACAATGCTTTCCTGGCCTGAAACTTTATCTGCTTGAACATGGTTTTTGCTCCCCTGAGGTCTGGATCGATTTGGAACAGGATGCGTTAATTCTGCTTTAATTATTCATTATAGCATTCATCCGGCTCGGATTGCCGCAGACCTCCGCCGCGATCTTCCATGGGGAGGGCGGCGTTTTTGTTTTTCTGCGCCTCCGAAGTAGAAAAATGGGCAGCGATAAGCAGCAGGCCCCGGAAGCCGATGATGACGAACCGGGCGAGCGCCACCAGCGCGTCCACCCACTCCTGGGGCAGGCGTACAGTCTTCTGTGGCACGGGGTTTCCAAAGCGGGGCGGGCGGGCCGGTAAAAGTCGGACTACGCCGTGCAGGCCAAGACCGGCGATCCGGCGGCGTACGTAGCCGAGTTCCAGGAACCGCCCCGGCAGCAAAGGATCAAGCGGGCCGCTTGATCACCACGGTTGAGTGGGAAGCTACCTGATTTTTACGCGTTCGCCTGAAGTGGAGCAATTAAATAAAACCGGGGCGGCTCCCCTGCTTGCTGCCGCCCCCCGGAATGCGAAAACGTATGCTCCTACTGTAGCACGAGCGCGCCGCGCATTCTGCAACCCGAATGTTAAGCCTTGCGCCGTTTGAACGGCCACAAGCCGCCGCGCTCGTCTTCGCTCAGGTAGTAGCCCCGATCTTCCAGGCTGGGCAAGATGCGGGACACCTCCGAGCGCCTCAGGCCGAGCAGGCGGGCGATAAAGCCCGGTCGTTCGCCAGGGTAGCGTTCGACGGTGTGGTACACGGCTTCCATTCGATCAGGATTGGGTTTGCGGGCCATAAAAAAACCTCCGGTATCTCAGGATGCTTTCAAGATACCGGGGGCGTGTTGCGACTATCGCAACAAAATGGACGAATTTCCCAACAAGTAACGTTATTCGGGTAGATATCTGCTATAGTAAACGTATTGCCGCAACAGTGTTGGAATAGGTGCGGTTTTTCCAGCAGAGATAGAAATGACCCGCCGCAGGGGGATGATCCAGGTTGTGCTGACCAGCAGCTTTTGCCCGCCGAACCCTGGCGCAGTCGAATTTCCCTGCGTGCATCTGTGGTTCCAGTTTTGGGCCTGACAGACAGATGAAATATAGAACCGCCTTACCCCCAGGGAGCAGCTATCATGGGTATTAAAGATGACCGTAAGTTCGAGAGCCTGCATAAACTGATCCAGATCTTGCTCGACCACCCGGAAGGCCTGACCAAAGCCGAGATTGCGCGCCGGCTGGGCGTGCATCGCTCGACGGCCTCTAGCTATGTGGATAGCCTGGATGGACTTGACATACCGGTCTACGAGGTTTCGCCCAACCGCTTCGCCATCGACCGGGATCACTACCAGGTGCAGATATCGCTTGATATGCACGAGAGCCTGGCTCTGCACCTGGCCGCCCGCCTGCTCACCACCCGCACCGACAAACACTACCCGCACGCCGCCAGCGCCTTGCGCAAGCTGGGCGTAGCCATGCAAGAACTGGCTCCCCTGGTCAGCGAACATATGAAGCGCTCGGCCGATGTGCTAGACGGCGAGCGCCGCCGCAAAGACAGCGCCTTTCTAGAAAATCTGGAGACACTCACCCGGGCCTGGTCGCGCGGGTTCAAGGTCAAACTGACCCACGAAAGCGAAGACGGCCAGGTATTTCCTTACATCTTTGCGCCCTACTTTATCGAACCCTACGCGATTGGAAATACCATGCACGTCATTGGGCTGCGCGAACCGCCGGGTAAAATCCGCACGTTCAAGATCGAACGCATCCGCACCGCCCGGCTGTTGGATGAGCGCTACGCCATCCCACCCGATTTTGACCCCCGCCGCTACCTGGAAGATGCCTGGGGCATCTGGATTGCGGAGGGCGAGCCGCAGGAAGTGGCCCTGCGCTTCAGCCCGCAGGCGGCCCGGCGGGTGCAGGAAACCCAGTGGCACGTCTCGCAGCGCGTCGAAATGCAGCCCGACGGCTGGCTGCTGTGGACCGCCCAGGTGGCGGCCTGGGAAGAAATGCTGCCCTGGATTCGA
>CAYQDU010000192.1:0-7963 GCA_964416275.1 uncultured Anaerolinea sp. | reverse complement strand
CGTGCGCAGAGCTTCGGGGTTGGGGGCGCCGGTCTCATCCGGTTCGGTGAGGTCTGGAGCAGCATAGTTTGCGCCAATCAGCGCCGCCCCGGCCCCATCGGCCAGCAGCGGCAGGCCGCCGCGCCAGGCCGCGGCCAGGGTCTGCAGCCCGGCCGGGTCGATGCGGGCCGGGTCTTGCCCCATCAGCACCAGGCCGGTGATGTCGGGCGTGATCTGGATCGGGCTTGCGGCGGCCTCGCCCAGGGCCAGGGTCTGAGCCGAAACGCCCAGGCGGGCCTTGAAACGGTTGGCGGCATCCAGGGCGGCGGCCTGGTCGGGAAAGCCGGCCGCGACGATCAACAGGCGGGCATTGGCCCCGCCGCAGCCGTTGACAAAACGCTGGGCCAGGGCCTGGCCGGCGGCCAGGTCGGCTTCGGTGGGGTTGGGCGGGTTCAGGGCGCTGGTCAGCAGCAGCGTCCCGGCCCCTTCGGGCAGGCCCAGGCCGGTGTAGCGGCGCTCGATACGCGCCGGGGGAGCCACCAGCGAGTGCTGGCGGGCGCGCAGGTTATAGGTAAATTCGCCGGGGGCCAGCAGATGCACCAGCACGTTGCGCAGGCTGAGCCAGTGCCGCTCGCCCACGTACTGGGCCGCCTGGGCGGCGTGGTAGGTTTCGGCGTCCAGCACGGCGGCGGTATACAGGCCAAAGACCTTCTCCACCGTCTCGTCGGCCGAGAGGTACAGGCCGGTATCGCTGTCTACCCCCAGGCCCACATGCGGCGCGCCGGGCTGGCTGATGGCGTTGAGCAGGCGGCCCACCCGGCCGCGCTCGAAGAAATGCTCGTCCAGAATGGCGCTGCGCAGGCCAAAATCCAGGCCGCGCTGCCGGGGGGTGTTCCACACCTCCACCGCCCCAAACTGCAGGCTGCTGCCAGCGTTATAGCCGGGGCGATACCCCGCCAGCAAAGCGTACGATTGCACGCCGTTCCCGGCGCTGGTTCCGGCGATCACCACGCCGTTCTGGTAGGCCGTCGCCAGGGCCTGCTCTACCAGCGTGCCGCCGACCACCTGCATCGCCACGGCCGGGTCGCCCCCCAGGATGAGGACGCCGGTCAGATCGGGGGTGAAATAATCCAGGGCGGTGGGCGATTCAGCGTCCGGGCGGGTCAAGATCGGCGCG
The DNA here is from genome assembly GCA_964416275.1 of uncultured Anaerolinea sp. Classification (GTDB taxonomy): domain Bacteria; phylum Chloroflexota; class Anaerolineae; order Anaerolineales; family UBA4823; genus RBG-16-57-11. The sequence goes on along the minus strand of CAYQDU010000192.1, from coordinate 6,807 downwards.
ACCAGCACGCTGCAGCGGTACGAAGCGGCCGGTACGCTGCGGCGGCAGGTCTCTTCCATCTGCGCCCGGCGCAGCTCGGCCGTCTTGAGATATTCGGCCCGGTCGTTCTGGCTGATTTGCAGCGGGCTCGAGGCGTAAGCCACCGGCAGGATCAGGATTTTGACCTGGCCGTTCTGCGCTCGCTCGACCAGCGCCCGCACCAGCCCGGCAAACGTAAGCGGGTTATAGCCCCCGCCGATGGGGACGCGCAGCGGCGGCAGGGCCGGGGCCTGCGCCGCCGAGGGGCGCAGGGCCGGCGCAGCAAAGATCACCGCCAGCAGAACCGCCGGGATGAGCCAAAAAAGCAAACGGTTTTTCATAAGGGTTGGCAGCCTGTAACAAGGTTTTCTTTTGTAATTTTACCTTTATTTTGACGGGAAATGGGCGGCGGTACCACCCCATTTAACTGTGGTGTAGCCTATGGCGCTCTTACGAGCGCCTGAAAATGAGATCTTCAGGGGATTTTGTCGCACAAAGTGCGACAAAATCCCCGGTTAACCCTCTTCCCAGGCGAGCGAAGCTCGCCAGTCAGGCCCACCACGGTTGCGTGGGGCGCTACCTGGGCGGCTGCAGCCGCCCATTTCCCGTCAAAATAAAGCCGGAAGCGCGTAGAACGGGCCGGGGGTTAGCGCTCGGCTTTCAGGATATGGGTGAAGATCGTCGCCCCAGAGCCGCCGATATTCTGAGCCATGCCAATCGCCGCCTCAGGCACCTGGGTCGCCCCGGCTTCGCCGCGCAGCTGCTGGGCCACTTCCACCACCTGGTACAGCCCGGTGGCCCCCACCGGGTGGCCGCGGGCTTTCAGCCCGCCGCGGGTGGCGATGGGAATCCGCCCGGTGGGGCAGATAGCGCCCTCCAGCCCCAGGCGCGGCCCCTGGCCGGGTTCGGCAAACCCGCACGCCTCCAGCGACAGGGCCGACATGATCGAAAAGGCGTCGTGCAGCTCGAACACGTCGATGTCCTGCGGGCCGACTCCGGCCTGGGCATAGGCCTTGCGGGCCGATTGCTCGGCCGCGCTCAGCCAGATCGGGTTGCGCCGGTCGTGTACGGCCAGGCTGTCGGTGGCGCAGGCCGAGCCGGCAATCCGGATGAGCGGCCGGCCGGGGAAGGCCCGCACCTGTTCGGCCGGGACGATGTAGACGGCCGCCGCGCCGTCGCCGATGGGCGAGGCGTCGAGCAGGTTGATCGGGTCGGCGATCATGCGCGCCCGGTGATAGTCTTTCTCGGTCACGGTTTCGTGCAGGCGGGCGAAGGGGTTGTGGGCGGCGTTGGCGTGGGCGTTGATGGCGAAGGGGGCAAAGTCGGTGTGCTTCCAGCCATAGTGATACAGGTAGCGCTGCATCACCAGGGCGTTGATGGCGACGAACGACAGCCCGTGGATGATCTCATAATCGGCGTCGGCGGCGGTCGCCAGGGCGGCGGTGGTTTCGGCGCCTTTGGTCTCGGTCATCTTCTCGACGCCCAGGGCGATGGCGCTGTCCAGCTCGCCGGAGGCCACGGCCATGATGGCCATGCGCAGGGCCGCGGCGGCCGAGCCGCAGGCCGCCTCGACCTTGACGGCATCTCGCCCGCGCAGGCCCACCCAGTCGGCTACCAGCGCGCCCAACTGTTCCTGGCGGCTGAGCAGGCCTGAAAGCATGTTGCCCACGAACAGCCCGTCGGCTTCGGCCCGCCCGGCGTCTTGCAGGGCGGCAAACACGGCTTCGCCGGCAATCTCACGGATCGAATGTTCCCAATCTTCGCTGACCGGGGTTTGCCCGATCCCGATAATCGCAATTTGACGCATGTTGTATCCTCGATATTGAAACTGATGGGCGGCGAACCAGGCCGGCTGGCCTGGTTCGCCGCCTATCCGTTCCAATTATAGCGGGCGCTTCTGTCAGAAGCTATCATTAATCTACGGCTCTCCCGCCCATTTGATAGCTCGCCTGGAAAGATCATTAACGGAACAACTCTTTCTTCAGGCGCTTGAAGAGCGCCCTGCCTGCTCCACGGCTTAAGGGGATGGCGCCGGGCGGCGCAGCCGCACAGTTTCCACACAACAGGACCTCGCCTGAGGCTTACTTCTGGCGCGAGATCAGGGCTTTGAGGGCCTCGCGACGAGCCTGAATCTGCTGGCTGGCCCGCACCAGGAAGGTCTCGTCGGGGCGAGCGTCCCAGGTATAGATAACGCAGGTGCGCGAAAGGCGGTCGTGCCAGCCCCGGCGCTGATCGTCCACCAGAATCCACAAAAAGCCCAACCCCAGCGGCAGCGCCGAGAGATAATAGCCCAGGTAGCGCAGCAGGGCGCGGCGGATCTGCACTTTGGGGCCGTCCAGGGCCACCACCTTGACGCCCATCAAGTACTTGCCCGGCGTTTGCCCGGCCGCCGCCCAGAAAAAGACGTAGTAGACGACGATAAAGACCAGCGAAGCCAGGCTGGCAAACAGCGAGCTGAACAGAAAATTGACCACCTGCAAGACGGTGGGCAGGTCGCGCAGCAGGCGGGTTAGAAACGGGCGCACCTGGAGCAGGGTGAGCGAGGTATTGAGGAACCAGCCGGTGAAGACAATCGTGGCGCTCAGGATCACCACGTCGATAGCAAAGGCCGCCAGGCGGCTGACAAACCCGGCGTAATGGCCCAGGTACGAGCGGCGGCGGTCGAGGGCGAAATCCAGGCCCGGCGAGGGCGGCGGGGCGGGCGGGGTGGTCATCACGGCCTGGAGGATGGCTTTGCCACGCTGCCGGGAAGCTGGCGCGGCGTTTCGGCCTGGCGCTTGATCGCCTCGGCGGGTTCGGGCAGCTCCCAGCGCTGCGGGCGGCGCAGGGCCGAACGCACCAGCGACTCGAGGAAGTTATCGGCGCTGACGGTGCGCTCGCGGGCCTCCTCGATCACCTCGTCCACCAGGCCCACGCTCTGCGACTGCACCAGCTCCTGCACCTCGCCGTTGGCGGTCAGGTAGCCGATGGCGTTATCGACCCGTTCGTACAGGGCGGCGCGGGCCAGGTCGCGGCTGGCCTGGTCTTCCACGCGGCCCAGGTCGATCCAGGCTTCGACCTCCTGGCGGCCGCGTTCGGCCAGCCGGTCGATCTGGCGGCGCACGGGACGCAGCGGGCGACTGGCATAGACCGGCCCGCCGAGCAGCTCGGCCAGATTGCCCGCCAGCCGGGCCGCTCGCCCGGCGGCGCGCAGGCTGCGCCCGGCCTGCGCTTCGGCGGCGAAGACCGCCCCAATCAGGGCAAAGCGCAGCCGGTCGCGTTCGCTTTCCCCAGCCGGGGCAGGTTCGGATACATCGCCCGGCGCGCCGGCCGGCGGCGCGCCGGGGGGCGGGGCATCCCACACGGCCAGGCGGCTGCGCAGGCCATCGTAGCCGGTCGCCAGGCCGCCGATCACCAGGCGGGTAAACGAGCGGATCATGCGGCTGCCTTTCTGCTTACCAGGCGTAGGCTTCGGGGGCCGGGCCGCCGGGGCCAGGCCAGATTTCATCCAGGCGCTGGAACTGCTCGGGGGTCAGCTTGATCTCCAGGGCGCGCAGGCTGGTATGGAGCTGCTCCAGGGTGCGCGGGCCGATGATCGGCGCGCTGACCGCCGGGTTGCTCAGCAGCCAGGCCAGGGCCACGTCGGCCGGCTGTTCGCCCATCTCGCGGCAGAAGACTTCGTAGGCCTGGAACTGCGGGCGGCGTTTTTCCAGCTCGACCACGATCTGCTCTGAGTTGCGCCGCCCCTGGCGTTCTTTTTCCAATATGCCGCCCAGCAGCCCGCCCGCCAGCGGGCTCCACGGGATCAGCCCCAGGCCAAACTCGCGGCAGGCCGGGATGACTTCCAGCTCGATCAGGCGGGCGGTCAGGTTATACAGGCTTTGCTCGCACACCAGGCCCAGGAAATGGCGGGCCTGGGCGGTGTAATGGGCCTGGGCCAGGTGCAGGGCGGCGAAGTTGCTGCTGCCCACGTAGATCACCTTGCCCTGCTGCACCAGGGTTTCCATGGCTTGCCAGATTTCATCCCACGGGGTGTCCCGGTCGACGTGGTGCATCTGGTACAGGTCGATGTGGTCGGTCTGCAGGCGGCGCAGGCTCTCGTCGCAGGCCCGGCGGATGTGATAGGCCGACAGGCGGCTTTCGTTCGGGCGGCTGCCCATGCGGCCAAAGACCTTGGTCGCCAAAACGACCTGCTCGCGCCGCCCGCCGCCCTGGGCCAGCCAGCGCCCGAGGATGCTTTCCGTCACACCTTCGCCCAGCTTGCGCCCGTAGACGTTGGCCGTGTCGAAGAAGTTGAGGCCCACTTCCAGCGCCTCGTCCATAATTTGAAAGCTGTCTTCTTGGGTGGTGAGCGGGCCGAAATTCATCGTCCCCAAACACAGCCGGCTGACCTTCAGCCCGCTGCGTCCCAGATTGGTATATTCCATAGCGACCTCCTGTTGCCAGTGACAATTATACAGGAGGCGGGGGATTTTGCCGCACAGAGTGCGGCAAAATCCCCCGCCACAAAGTACAGAGGCGCTATTTGGGGAAAATGGGCGGCGTAGCCGCCCATTTTCCCCAAATAGAAAAAATCCCCGTCTTCGCAGGGGCGCGGCTGCGCAAATCGACGGTAGGACATTTGGCGTGGCTCACCGCAGTGCGAGTAGCTAACGGACAACCGTTTCTGGCTCCAGAGACAGCATCTCGGTGTCATCGGCGTAGGCCAGAAGTTCGGCGTAGCGGCCCCAGTTAATCAGGGTTTCGATCTGGCTTTGCGCCACTTCCGGCGGAAATTCCAGGCTCAAGGCGGTTTCAACCACTTCCCATTTTAACTGGTGGTTTTCGGCCGCCCGCAGCATGGTCAGCAGCCAGCGCATGATGGGCAGGCGGCGAGCGCGCACCGCAAAGATCTCTTTGCGCCCCAGGATGCTGGCTTCGGCAAATGTTTGTCCCAGAGGGGTCAGGGTAATGTCGCCTTTGTCAATCGTGGCAAAGCCCAGCAGTTCAGCGGTCTCGGTCAATAAGAGCAGATGGTCGGAATTGATCCCCAATTCGTCTTCCAGCAGGTAAATATCGTAACAATCGCGCCCTGCATCCGATAAATGCTCCAGCATCCCGGCCAGGTCGCTGATCGAGATATCTGGCAGGCGGCGGGTGCGCCCGGCCTCGCCGGGGGCGCTGCCCATTTCTTCACTTTCGGAACCGGTCTGCCCGGCCAACGTGGCGTAGACCTGGTCCACCTGATCTTGGAATTCGGGCGACTTGCGCTGGCGTGGGTGGGGCAGGCTGACCCGCAGCTCGGCAATGATCCGCCCCGGTTCCTTGTCCATCACGACAATCCGGTCGGCCATAAACACCGCTTCTTCGATATTATGGCTGACCATCAGAATGGCTTTGGTTGGGATGCCGCCGCCCGTCCACAGTTCCAACAGCTCGCCGCGCAGGGCCTCGGCGCTCAACACGTCCAGAGCCGAAAAGGGTTCATCCAGGCAGAGCAGTTCTGGCTCTACCGCCATAGCCCGTGCAAAGCCGACTTTCTGACGCATGCCGCCCGACAGCTCGCGCGGGTAAGCCGATTCAAAGCCGTCCATACCCACCCGGTCGAGCAGCTCCACCGCCCGGCTGGTGCGCTGGGGTTCCGGCACGCCTTTCATTTTGAGCGCCAGGGCTACGTTTTCCACCACGCTCAACCAGGGAAACAACGCGAAGGTTTGGAAAACAATCGAGGCGTGGGGGTTGACGCCCCGCAGCGGTTGGCCCTGGTACAGCACCCGTCCCTGCGAGGCGCTCTGCAGCCCGGCGATGATGCGCAGCAGCGTGCTTTTACCGCACCCGGAAGGGCCCAGCAGCGCCACGAACTCGCCCGCGGAGAGGCTCAAGTTAACGTCTTCGACAGCCGTGAAGCGGCGGTCGCGCGCCCCATATTCCTGATAGATATGCTCTAACTTCAGCAGAGGATGATTGGTCGGGTTGAGGTTCATCTTCTCTCACTCCATGCGATACTTATCTTCAGCCAACCCATACAGACGCCGCCAGAGCAGGCGGTTGATCAGGATCACCGTCAGGATCATCGCCAGGGTGGCGGCCAGCAGCAGCGGATAATCGCCGGCCGCCGTAGAACGGGCAATCAACGAGCCGATGCCCGTCACCCAATGGGTCTGTCCGCCGATGTGATAATATTCGGCCACAATGCTGGCGTTCCAGGCCCCGCCGCTGGCCGTAATTACCCCGGTCACCAGATAGGGGAAAATCGCCGGTAAGATCAGGGTGCGCCAGCGCGACCAGCCGTTCAACTGCATCAACTGCGAGGTATATTTCAGGTCCTGGGGGATGGCCGAAGCGCCGGCGATCACGTTGAACAGCAAGTACCACTGCGCGCCAAGCAGCATCAGCAGCACAGCCGCCAGGTTCAGGCCGGCCGGCAGGTTCAAGGCTGCCAGCAGGATGATCGGGAAGAGCGCCGTTGCCGGAACCGAGGCTACAATCTGCACCACCGGCTGAAGCATCGCCGCCAGGCGGCGATTAGTGCCGATGGCCGCCCCCACCGGCACCGTCCAGGCTACCGCAATCAATAACGCCAGCGCTACCCGCAGCAAGGTTGCGCCGACGCCCACCCCGACCTGCACCCAGTCGTCCGGCGAGACCATCAACAGCATGGCGCCGATCCGGCTCAGCCCATACACACCCGCCGCCCCCGCCAGGCCCGCCAGGACAATATTCAGCCAATTCCGGGCCGGTTGGGCGGGCGCGCTGCCGGTTTGAACTGGGAAACGCTGCAGCATCCAGCCATCCAGCCTTTCGCCAAGCGGTCGAAACACGCGCTGGCTC
>CAYQDU010000191.1:0-8081 GCA_964416275.1 uncultured Anaerolinea sp. | reverse complement strand
AGGGTGAGTGACGCTTGGCCTGGTCGAACAGGTCGCGCACCCGGCTGGCGCCCACCCCGACAAACATCTCGACAAAGTCCGAGCCGGAGATGGAGAAGAACGGCACCCCGGCCTCGCCGGAGACAGCCTTAGCCAGCAGAGTCTTGCCGGTTCCCGGAGGGCCAACCAGCAGCACGCCCTTCGGGATCCGCGCACCGAGCGAGATGAACTTTTCCGGCTCGCGCAGGAACTCGACGACTTCCTTCAATTCTTCCTTGGCTTCTTCCACTCCGGCCACATCCTGGAAGGTGACGGAGGGCTGGTCGCCGGTGAACATACGGGCGCGAGATTTGCCAAACGACAGGGCGGCGTTGTTGCTGCCCTGGGCCTGACGGAAGACAAACCAGAACACCCCTGCCAGGAGCACAAACGGCAGGACGTAGCCCACAATAGTAGCTACGTTCAACAGGGCGCTCGGCGGTTTGATGGCAATCTTAAGCCGGGTGGATTGGAGCTGTTCGGTGGTGACGCCTAACTCCTTGAGCTGCTCCACCAGGGTAGACGTGCCTTCCTTGTGTGAGCGTCGCTCTTTGCCATCCTGGTAAACCACTTTCAGGTTGTTATCGTCTTCCTCGATCTTAGAAATACTGCCAGTCTGGATATCATGAGCCAGTTCGTTAATGGTCAAGGCATCCTGGACCGAGGTCTGCTGCTGAAAGCTGTAAACAACCATCGAGATGATGGCAATAAACAGGATCAGGTAGACTAAAGTAGAACGGTTGCGGGTTTGATTCACTTTACCTCCAAATACGATACAAACCGCATGATTTGCCTCAAGATTATACCAATCGAATGAGACGGATGCCAGTTTTGCCAGTCGAATTTGGAGATTTCTAACTACGTTCTAACATTATCAGCGCACTGCAATAAGGGCCGCCTCATAGAGCCATCCACGAATATACAAATAAAGCCCGTTTGCCAGGCTTGTCGCACAAGATACTCATATACAATAGCCTTGCGAAACCAGCCTCATCGCGCTATTCCGTGAATTTTGTCGCCCGATGGGCGACAAAATCCACGGAATAGCGGTTTCTGAAGGCGCTCGAAGAATGCCATGCCTGTTCCACGGTTCAATGGAGTGGCGCCGCCGCACAATTTCTCCAAGATATCCCCTTAGGGCTACACATCCTGGTTGTGCCGCCCGTAAATGGCTGCATCCAGGCGGCGCAGCAGGCGCAGCGCCAGCGAGCGCCAGCGAGCATACTGGCGCAGCCGCCAGGGGAGCCTGCGCCGCAGGCCAGGGAAAGGCCCGCTCCAGCCAACCACCGCCGCGCCCCAGGTCAGCCCGGCCCCAAAGCCCACCAGCACCAGCCGGTCGCCGGGCTTTATGCGCCCCTGGGCAACCGCCTCACACACCGCAATTGGGATCGAGGCGGTGGAAGTGTTGCCGTAGCGATCCAGGTTCATCATGCAGCGCTCGGCCGGCACATCCAGGCTGCGCAGGGCGGCTTCGATGATCCGGGCATTAGCCTGGTGCGGCACGAACAGGTTGATGTCTTCGACCGAGAGCCGGGCCTTGCTCAGCGCCTCCTGCGAAGCCTGGGCCATCACCCGGGTGGCAAAGCGAAACACCTCCCGCCCGTTCATCTGCACGAAGTGCTTGCCGGCCCCCACGGTTTCGTGGGTGGCGGGCAGGGCGCTGCCGCCGCCGGGCAGGATCAACAGGTCGCCGCCAGAGCCATCTGAGTGCATGACGGCCGAAAGCACCCCGCCCCGTTCGGGCGCGGCCTGCAAGACAAATGCCCCCGCCCCATCTCCAAACAGGATGCAGGTGTTGCGGTCGTTCCAATCGACCAGGCGCGAAAGGGTTTCCGCGCCGATCACCAGGGCGTTCCTCATGCTGCCCGAACGAATGGCCTGTGAGGCCATGTTCAGGGCAAAGATGAACCCGGTGCAGGCCGCCAGCAGGTCGAACGCCCCGGCTTTCTCGGCCCCCAGGCGATCTTGCACCAGGCAGGCCGTGGCCGGGAAGATGTGTTCGGGCGAAGAGGTGGCAACGATAATCAAATCCAGGTCCGACGGGCTGAGGTTTGCCACTTCCAACGCGTTCAGGGCCGCCTCCACCGCCAGCGAGGCGGTGGTCTGCTCAGGCGAGGCGATGTGACGCTGGCGAATGCCGGTGCGCGAGTAAATCCACTCGTCGCTGGTGTCGATGCGCTGGGCCAGATCGTCGTTGGTCAGCACCGTGGGCGGCGCTGCCATTCCCCAACCGGTAATGTGTGCATAGGGACTCATCTTGCCTCCGCTCAATCGACCCGGCTGAAGACCAGGCTGGCGTTATGCCCCCCAAAGCCAAACGAATTCGACATAACCCGGCCCACAGCGGCGCGGCGGGCCTGATTCGGCACATAGTCCAGGTCGCACTCCGGGTCGGGAGTCTCATAATTCATCGTGGGCGGCAAAACGCCGTGCTGCAAGACCTGGACGCAGAACAGCGCCTCCAGCGCGCCGGAAGCACCCAGCAGATGCCCGGTCATCGACTTGGTGGATGAAACCGGAATCGTATAGGCCCGTTCGCCAAACACGGTCTTGATGGCGGCGGTTTCGCTCTTGTCGTTCAGGGGCGTGCTGGTGCCGTGAGCGTTGATGTAGTCGATTTCGGCCGCCCTCAACCCGGCGCTGTCGAGGGCCATCTGCATACAACGGGCCGCCCCGGCCCCATTCTCGGCCGGGGCCGAGATATGATAAGCGTCGTTGGTGAAGCCGTAGCCGCTGACCTCGGCCAGCAGGCGGGCCCGGCGGGCCTGGGCGTGCTCAAGCGCCTCCAGCACCAGCACGGCAGCGCCCTCGCCCATCACAAAGCCGTCGCGGGTGCGGTCGAACGGGCGGGAGGCCCGCTGCGGGTCTTCGTTGCGGGTCGAAAGGGCGGTCATCACGTTCAGCCCGGCCATAGCAATCGGCACGATGGCGGCCTCGCTGCCGCCGGCCAGCACCACGTCGGCCTGGCCGCGCCGGATCAACTCAGCCGCCTCGCCTACGGCATTGCTGCCGGTGGCGCAGGCCGTCACTACGGCCATATTGGGGCCGCGCGCCCCCAAGTGGATGGCGATCATCCCGGCCCCGGTGTCGGGCAGCATCATTGGCACCAGGAACGGGCTAACCCGCCCCGGCCCGCGCTGGCTGAAAACCTGCATCTGCTCGAACAACGTGCCAATCCCGCCGATGCCGGTTCCGATCACCACACCTATCCGGTCGCGGTTGTGTTCGTCGATAGCCAGCCCGGCCTGCTCCGCGGCCTGCAAGGCGGCGGCCAGGGCAAACTGGGCAAAACGATCCATCTTGCGCACTTCACGCCCACCAAACAGGGCCGCGCCATCGAACCCTTTGACCTCGGCGGCAAACCGGGTTTTATGCTCGCTGGCGTCGTAATGGGTGATCCAATCTACGCCTGATACGCCGTTCTGGATGTTCTGCCACGCAGCCTGGGCGTCGTTCCCCACCGGGCTGATGCAGCCCAACCCCGTGACCACTACACGCTGACGCATATCGTCCTCCTCAAAGAAAAAACACGGCTATTCCGCCGCGGGCAGGAAGCGCTCCACGAAACCGAAATGGGGCGATTGGCGAGCTTCGCCTGGCAAGAGGGCTAATCGTGGATTTTGTCGCACGAAGTGCGACAAAATCCACGCAACATCTCTTTTTTAAAGGCGCTTGAAGAGCGCCATGCCTGCTCCACGGTTCAACGGGCGGCGTCCACAGGCGGGAAACCTTCGGGCTTTTTCGCCATAGCTTCTTTCCTGGCGACGCCAGAAGAACCCAAGATACCTCAGGATGAAGGCAAAGCTTTTTTCATCGAGGTATATAACCCGTTGTGATGGGAATGGAGGCGGGGGAAATTAAACCATTTCAATCCACATGCAGACTGCGGCGCAACGGTGTTGCGCCGCAGTCTGCATGTGGATCTTACGCCAGCGCCTGCGCCTGGCGCACATGCAGCCGGTCGTGAGCGGCCACGATGCTGACTAGCTCGATCAGCCGGGTGGGGCCGAAAATGGCGTGGCGAGCGGTACGCTGCCAGTCATCGGGGGTCAGTCCTTCCAACATACTCACCAGTTCCATGCGAGCCGACATAAAAGCCAGCCGGGCGTGATTGCCGTCCTGACGAATGTACTGGCGCTCCTGCGCCCAGGGGTCGGTGTCTTCCCCCGCCAGGAAGGGGTTGGTTTCGTCCAGCACCTTCTTGACGCGGCGCAGGTTCACCTCGGCTTCGACATCCCGCAGGTGGCATAACACTTCGGTCAGGCTCCATTCGGTCGGGGCCGGGCGGAGGGTCCAGCGGTCAGCGGGCAGGCTGCGGCGCAGGCTATCAATGGCGGCTGGGGTAGAGCGCAGCACGGCCAGCAGTGAAGCCGGTTGGTTGAAATCCGGCAGCAGGCTATCTGGGCTGGCGCTTTCCAACCAGGGCAAGACATCTTCCAGGCGGCCCTGGGCGGCGGGAGCCGAAGCGCCGTCTGGGGCCGGCGCGCCGTCTGGCGAGAGCCAGAAGACGGGCAGCCCGGCTTTGCGCCCGGCGATCACTTCGCGCTCCAGGCTGTCGCCCACCACCAGCACAGGGCCATCCGGCCAGCCCAGTTTTGCCAGGGCCTCGGCAAAAAAGGCCGGGTCGGGCTTGGCGTAGTGGAAGGTTTCATACGAGGCGACCAGGTCAAACGGCCATTCTTCCACCGGCAGCCCGGCCCAGGCCAGGCGCTGCTGAATGGCGGTGAGCGGGAAGAGCGGGTTGGTGGCAATCACAATCTGATCGCCGCGCGCCCGCAGGGCCTGCACCAGCGGCGCGGCCGCGGCCACGGGTTGGGTCAGGCTTTGCAGCCCCGGATACACCTCGGCATAGAAGTGATCGGCCAGGGGCCGGAAGACCGCCTCATCCAACCCCAGGGTGGGGAGAAAAACCGACTCGAACGCCTCTTGCAGGGTGCAGTCGGGGTTGCGGTTGCGGGTCATGGCCTGGGTTCCGGCCAACAACCGCCGGGTGAAGTGTTCCGGGTCGATCAACGAGGCCACTTCCCGCCCCCAGGCTTGCAGATAGGGGGGCAGGAAGCGGTCGATGTCATTCTCCAGCAGGGTATCATCCAGGTCGAGCAGCAGGGTGGCGTTCATTGCTTGCCTTCGGAAAATTCGGGCGGCAGTTCGTGGCAGTGGCCGCAGCCAATGTGCGGATCGAACCCTTCCCGGCGCGATTCGGTGCAGTAGGCCCGCACCTGAACCTGCTGTTGGATAAACGGAAAGGGCCGCGCCAGGCGCGGCTCTAACACCATATGCGGGCAGGCGTTTGCCATCTGAATGCCCGGAACCGGGCAAGTCTTACATAACGCCGGCCGCCAGGGCAGCCCCGCCCGGTCAAGCAGGCGGCATTCTTCTACCTGCCGCCCACGGTAATAGTCGCCGTAGAAGAAAGAACATTCCTTGCCGGCCGGGGTACGCATACGCCGGTTATACCCGGGTCACGTAAGTTCCGCTGGTGGTGTTTACGCGGATCTTCGTGCCTACTTCTACAAACGACGGCACCTGCACTTGCAGGCCGGTCTCGGTGCGGACTTTCTTGGTCACGCCGGTGGCGGTATCGCCGCGCACGGCCATATCGGCTTCCACCACTTCCATATCCACCGTGGTCGGCAGCTCGATGTCCAGGGCCTGGCCTTCATAGAAGGTCAGTTTGCATTCCAGCCCCTCCTTTAAATACAGGGCCGAATCGCCCAGCACATCCTTTGAGACGGCCGGCTGCTCGTAGGTTTCCATATCCATAAAATGATAGAAATCCCCGTCGGTATACAGATATTGGACGTTGTGGAAGTCGAGGCGCACATCCTGCACCCGGTCGCCGGAGGTGAAGGTCTGCTCAACAATCGAGCCAGACTTCAGATTCACGATCTTGACCCGGATGGTAGCGTTGCCGCGCCCCGGTTTATTGTGATGGTAATCCAGCACTTTGAACAGGTTTCCGTCGAAGACGAAGGTGACACCTTTGCGTAGATCATTGACGTCGATCATAGTTTTCCAAACCTCTTGATAGTGTGAAAGATATTTCTCGCGGTTTGGTTTGCCCCATGTTATGAGGCAAACCAAACCCCGAAAAAGCCCGACAAGGCAACCCTGCTCAGGCTAACGGTTGATTATAGTCGGTAGAGGCGTTTTTTTCAACACTACTATTTGTACCTGTGGTAAACTTGAAGTATCCGCACAAGCCCAAAGGGTTGTAATAAGAAAAGGTGCTATGATGAGCGATGTCATCCGGCAAGTGGTCTACATTGAGGATGAACCAGAAATGATCGACCTGGTGAAGCTGATCCTCTCGACCAAGCCCTATCAGGTAACAGGCGCTTACGGGGGGCGAGAAGGTTTGGATTTGGTGCGCAAAACCCTGCCGGACGTGGTGCTGCTTGATTTGATGATGCCTGGCATGGACGGCTGGGAGGTTTACCAGCAAATGCGGGCCGAGGAAGCGACCAAAAACATCCCGGTTATCATCGTCACGGCTAAAGCCCAAACGATCGACAAAGTTCTGGGCCTGCATATTGCCAAAGTGGATGATTACATCTCCAAGCCTTTCAGTCCAGATGAACTGATCGAAAGCGTCGAGCGGGTGCTTAAAGAGCGCGCCTGAGGTCGATATGCCCGAACAGGTCTGGATTCACAATCGCAGCCGGGCCGGCAGCCATCCTTTGCCGGCCCGTAACTGCGTTTCCTTTCTGTGTCGCCTGCGCGGGCTGACGTTCCGCCGCGCGATGCCCGATAACTGGGGCCTGCTGCTGGCCTATGGGCGCGACAACCGCCTGGATACGGCCATCCACATGATGTTCGTCTGGTTTGACCTGGCGGTGGTGTGGATCAATACCGCCGGGCAGGTGGTAGATGTGCAGCTTGCCAGGGCCTGGCGGCCTTTCTATGCCCCGCGCCGGCCCGCCCGTTACGTGTTAGAACTGGCCGCCGGGCATTTGAACGATTTTTCCATCGGAGATCAGGTATCCATTGAAACAACGTCTGCTGACTCTTAGCCTGGGGGTGATTCTGGCCGTTGGACTGCTGGCCGGGCCCCTGGGCCGGATGCGCGGCTACGCGCAGGAGCAGCCCGAGGGCCCAGTCTACGTGGTGCAGTCGGGCGATTCGCTCTGGTCGGTTGCAGCCCGCTTCCGCGTTTCGGTGCAAGACCTAGCCGCCGCCAACGGCCTGGCGACGACCAGCGCCCTGAACGTGGGTGACCGGCTCAAAATTCCCGGCCTGGAAGCCCTGCAAGGCACGCTGACCACGCTCAATGTGCCGTTTGGCGAAAGCCTGACCAGCCTCAGCCGCCGGTCGGGCATCGCCCCTACCGTGCTGGCCCAGCTCAATCACCTGAGCAGCCCCGGCGAGCTGTACGCTGGATCGACCCTGGTGATCTTAGAGCAGGCTACGCCGCCCACTTCGGGCGAGCGGGCGGCGCTGCTGCCGGGCCAATCGCTGCTCGAGCTGGCCGTAGCCCACGGCGTTTCCACCTGGGATTATTTGCAAGTCAACCAGCTTTCTGGCTCGGCCGCGGTCCTGCCGGGCAGTGTACTGAGCCTGCCCGGGGCTGCCGCACCCGTCTCGCCAACCCAGGGCGCGCCCACAGCCGGAGCGGAAGCTTTCACCCCGCCCGGCGCGCTGCCGCCAGCCGTCGCCCAGGCTCGCCTGGCCCCAGAGCCGTTTGTGCAGGGCCAGGCCGCGGCCATCGAGCTGCACGGTCTGGATGGCATGACCCTGAGCGGCTCGCTGGCCGGGCGCCGGGTGAACATCTTTCCCGATGGGCCAGGCCGGTATGCCGGGGTGCAGGGCATTCACGCCATGACCGAACCCGGCCTGTATACCCTGGAAATTTCCGGCACGCTGCCCCAGGGCGCCCCCTACTACGGCGCGCCGTTCGCCTTTTCGCAGGGCGTGCTGGTGTCCGCGTGAAATTACCCCTTCGACCCCGTGCTGACCGTCAGCCCCGAAACCATCGACTCGGCTGTGACCGCCCCTGAGGGCGCCCAATGGTGCGCCCTGACCGCCCCCGTGACCCCTGAAAAGCTGTTGCAGGACCAATTCCA
>CAYQDU010000190.1:0-8096 GCA_964416275.1 uncultured Anaerolinea sp. | reverse complement strand
GACCTGATCGAGATCGACGCGGCCTCCAATACCAGCGTCGAAGACGTGCGCGACCTGCGCGATAAGATCAACTTCTCGCCCACCCTGGGCGAATACAAAGTTTATATCATCGACGAAGTGCATATGCTCTCGACGGCGGCCTTCAACGCCCTGCTCAAGACCCTGGAAGAGCCGCCCAGGCACGCCATTTTCATCCTGGCTACCACCGAAGTGCATAAAATCCCGGCCACGGTGCTGTCGCGCTGCCAGCGGCACGAGTTCCGGCGCATCCCGGTCAACGACATCGTGGCTCATCTGAAGCAAATGGCAGGCGAAGAGGGCATTCAGGTTGCACCCGAGGCCCTGACCCTGATCGCCCGCCAATCGACCGGGGCGATGCGCGACGCCATCTCGCTGCTCGATCAACTGGCCTCCACCGGGCAGGCCATCACCTTGGGAATGGCCCAGGATGTACTGGGGACGGCCGCCAGCCAATCGGTGCTGGATGTGATCGAAGCCTTGATCGCCCGCCAGGCTCAGGCCGGGTTGGATTGCATCCACGCCGCCCTGGATTCGGGCAGCGACCCGCGCCAGTTTGCCCGCCAGGTGGTCGATTACCTGCGCGATCTGCTGCTGGTCAAGTCTGGCAACGCCGCCCGGTTGGACGCCTCGGCCGATCTCAAGGCCCAGATGGCCCGCCAGGTCCAGGCGTTCGGCCCGGCCGACCTGCTGCGCCTGATCCGCCTGTTCAACGCCGCCGCCAGTGAGAGCCGGGCGGCCTGGCAGCCATCTCTGCCGCTGGAAATGGCCTTCATCGAAGCGTTGGAGCCGGAAGAGGAGGCCCAACAGACCACCGACCGTGGACCGCAGACCCTAGAACGTGGCAAGCAGAGCGCAGATCATGAACCGCGCGCCGCCGACCACGGACGGCAGACTGCCGAGAGTGGCAAACAGGCCCCAGACCGCGCCCCCCAGGCGCCAGAGAGCAGACCGCTGGCGGCGCCTGGCGGAGAAAGCGCGAACGCAGGCGCGGCGGGCAGCGATGCGATCCATAAGCTGGATAATGCCGTCTGGCGGCAAATCCTGGGCCTGGTGCGCCAGCAGAGCAACGGGGCCTACGCTGCCCTGAATTCCTGCACCGCCAAGGCCATGCGTGGCAATAAACTGGCCCTTAGCTTTGCCAGCAACGTGATCAAAGAAAAAATCGAGAAGCCCGAAACGATGGATCTACTGCGGCGAGCGCTGCAGCAGGCGTTCGGTTTTGAAGTATTCGTGGTGTGCGTGATCGATTCAGCCCGCCGCGATACCGTCCCCCCCGGCGTGGACGACGATGGCATGGTGGCCGCCGCCCTGCGCGATCTGGGAGGGGAGTTAGTCGACTACAATTAGGAGGATGGTATGGCGAAAGGCTTTAAAGCCCCCAAGATCAATAACCCGATGGGGATGATGAACCAGCTTCAGAAATTGCAGGAGCAGGTCCAGCAGGCCCAGGAACAATTGGCGAACGAAACCGTCACCGGCTCGGCTGGCGGCGGGGCGGTCAAGATCACCGTCACCGGCGATCAGCGCTGCATAGCGGTCTCGATTGACCCGGAGCTGCTCAAAGATGCCGACGCTGAGATGCTGCAAGACCTGATTCTGAGCGCATTCAACAACGCCCTGGAGGCCTCGCGCAACCTGGCCGCCGAGCGCCTCGGCCCGCTGGCCGGTGGGCTGCCGTTCTAAATGCTGCTGCCCGAACCGATCCAAAACCTGGTCAACGCCCTGTCGCGCCTGCCGGGGGTTGGCCCCAAGACCGCCTCCCGGCTGACGTTTTACCTGCTGCGCACCCCGGAAGACCTGTCGCGCGACCTGGCCGAAGCCCTGATCCAGCTCAAGGCCGGGACGACCTACTGCCCGGTGTGCTTCAACATTACCGCCGCCGGGCGCAGCTTGTGTGAGATCTGCGCCAACGAGGGCCGCGACCCTGGCCTGATCTGCGTGGTAGAAGAGCCGCTGGATGTGATCGCCCTGGAACGCACCGGGGCTTTTACCGGGCGCTATCACGTGCTGCACGGGGCGCTCTCGCCCATCGAGGGGATTGGCCCGGAGAAGCTTAAAATTCGCGAGCTGATCGAACGGGTGCAGAACGGGTCGGTGCGCGAGGTGATCCTGGCGACCAACCCTAGCCTGGAGGGCGACTACACCGCCGCCTACCTGCGCCAGCAGCTTCAGCCCCTGGGGCCGCGCCTGACCCGCCTGGCGCGCGGCCTGCCCGTGGGCGGCGACCTGGAGTACGCCGACCAGAACACCCTGCTGCGGGCGCTCTCCGGTCGCCAGGACCTGGATTAATATAAATAATGCGGGGAGCTGCGCTCCCCGCATTATTTATAGAGACGAACAATTACTTGCCTGCATCGGGGAAATAGATCGGCTCGCCGTACTTATCCACCCCATAGCCGGCGATCAGCGCCTGCACATCGGGGGAGTTCAGATAATTGGCGAAAGCCATGGCCCCCTCGTAATTGATCTTGGCCGACTTCTCCGGATTGCCGGTGATGACGTGAAACGTGTCGAACAGTTCCGGGTCACCCTGCAACAGCACTTCCAGCTTGATCTCCGATTTGGTTTTGGCTTCCAAATAGGTGGTGCGCGCTACCAGGATGTATGCCTGCTTATCGGAGGCGATTTTGACCGCCCCTACCACGCCCTCGGTGGTTTTGATATACCAATCGCCGGACGGCGTGACGCCGGCCTTTTTCCATAGCTGGTTCTCACGCACTGCAGCGGGCGAATCGTCGCCCCGGGTCACGAGCTTGGATTGGGTTGCCGCGATCTTCTTTAGGGCTTCAATGACGCTGGTCACCCCTTTGACGCCAGCCGGGTCATTCGATGGGCCAAGCAAAAGGAAATCGGCGTGGAACACCGGGATGCGGTCTTTGCCGTAGCCGTCTTTGATAAACTTCTGCTCGCTGCCCGGCTCGTTGACCAGCAGCACGTCGGTGATATATTTTTCGCCCAGCTTGAAAGCCCGCCCGGCGCCACCCACTTCCGGCACCACCTGGTAGCCGGTGGCGTTCATGAAGCCGATGATGAGCGTATCCAGCAGCCCCGATTCTTTCAGGCTACTGGTGGCGCCGATGGTGACTTTAGCGTTTTCCGGCTTGGGGGCCTTGTTAGGGTCGGCCGGCTGCGCTGCGCCGGGCGTGGCGTCAGCTGGGGCGGCTGCGGCCGGCGTACCGGCCTCACCGCCCGGCTGGGTGGGCGGCGCAAAACCGGCGTCGGTGGGGGCCGGGGTGGGCTCGGGGGCTTGCGAGCCGCCAAAGGGCAGGCTGCAAGCCAGCACGCTGAGAACCAGCAAGCTGCAGCAAAGCGCAAGAAACGTACGATTGGACATAGAATCTCCTACTTTAGATGGCAAGAACAGCGGCCTGTTCCCACCTTTGAATGGCTATCTAGAAAATACGGTTCTTCCGGCTCGGCCGGGAAAGAGGTTATATTGTGGGGAAAATGTGGGGCTATGCCCCACATTTTCCCCACAATACAGAAAAATTCCCGCCTTTGGCGGGGGGTTGCTGCGTGGCTACGCCGCGCGGTAGCCCCCCACGCAACCGTGGCGGATGTGACTGGCGAGCTTTGCTCGCCTGGAAAGAGGGCTAATCGTAAATTTTGTCGCGCTTCGTGCAACAAAATCCACATAATATCTCTTTTCTGAAAACGCTCGAAGAGCGCCATGCCTGCTCCACGGTGTAATGGGGCGGTACCCGCCACGCAATACCCTCTCAATAGAATTTCTTTTCCGGCGCAGCCGGAAGAGCCACAAATGGGTATTGTACCGCAGAAATAGACGCCATTCTGCGCATCATGGTTCCGCGCGGACAGGCTTGCGCCAGGTGCAGCGCACGTGACCCGGCGGCAAGACCGGCATCACACACGGCTTGCGCCGGCCTCAAAACGTGCGCCGCACCTTAATCCGGCTTTAGGATACAATCAAGGCTATGAAAAACAAACTGCTCATTTCCAGGGCCCAGCGCAATCTGCGTCGTTTAGCGAATTTCCGCCTGCTAGAGGCCGGCGAGCCGGATTTCTCCGACTGGGCGCTTCAATATCCCTTCGATTATGGCGAGACCCTGATCGGCGCGTACGAAAACACGCCCGGTCGCCCGGAGGACGGGATTCTGATCACCACCCGCGGCCTGCACGTCTTCCGCCCCAAGGGGGTAGATTTTATCAGTTATCATCAGATCGAGCGGGTCGAGCCGCTAGACGAGGCGGCGGAAACCTCAATGCAGGTAACGCTCCAGATCGACGGGCGGCGGCGGACTATCCCCGTCCGGGGCCGACGCGGCCAGCACTCCGACGCGTCCGGTTTCGCTTATTTCCTGAACCAGATGATCCAAGACCTGCGGGAATTATAAGATCTGTTCGCCGGTATGCCCGGTGGCGTAGCCGCCCAGGGCCTCGACCTGCTGGCGAAAGCGCAGGCTGGCCAGCAAGTCAAATAACGGCTGCAAGTAGGGCGCGTCAAGCTGATCGCCCGGCACGCTCAGGTCAAACCGCTCCTCGAACAGGGGAACAAAGCCCAGCCCATATTTGATTGCCGCGGCCTGCAGACCGATCCCGGCGTCGGCCTTACCCGACCGCACCGCCTCAGCCACGGCGGTATGGGTGCGGGCTTCGCGGTCGTAGCCGCGCAAAGCTTCGGCCGGCAGGGCGTGCAGGCTCAGTTCGCGGTCCAGCCACAGGCGCGTGCCAGACCCCCGATTGCGATTGATAAGCGTCAGGTCGGGACGAGCCAGGTCGGTCAGGCTGCGCAGCCCGCGCGGGTTACCGGGCGGAACCAACAGCCCTTGCTGGCGATAGGCCAGGGTAATCAAGTGAATCTTGCGATCGGGGAACAGGTGGCGCACCGTGGGGCGGTTGTAGTCGCAGCTTTCCGGGTCGAACAGGTGACTGCCAGCCATGTGCGACAACCCCTCGCGCAGAGCCACCAGCCCCTCCAGGCTGCCTACTGGCAGAACAAACGGGGCCAGCCCGGTTCGCGGCGACTGGCGCAGAAGACCGGCCAACAGTTCCAGGGCCAGGTCGTGGCTGCCCAGGATCACCACCGTCCCGTTTTCAGCGCTAGCAGGCAGAATAATCTGCTGGAGCAGATAGGCTTTGGCCCGAGCGCGATAATACTTCTCGGTGAAGCCGCGCACCACCCGCGTCTCAACCACCTCGATCAGCCCAGCCTGCTCTAACAATTTAACATGATGGCGCACCCGGGCCGGGTGTTCGGCGAGCATCTGGCCCAGGTGGGTCAGGGTGGCTGGCTCCGCCATCAACAGGCGCAGAATCGCCATACGTCGCGAGTCGGCCAGCAGCTTGATATGGTCGTAATCGCGGATCTGGCGCAAGTGATCCATACAAATAGTCTATCATAGATTTATTAGATTTGCTCAGCCATGCGTTGCCCCGCCCCGCAGCCGATAACCCGCTTGAGCGATTTTGACGGGGATCAGCCGAGGGTTTCAAATCCGCGTTCCTCTATTTTTCTCATCGCATCCGAGGCGGCGGTTTGACATGCCCTCCTGGGCATGGTACACTTTTGCGGTCTGAATACTCGGGTAGCTCGCCTGGAAAGAGGGATAAGCGTGGATTTTGTCACACTTCGTGCAACAGGTACCCCCACTTAACCGTGGGGAGCCACCGTGCGACAAAATCTACGCAATATCTCTTTTTTGAAGGCGCTCGAAGGGTGCTACGCCCGCTCCAGGGTTTAATGGGGTGGTACCAATCCTCACATCGGCAGGGAGAAAGTCTGCATGGAGATTTTTATCGCCGCCCGCGTGCCGCGGGATGACCCGGCCCAGGCCAGGTTGGGCGAGTGCGCCGCCCATGCCGTACAGCAGGCTGGGCATACGCCCTTCCTGGCTTACGCCGAAAACCGCCGGCATGGCCTGAGCGACCCTCAGGCCTTCATGCCTTTCGTGCGCGACGCGCTGCGCCGCTGCGGGCTGCTGGTCCTGCTCTACGACCCGGCCCTGCGCGGCGGGCTGATTGAGGCTGGCATGGCCTACGCCTGGGGCATCCCGATCTGGCTGGCTCACGCCGGGCGCGGCAAAGTATCCTCCTCCGCCCTGGGCTGCGCCGAGCGCGTTTTTGTCTATATCGATGAAAACGATCTGGCCCGCCAGTTGAACCAGGCATTGAAAGAAGACGGAACACAATTTTAAGCTTAGAGGAATTATGAAACGCACCCATACCAACCACCGCTATCTAGACGCCCTGGAACACTACGTGGTCATCTTCGACGGGGCAATGGGCACCAGCTTGCAAGCCCAAAACCTGACCCCGGCCGACTTCGGCGGCGAGCGTTATAACGGCTGCAATGATTACCTGGTCATCAGCCATCCTCAGGCCGTCGAGCAGGTGCATCGCAGCTTTCTGGAAGCCGGGGTAGACGTGCTGGAAACCGACACCTTCCGCGCCAACCGCCTGACGCTGAAAGAGTATGGCCTGCACGAACAGGTGAATAAGATCAACCAGGCGGCGGCGGCCCTGGCCCGCCGCCTGGCCGACGAATACGCCACCCCAGAGCAGCCGCGCTTCGTGGCCGGGTCGATTGGCCCCTCTGGCAAGCTGCCCTCGGCCGACGACCCGGAGCTGTCCAACGTGGGCTTTGAGGAGCTGGCGGATGTGTTCCGCCAGCAGGCCGTGGGGCTGATCCAGGGCGGGGTAGACCTGCTGCTGATCGAAACCTCGCAGGATATTCTGGAAGTCAAGGCCGCCATCGCCGGCATCGAGCGGGCCTTTGCCGAAACCGGCGTTATCCTGCCTATCCAGGCCCAGGTGACGCTGGACACCACCGGGCGGATGCTGCTCGGCGCCGACATGCCGGCCGCCCTGGCAATTTTGGAAGACCTGGGCATCGACGTGATCGGGTTGAACTGCTCCACCGGGCCGGAACACATGCGCCAACCGATTGAGTTCCTGGGCGAAAGCACGCCGCTGCCAGTATCGTGCATTCCAAACGCCGGGCTGCCGCTCAACGTGGACGGGCAGGCGGTCTACCCGCTGGAACCAGAGCCGTTTGCGGCCGCCCTGGCCGAGTTCGTCGAGCGCAATCACATCAGCGTGGTGGGCGGCTGCTGCGGCACCACCCCCGCCCACCTGCGCACCCTGGTCGAACGCCTGGGCGGCCCACCGGCCAGCCGCCACCCGCACCCGGCCCGCCCGGAAGCATCCACCCCGCGCCTGGCTTCGGCCACGCGGGCCTTTAACATGCAGCAAGAGCCGCCCCCGTTCCTGATCGGCGAGCGCTGTAACGCCCAGGGCAGCCGCAAATTCAAACGCCTGCTGCTGGCCGAAGACTACGACGCTATCCTGGAGATCGCCCGCGAGCAGGTGGAGGGCGGGGCCCACGCCCTGGATATTTCCGTGGCCGTCACCGAGCGCGGCGACGAAGGCGAGCTGATGCGCAAGGTGGTTAAGAAGCTGGCGCTGGGGGTGGAAACGCCGCTCTCCATCGACACCACCGAGCCAGAGGTGATGGAGATCGCCCTGCAGACTGCCCCCGGCCGTTGCCTGCTCAACTCTACCCACCTGGAAAGCGGCCCGGCCAAAGCCAGCCGGGTATTTGGGCTGGCAAAGACCTATAACGCCGCCGTGCTGGTCTTGACCATCGACGAGCAGGGTATGGCGAAGACCGCCGAAAGCAAGCTGGCTGTAGCCCGCCGCATCTACGACCTGGCGGTGAACGAACACGGCCTGCGCCCCGAAGCCCTGGTGTTCGATACCCTCACCTTCACCCTGGCCACCGGCGATCCGGAGCTGGCCGGGTCAGCCATCGAGACGCTGGAGGGCATCCGCCAGATCAAGGCCGCCCTGCCCGGCGTGCTGACTTCGCTGGGGGTGAGCAACGTCTCCTTTGGGCTGGACCCGGCCGCCCGCCCGGTGCTGAACAGCGTCATGCTGTACCATGCGGTGCAGCACGGGCTGGATATGGCAATCGTCAATCCGGCTCACATCACGCCCTACGCCGAAATCCCGGCCGAGCAGCGCCAGCTGTGCGAAGACCTGATCTACAACCGCCGCCCGGAGGCCCTGGCGCGCTTCATACAATACTTCCAGGCCAACGCCCCCAGCGCCCAGAA
>CAYQDU010000189.1:0-8210 GCA_964416275.1 uncultured Anaerolinea sp. | reverse complement strand
CACCTTATTATGCCTTTACGCTGCTGCGGCTTCAGCTTCGGGCTGTTTGACGATCTCGATTTCCAGGTCGATCTTGATCTCTTCACCTACCAGCCAGCCGCCGGTTTCGAGAGCCACATTCCAGGTCAGGCCCCAGTCTTTGCGGTTGATCTTTGTGCTGGCAGTAAACCCCGCGTTGGTGGTACCCCACGGGCTTTTCGAAAGCCCGGCGTATTCTACTTCCAGCGTCACCGGGCGAGTGACGTCTTTGATGGTCAGGTCGCCGGTCAGGCGGGCGTGATGAGGATCCAGAACTTCCACCTTCGTGCTTTCGAAAGTGATGGTTGGGTATTTTTCTACATCGAAGAAATCGGGCGAGCGCAGATGGGCGTCGCGCTGGGCCTCGCGGGTGTTAAGGCTGGCCGGCTCAATCTGCACCGCAACGCTGGAATTGGCCGGGTTGGCCTCATCGAAATTCACCTGGCCGGTGAACTTTTCGAACCGGCCGCGCACGTTCGAGATCATCATGTGCCGGGCCGAGAAGTTGATTTCGGAATGGGCGGGATCAAATTGCCAGGACATAGGTTCCTCCTTGAACCAGATGGTTGAATATGCGATTAGATAGCTCGGACGACAGACCACAGACACTGCTTGTCCGACGGTCGTCCGTCGTCCGTTGTCGTCGTCATTCATTGTCGATAGTATATCCACCCCGCGTAACCGGCTCGTCAACGTAAACGTGAACAAATCCGTAAACAAAATCGTCGAAACGCCGTTATACTTAATCCTTATGCTGTCCATTCGCTTATTAGGCTCCCCTGAAATCATCCTCGACGAGCGGCCGTTGGATGTTGCGCGCCGGAAGAGCCGGGCGCTGTTGTATTATCTGGCCGCCCAGCCCAACCCGGTGCGCCGCGAGCAGGTCATCGGCCTGCTGTGGGCCGACCTGCCGCGCCCCTCAGCCCTGCAAACCCTGCGCACGACGTTGCACGGCTTGAAGAAGACCCTGGGCGGCCAACCGGCCGATTCCCTGGTGTTGGAAGGGGAAACCGTGGGCCTGGGGCCTACCGTTCAGGTAGACCTGGCCGGGTTTATCGCCCGGCTTTCCCAGGCCGGCGGCTCGATCCCCGCCCTGAGCGCCGCGTTGAGCGCCTATCGGGGCGATTTTCTGGAAGGATTCAGCCTGCCCGGCGCACAGGCGTTTGAAGATTGGCTGCTGGTCGAACGCGAGCGCCTGCGTCGGATGGCAATCCGCGGCTGGGTAGAGCTGGCGGAACTGCACGAGGCGACCGGCCAGGCGCGCTTGGCCCTGGAAAGCCTGGAGCGCGCCCTGGCTTTCAACCCGCTGCAGGAAGATTTGCAGCGCGATGTCATCCGCCTGCTTTACCTGGCTGGCGACCGGCCCGGGGCTATTCAGCGTTATGCCGATCTATGTAAATTGTTGGATGAGCAGATGGGCGTGCCGCCCATGGCCGAGACCCGCCGCCTGTACGACACGATCCTGAGCGATCATCCCGACCCGACTCTGCTTCACCCACGTCCGGCGGCTCGCCCCCCAGGGGAGCGCGGCGCGGCGCGGCGCGTTGAGCCCCGCCCTGAGCGCCGCCCGGCGGCCCGCAGTCTGAGCGACCTCCTGGAACCCGAACCAGACAGCCTGCCGTTTGTCGGTCGGGAGGCGGAGGGCCGGGCGGTGCAGGCGCATCTGCGCCCCGGCTGTCTGGTGTTGACCGAGGGCGAGCCGGGCATCGGCAAGACCCGCCTGGCGAAAGAGACCCTGCTGCGCCTGGAGGCGCTGCCGCTGGTGGGGCGCTGCCGTGAGCTGGAACAAGCCTTGCCCTATCAGCCGGTAATCGACGCTCTGCGCCGCCTGCTGGAAGGCCCGGATGGTTCGGCCTGGCTGGATTGGCTGCGCCAGGAGCTGCCGCCGGTGTGGTTAGCCGAAACCGCCCGTCTGCTGCCCGAACTGACCGGCGATCCAGACGCTTTGGCCCGCCCGGCCGAAGAGGCCCGCCTGCTGGAAGGGCTGCGCCAGTGCCTGCTGGTCCTGGCTCACCGTCGCCGGCTGGTCTTGCTGCTGGATGATCTGCATTGGGCCGACGCCACTACCCTGGGCTGGCTGGGCTACCTGGCGCGCCATAGCGGGGAAGCGCCGCTCTGCCTGCTGGCGACCGCCCGCTCGGCCGCGGCCCGCTCGCCGTTGGCCGGGCTGTTGCAGGCCCTGACGCGCGAAAACCGCCTGTGGCGCTTGCCGCTGGAGCGCCTGAACGGGCAGGATGTGCTGGCGGCGGCCGCCGCCCTGCATCCGGTCGACCTACCCGGTTTGGCTGGTTGGCTGTGGCGCGGCTCGGAGGGCAACCCGTATATCCTGGTCGAGCTGGCGCGCTATGCCCGCAGCCATCCTATCCCCCCGCTGGGCGAGGCGCCGCCCGTGCCGCATACGGTCTACAGCCTGATCCAATCGCGCCTGAGTGGGCTTTCTGAACCTGCTCGCCGCTTTTTGGATGCCAGCGTGGCCGCCGGGCGTGAGTTCGATTTCGCCGTGGCGGCCCAGGCAGCCGGTCTTTCGGAGATCGTGGCCCTGGATGGCCTGGATGAGCTGCTGGCCTCCGGGCTGGTGGACGAGCTGCCCGATGGCCGCTTTGCCATCGACCATCCGCTGACGATGGAAGTAGCTTATCGCGAGGTGGGCGAGCAGCGCCACCGCCTGCTGCATCGCCGGGTGGCCGAGGCGTTGGAGGCCCGCTATCATGAACAGCGTGAAGCGGCCGCCCCCAGCGATCTGGCTGCCCTGACCGCCCAGGTGGCCTGGCAGTACACCGAGGCCGGCGCGCCCCAGCGCGGGGCGCATTATGCCCTGCAGGCGGCCGCCAGCGCCGCTCGACTGGCCGCCTGGAACGAGGCAATTGGCTTTTACGAGATGGCCCTCAAGGGCCTGGCCCCGGCCGAGCGCCTGCCGGCCTGGCTGGCCCTGGCCGACGCCCACGCCAAAGCCGGGCATTTCCCCCAGGCCTATGATGTGCTGCACCAGGCCCTGGCCTGGATCGACGAGCATCCTCAATCGGCCGCCGCGCGCCCGGGGGTGCAGCTGGCTATGGCGCGGGCCTTGCTGCCCCAGGCCCGTTACGCCGAGGCAATCGCGCTGGCCCAAGACATCTGCGCTGCCGATAGCCCCGAAAGCGGCATTGCCGCCGAGCTGGTGTGGGGAACGGCTCTATCCATTGAAGGGGCCGATCTGATCGAAGCGGATCAGCGCTTGCAGACCGCCGAGGCGCGCTGGCGCACTCACCCCGGCGACTATACCCTGCTGGCGCAGATCCATTTCGAGCGCGGCAGCCTGGCCGCCCAGCGCGGCGACCTGCCCCAGGCGATTGCGTTCTACCGCCAATCGCTGCAAGACAGCCAGCAATCGGCCTCCGATTATGCTCTGGAACAGTGCGTGCTGGCCTATAACAACCTGGCCTATCACCTGCACCTGGCCGGCGACCCTGCCGCCGCTGAGAATGCCCATCTTGGCCTGGCCCTGGCTCAGGAGAAGGGGCTGCTGGGATTGCAGACCTACCTGCACTCCACCCTGGGCGAGATCGCCCTGGCCGCCGGCGACCTGGATGCCGCCGAAGCGCATTTCGACCAGGGCCTGGCCCTGGCCGAACGCCATCACATCTCCGAACGGGTGGCCGGGATTACCGCCAACCTGGGCCTGGTTGCCATCCAGCGCGCCCAGCCTGCCCTGGCGATCTACCGCCTGTCCACCGCTCTGGGGCAGGCCGACGCATTGGGGACGCGCCACCTGGCGGCCCAGATCCGCCTGTGGCTGGCTCCTCTGCTGCCGCCCGAAGAAGCTCGCCAGCGCCTGGCCGAGGCCCGCCGCTTTGCCGCCGAAGGCGGCCGGCGTTTACTGCTCGACCAGGCCGACCAGATCGAGCGGCAGTTGGACGCTTAAACCGCATCGTTCTCTCAGGCGAGCGAGGGTGTGTTTTGGGGTTCGGAAAACGGCGCAGCCGTTTTCCGAACCCCAAAACTTTTTTATCACTTGAGTGTTATGGATAGGGTGAGGATGGTTTTTGATCGTTTTTGACCGGTATATTCTGGACAACACTGTTCACAGTTGAGGAAACCGATGACGCAAGATATGGATGCTTATCGACAGGATTTACGCAGCCGCAAGCAGATCAGCCTGGGAACCCCCCAAGAGGCCGAAGCCCAACATCAAAAGGGCCGCCTGACGGCCCGCGAGCGCCTGGCCCTGCTGTACGACCCTGGCACGTTCGAAGAGATCGACGGGCTGGCGCTGCCGCGCGCCGAGAGCTACCTGGGCGGCAAGCGCTCGCGCTATGGCGACGGGGTGGTGACCGGGTTTGGCCTGGTGAATGGGCGGCATGTGGTGACCGCCTCGCAGGACGCGGCCGTGATGGGCGGCTCGCTGGGCGAGATGCATGCTAACAAGATTGTCAAAGCCATGCACATGGCGCTCAAATACGGCTGCCCGTTCATTGCCATCAACGACAGCGGCGGGGCGCGCATCCAGGAAGGGGTGGACAGCCTGGCCGGGTATGCCCGCATCTTCGACGCCAACTGCGAGGCTTCGGGCGTCATCCCCCAGCTTTCGGTCATCATGGGGCCGTGCGCCGGTGGGGCGGTCTATTCGCCCGCCCTGACCGACTTCATCTTTATGACCGAGAATTCATATATGTTCATCACCGGGCCAGACGTGGTGAAGGCGGTGATGCAGGAGGAGGTCAGCCAGGAGGAGTTGGGCGGCGGGGCGATGCACAGCGTGCGCAGCGGGGTATGCCATTTCCTCTCGCCCGATGACCGGACCAGCCTCGAATCGGTGCGGGCGCTGCTCTCGTACCTGCCGTCGAACAACCAGGATGACCCGCCCTACATTCCTCCCGGCGACGACCCAGAGCGGCGCTGCCCCGAGCTGGAGTCCATCGTGCCGGTCGCCCGCCACAAGCCCTACGATGTGCGCCAGGTGATCGGGTCCATTGTGGACGATGGGCGTTTTCTGGAAGTGCATGCCCTGTGGGCCGAAAACCTGGTGGTGGGCTTTGCCCGTCTGAACGGGTGGGTGATCGGCATTGTCGCTAACCAGCCCATGGTGTTGGCTGGCTGCATCGACATCAACGCCTCGGTCAAGGCGGCCCACTTCATTCGCATTTGCGACGCGTATAACATCCCGATCCTGACCCTGCAAGACGTGCCGGGTTTCTTGCCTGGCAAAGATCAGGAATACGGCGGGATCATTCGCAACGGGGCGCGCATGATCTACGCCTACAGCGAGGCCACCGTGCCGAAGCTGATGGTGATCCTGCGCAAGAGCTACGGCGGAGCCTACTGCGTGATGAGCAGCAAGGGCCTGCGCGGCGACCTGCTCTACGCCTGGCCCAACGCCGAGATCGCCGTGATGGGGGCCGAGGGCGCGGTAAACATCCTGTTTCGCTCGGAACTTAAAGCTGCCCCCGACCCGGCTGCCCGGCGCAAAGAATTGGTGGACGATTACGAAGCCCGCTTTACCAATCCCTATGTGGCGGCGGCGCGTGGCCTGATCGACGATGTGATCGAGCCGCGCGACACCCGCCGTACGCTCATCCGGGCGCTGGAACTGACCCTCTCGAAGCACGAGCGCCATACGCCCAAGAAGCATGGCATTTCTCCAGCCTAGAATCGGTGCAGTTCGAGGCGCGGCGGGCGGCGCACTCGGGCAGCGCACTTGCGCGGCGCACTTGCGCGCCGCGCCTCGAAATATCCAATTTGGGGGCCGGGTGGGCGGTGCAGCCGCTATCCAGCCCCCAGGAAAAGGGAGCGGCCTGATGTTTAACAAAATTTTGATCGCTAATCGCGGCGAGATTGCGGTGCGAATCATCCGGGCCTGCCGGGAGTTGGGGGTCGCCACGCTGGCGGTGTACCAGCCCAACGACCGCGGCTCGCTGCATGTACGCCTGGCCGATGAAGCCGTCTCGCTGGAAACTCCCGGCGGTTTTTCGGATGGCGAGGCCATTTTGCGCCTGGCGGCGCGTAAAGGGGCCGACGCCATCCATCCCGGCTACGGTTTTCTGGCCGAGCAGGCCGGGTTTGTGCGCGCCTGCGAGGCGGCCGGGATCGCTTTCATCGGCCCGCCGGCCGGGGTGGTGGAAGCTACCGCTAATAAAATTAGCGCCCTGGAACGGGCCGGCCAGGCCGGGTTCTCCACCCCGCCCCATTCGCGGCGGGTGTTCACCCGTCCCGACCCGCCGGCCCTGTTCAAAGAAGCCGAAGCCCTGGGCTACCCGCTGGTGGTCAAGTCTTGTTGGGGCGGGCGTGGGCGCGGGGCCAGGTTGGTCTGGTCGGCCGAGCGGTTAGAGCGGGCGATGCGGGCTGCCCAGACCGAATCGCAGGCTGTGTATGGCGACCGCTCGGTGTATCTGGAAAAGGCCATCTTGCCCGCCCATCAGATCGGCGTGCAGATCGTGGCCGACCGGCACGGCCGGCGGGTGCACCTGGGTGAGCGCGAAGGCTCGCTGCTGGTAGGCAACCAGAAAATGGTCGAGGAAGCCCCCGCCCCGTGCCTCTCGCCCGACCAGCGCCAGGAGCTTTGGTCGGCCGCCCTGGCCCTGGCCGAGCTGTTCGACTTCCAGAACGTTGGCACGGTCGAGTTCCTGGTC
This sequence comes from uncultured Anaerolinea sp., assembly GCA_964416275.1. Taxonomy (GTDB): domain Bacteria; phylum Chloroflexota; class Anaerolineae; order Anaerolineales; family UBA4823; genus RBG-16-57-11. The sequence goes on along the minus strand of CAYQDU010000189.1, from coordinate 1,587 downwards.
GATCCGGCTGGACGGTATTACTTCAGCGAGATCAAGCCCCGCATCCAGATCGTACATCCCCTGGCCGAAATGCTCAGCGGAGTGGACCTGGCCCGCCAGCAGATTTGCCTGGCCGCCGGCCAGCCGCTGGGGTTAACCCAGGAACAGGTGCGCCTGGATGGCTGGGCGATGCAGTGTCGGATCACCGCCGAAGACCCCTGGCGGCAGTATATGCCTGCCCCCGGCCTGCTCGATATGGTGCGCCTGCCTGGCGGGCCGGGCGTGCGGGTGGATACCTACGTGTACTGCGGCTGCTATATCCCGGCCGAGTATGACCCGCTGGTTGCCAAGCTGGTGGTCTGGGGTCCCGACCGCGAGCTGTGCCTGGCCCGCCTGCGGCGGGCGCTGCGCGAATGCAGCCTGACCGGCGCGCCGACCAACCTGCCCCTGGTGCAGCGCATCATCGAGCAGCCGGAGTTCGTCCAGGGGCGCTATACCACCGATGGCGTGTTGGGCCTCGCCCCGGCCCAGGATGACGGCGACGAAGGCCAGGAAGCTCGCTATCGCGACCTGGCGGCCATCATCGCCCTGGCCCAGCAGCGCCAGACCCAGGCCCGCCGCCCGGCCCTGCCTGAGCGGCTGCTGAGCGGCTGGCACCGCGACAGCCGCCGCCTGCCTTCGTGAATCCTTCGGTTTCTTCCGCTGAAGGCGGGAATTTTTTATCATTGAGGGGGATTGCCTGGCTACGCCGGGCAATCCCCCTCAACGATAACTTCTTTCTTGACCGAAACGGTGGGGTAGCGCTCCACGCAGCATCTTAGAAGACGCTCGAGGAACGCTATGCCTACTCTACGGTTTGATCGGGTGGTGCTACCGGAAGCGTTATAAATCGTTATGTGAGGTTGCGCATGAAAAAATTTGCCATTACCATTGACGGTTACAGTTTTGAAGTCGATCTGGAATCCCGGCCGGGCGACCCATCGCAGGCCGTGGTGCGGGTCAACGGCCAGCCGGTGCAGGTGACCCTGCCGGATAACGCCGCCGCCCTGAGCGAGATGAGCTGGTTTCTGGTGGACGACCGGCCCTATGAAGTAATGATTGACCCGGAGCTGCGCTGGATGCGCTCGAACTGGGGCCTTTCGGCCCTGGAAGTGCAGGATTTGGATGCGCCCCGTTTGCGCTCTGCCAATGGAGATGGGCGCATCAAAGCCCCCATCCCCGGCCACATCAGCCAGGTGCTGGCGGCGGTGGGCGACGAGGTCCAGGCCGGGCAGCCGCTGCTGGTGTTGGAGGCGATGAAGATGGAGAACGAAATCCGCACCCCGCGAGCGGGGCGGGTAAAGGCGCTGAACGTGACCCCTGGCCAGCGAGTGGCCCTGCACGATCTGCTGGCGGAAATCGAAGACTGATTTGCACGACCTTCTCTCCCGGCCTGGCCGGGAAAATATAGGTCAACCCCCGCCTTCGGCGCAAGGGTACCACCCCATTAAACCGTGGAACAGGCCTGGCGCTCCTCGATCGCCTTCAAAAAGAGTTGTTCCGTGGATTTTGTTGCCCGAAGTGCGACAAAATCCACGATTCATCCTCTTTCGGCGAAGCTCGCCAGTC
>CAYQDU010000188.1:0-8308 GCA_964416275.1 uncultured Anaerolinea sp. | reverse complement strand
TGACGCGTTATCAGGATTGTGCTAGTATCATTGCAAAGAGAATAGCAAGCCCCGAACTGCCTGGATGAATTCGTTGCAGTAATAAGCCGACCTGGCGGCGAGTTGTCCACCGGTTTTCATCGCAGGTCGGGTGGTATCGTTCCAAATAAGGAGTCAGAGATGAAGACCAAGCGCGCCTCAATTATCCTGATCGTTGTTATGCTGCTGGCAACCGGCCTGGCCTGTCAGCGCAGCGTTCCGGGAGCGGCCCCCAAGGCCACCAGCGCCCCCGGAAACGAACAGGCGCTGTCCACCAGCCCCACCGACGTGATGAACCAGATCTACGTCTTTGCCACTCAGACCGCGATGGTCGAGCAAGGGATGGGAACCCCCGCCCAACCTGCGGCGGGTGAAACACCCCAGCCGCCCACCGATGCCACCCCCGAAGCGCCCATCCAGGGGCCTGCCGCCCCAGGCGCTTCGCCAGAGCCGGGGCTGATCAACCCCCAACAGCCGCCCGCCCAACCGGCCCAGGTCTACCCCACCCAGCCCATTCCGCCCCTGGTGGTGCCGGCCAGCTACACGCTGCAAAAGAACGAATACCCCTTCTGCATCGCCCGGCGCTTCAATGTGGACCCGGCCGAACTGCTGCGCCTGAACGGGTTGAGCAGCTACTCGGTCTATAGCGCCGGCCTGGCCCTGCGCATCCCGCAGACCGGGCGCACCTTCCCCGGCAACCGGTCTTTGCAGCCTCACCCCACCACCTACACCGCCGGGCCAAACGACACGATCTTTTCTATCGCCTGCGCCTTTGGCGATGTAGATCCGATGGCGATTGCGGCGGTGAACGGCCTGCAAGCGCCCTATCGCCTCTCGCCCGGCCAGGCGCTGCAGATCCCATAGCCGCTCGCCGCGCCCTCGCCGAAAAGCGACCATAGAAAAAGGGGACTTTGCCGCACCGGGTGCGGCAAAGTCCCTTTTTTTCTCCAAATGAGCAAAAGACCCTCCAGATTTTCGGTTGTTGTTTGCGCCAACCTGGGGTACAATCCCGCATTATGGGTCTTTCAGCTTCGCCGGAAAAATTCCGATATCTGGGGGGGTGACGCAGTCACCTGCCCAGATATCGATCAAATCCCACCTGCGGCGGAAGAACCTGCATTATAAAATCCTGGGTTAAGGAAAAGCAAAGTATGCAGACCTGGAAACGTTATGTTCCAATGCCGATCAAGTTGGCATATCGCAAAGCCCGGCAGTGGTGGTTCGAGCATGTCACATACCCGCGCCAGCATAAAAATGATGAATTGATTCCGCCGTTTAACCTGATCCGCATCGGCGGGGGCGATTTCATCGCCATCGGAAATGAATTTGTGCGCCTGTTTATCGAATACGCCCATCTGAAGCCCAACGAGGCCGTCCTGGATGTAGGCTGCGGCGTGGGTCGGATGGCAATCCCGCTCACCCGCTATCTTTCTCCAGAAGGTCGCTATGAAGGCTTCGACATTGACCCGGAAATGATCGCCTGGTGTCAGGAGAAACTGACCCCGCGCTTCCACAACTTCCATTTCCAGGTGGCCGATGTCCACAGTGAGGTCTACAATCCGCAGGGGAAATATAAAGCCAGCGAATATCGCTTCCCCTATCCCGATAACAGCTTCGACTTTATCTACCTGACCTCGGTGTTCACCCACATGCTGCCGGCCGATGTCGAACGCTACCTGGCCGAGATCGCCCGCGTCATGAAACCGGATGGGCGCTGCCTGATCACGTATTTTCTGCTCAACCCCGAATCGAAGGCCCTGATCGAGGCCGGCAAGAGCGCCCTCGAATTCAAGCATACCGTCGGCGAATGCCTGACCACGCATCCCGACAACCCGGAAGAGGCCCTGGCCTACAAAGATGAGAAGATCCGCCAGCGCCACGCCGCGGCCGGGCTGCGCATCTGCGAGCCGGTCTACTACGGCGCCTGGTGCGGGCGCAGCCAATACCTGAGCTATCAGGATATTATTCTATCGACCAAAGCCTGAGAGGCGCAGGCGGAGGGTTATTTATGGAAACCGTAGCCAGCCAGACAATCTATACCGGGCGCATCCTGAACCTGCGGATCGACCAGGTGCGCTACCCGGACGGCAAGGTTCATCCGTTCGAGATCATCGACCACCGCAACGCCGTCACCATCATCCCGCTGGATGACCAGGGGCAGGTGTGGTTCGTGCGCCAATACCGCCATCCGGCTGGTAAAGAACTGTTGGAACTGCCCGCCGGAGTGTGCGAGGCGGGCGAAGACTCCCAGGTGAGCGCGCAGCGCGAGCTGCGCGAAGAGATCGGCATGGCCGCTAACCGGCTAGAACGGTTGGGCGGGTTCTGGCTGGCGCCCGGCTATACCACCGAATATATGCACATCTACCTGGCCCGCGATCTGTACCCCAGCCCGCTGCCCGGCGACGAAGATGAAGCTATCCAGATCGAGCGTTTGCCGTTGGAGCAAGCCATTGCCCTGGCCGAGCAGGCTCAGCTTGAGGACTCGAAATCGCTGGTGGCCCTGCTGTGGGCCAGGCAGCACAGCGCACGCGTATAACCGGCTTCGCCTGGGAAGAGGATTAATCGTGGATTTTGTCGCCCGAAGTGCGACAAAATCCACGGAACAACTCTTTTTGAAGGCGCTCGGAGAGCGCCATGCCTGTTCCACGGTTTAATGGGGGTACCCACGCCACAGATCCTCTCCAAAATATAGAGAAATTTCCGCCTTTGGCGGAAGAGCCATAAAGTAAGAGCGGGGCGCAGTCGATGCGCCCCGCTCTTTATGTTCCAAAGGCCCGGCTCAGCCGGTGTGGGCGGGATTGGCCCGCGCCCCACCCGAGCGGCGGCGCGGGCTGGCGCGCCGGCCCACCTCGTGATTCAGCAGGGTTTTCAAACGGGCAACCGCGTGCTGATCGTACTCTCGCCGCCCGCATACGTCACACACCCAGGCCGGGAAATTCGGCGCTGAAATCAGCTCGTCGTTCAGCCAGGTGAAATAGGTTAAATACTCTAAGCGCAGCACGCCGGTCTGGCATTCCGGGCAAAGGTCTTGATAGGGAACGGCTTTCTCGTCCAACGGATCATTCATCTCGATGCATCTCTCAACGCGATTATAACCGATAAATCCACCCATCCGCGCTCAGGTAGCTTCCCACGCAATCGTGGTGGGGTCGCTGGCGAGCTTCGCTCGCCTGGGAAGAGGGGAAATTGTGGATTTTGTCGCACTTCGTGCGACAAAATCCACGTAATATCTCTTTCTTGAAGACGCTCAAAGAGCGCCATGCTTGCTCCACGGTTTAATGGGATGATACCCGCGCGTACAGGAGCGCAAACTAAGCCGGGCGGGCGGCTTCGGCGGCGATTTGCACCCCCGAACTGCTGCCCAGGCGCACCGCCCCAGCGGCGATCATGGCCTGGGCGGTCTGAAGCGTGCGGATGCCGCCGGAGGCCTTGACCTTGACCGCTGGCCCGACCACGCGGTACATCAGGTCGACGTCTTCTCCGGTTGCGCCGCCCGTGCTGAACCCGGTCGAGGTCTTGACAAAATCGGCTCCCGCCGCCCGGCTCAGCAGGCAGGCAATGATCTTCTCGAACGGCGAGAGCAGGCAGGTTTCCAGGATCACTTTGACCAGTGCGCCCTGGTTGTGGGCCGCCTGGGTCACCGCCTGAATGTCGTTCAACACCAGGCCGTAGGCCGCACCCTTCAGCGCGCCCACATTCAGCACCATATCCAGCTCGGCCGCTCCATGTTCCAGGCACACCAGGGCCTCCATCGCCTTTTGGGTGGTCAGGGTGGCTCCCAGGGGAAAGCCGATCACACAGCACAGCGGCACGCCAGACTCGGCCAGCAGGTCATGCGCCAGGGGCGCAAAAGCCGGGTTGACGCATACGCTGGCAAAATGATACTGGCGGGCCTCCTGGCACAGAGCTTCCACCTGCCGGACCGTGGCCTCGGGCTTCAACAGGGTGTGGTCGATCCAGGCGGCAATCTCGGCCCCCTGGGGGGCGGCCTGTTTGGCCGCCGGAGCGGGCAGGCGCTGCTCATATTCTTTCGCCAGTGCGATCAGTTCGGCAATTGTTTCCATGACAGGTCCTTTTCAATAATTGGTTTGGCGATTGGTTTCAGCCCGCGCCTAAGGCGCGCTTTTGGCCGCCGCCAGGTGAGTCACAACCCCCCATGATTTAGGCGGCCAATAGACCACTACCGCCCGGCCGATCACGTCTTCCATCGGCACCGGACCCCAGTTGTGCGAATCGGATGAATTATTGCGGTTATCGCCCAACACAAACAGCGAATTTTCCGGCACAATCCACTGGCTCTGATAGCGCGGCGCGGCCGCGATGTACGGCTCGTTGAGCAGTTCATCGTTGACGTACACTTCGCCGGCCGCAATCCGCACCCGGTCGCCGGGCAGGCCGATCACGCGCTTGATATATTCCTGGGTGGGGTCGCGCGGATAGAGAAAGACAATCACATCGCCGCGCTGCGGGCTGCCAAAGCGATACGCCAGGCGGTTGACGATGATGAACTCGCCGTTGTGCAGGCTAGGCTCCATGCTGTAGCCGTCCACCCGGATGCGGGCCGAAACCTTGTCGATGCCCCAAAACAGCAGGGCCGCCAACAGCAAGGTCTCCACAATATCCAGCAAAAAACGCCCCAGGCCAGAGCCAGACTGCGGCTGTGAAGCCTCGGCTGGTTCAACGGCGGGCGGTTGAGGGTCAGATGGGAGTGTATCGAAGCCAGGTTGTTCCATAACAGACGGATTATAAGCCCCTCTTCAGGCCCCAAGATTAGAGTGGGGTAAAAGGAAGACGGATAAAGATTTCTCGCCAGGAACGCAAAGGAAAAGAGAAATTTATCCCTGGCGTTTCCTGGCCTCCTGGGCGAACCCGGCGGGAAATCTTATCTTTCCGGGTTTACCGCCGGGCTTTGAGCACAAAGCGCACTGGCGTGCCTTCAAACGGATAGGCTTCGCGCAGGCGGTTCTCCAGGTAGCGCAGGTAGCTGAAATGGCCCAGCTTGGGGTCATTGACGTACAGGAGGAACGTCGGCGGGTCGCTGCGCACCTGGGTGCCGTAATAGATCTTGAGCTGCCGTCCAGCCTGCGAAGGGGCCGGGTGAGCAGCTTCAGCCTTCTCCAACACCTGGTTGAGCTGCGAGGTGGAAATCCGCACCAGCCGCTCTTCCTGCACCCGCAGGGCGGTGGGCAGCACCTGCTCTACCCGCTGGCCGGTCTTGGCCGAGATGAACAGCACCGGCACGTAATCCATGAAATTCAACTCCTGGCGCACGTGACGGGTGTATTCGTCCATCGTGTAAGCGTCTTTCTCGATGGCGTCCCACTTGTTGACCAGCACCACGGCGCTTTTCCAGGCGTCAAGGATAAACCCAGCGATGTGGGTATCCTGGGCGGTGATGCCATCGGCGGCGTCGATCACCAGCAGCACCACGTCGGCTCGCTCGATGGCGCTCAACGAGCGCAGCACGCTGTATTTCTCGACCCCCGGAACGATCTTGCCGCGCTTGCGGATGCCGGCCGTGTCGATCAGGGTCATCTTGACCCCGTTGAACTCCAGCGGGGTATCCACCGCGTCGCGGGTGGTGCCGGGGATGGGGCTGACAATAGCCCGTTCCTGGCCCAGCAGGCGGTTGAGCAGGCTCGACTTGCCGGCGTTTGGCTTACCGGCAATGGCAATCTTAACCGTCTCCTCCTCTTCAACCTCAGGGGCGGGAGGCAGTTCGGCCACCACCGCGTCGAGCAGGTCGCCGGTGCCGGTGCCATGTTGGGCGGAAATAGGATACGGCTCGCCCATGCCCAACTGGTAGAACTCCAGGGCGTTGTCGCGCCGAACGGCGCTGTCGGCTTTGTTCACCACCAGCAGCACGGGCGGCATCCAGCGGCCTTCTTCGTTGCGCTGATAGCGGCGCAAAATCTGGGCCACTTCCTGGTCAGCCGGGGTCACGCCGCTGGCGGCGTCGGTCACAAACAGCACCAGGTCGGCATCTTCAATCGCCATCTCGGCCTGATAGCGGATTTGTTCAATAAACTCGGCTGAGCCAATCGAAAGCGGCTGTTTTCCGGCCGCGTTTTGGGTGGGGTCGATTCCGCCGGTGTCCACAATCAAGAACTCGCGGCCCACCCATTCCGCTTCGGCCACCAGGCGGTCGCGGGTAGTGCCTGGCACGTCATCCACCACGGCCAGTCGCTCGCCGGTCAGGCGGTTGAAGAGCGTACTTTTGCCAACATTCGGCCGCCCAACCAGGGCGACAACAGGTTTTGCCATACGAACCTCTCTAGGGAGCAATATAGGGGGTGCTGGTTGGTAGACCGGAAGCCAGGCCAATCGTCACTTCGACGATCTCCGGCAGGCTGGTTTGCACTTCGACGTCTTTCGGGGCCTGGTCTACTACTACCTGGCGCTGGTATACTCCCTGAGACAGGCCGGTCAGGTCTAATACTACCCGGAAATTCGAGGGAGTCAATCTTTCCAGAATACTCAACGGGCCAGAAACGATGACATCCACGGAGGTGGGCGAAATCAGAGCCTGCAGATTAGGCGGCAGGCCAATCGTCTCCACCGGCACCGAGAGAGTCAAGCTGCCTTCCAGGGCCGCCACACTCACCTGCACCACCACTTTGGGATCGCGCACCGCCGTCACCCCTTCCGGCAAGTTCAGATCGACCGAAATCTCGATGTCATCCACCAGGTTGGTCAAATCCACCGGCTGTGTTTCGACATACCCTGGAATCTGCTCAATCAACTGCGGATTATTGGAGAATAAGGTCACCGTAGGCGGCGAAACCAGGATGTTTGACAACCGATAGCCGCCGGCCACCTGGCCCTTTGTCACAACTTTGACGGCCGCGTTCTTATACCCCCCTAACAGGCTGACCGAAACCTGCACTTCTACTTCATGTGGAGACAGCAGCACCCCCGATACCACCTGCCCGGCATCGTCCAACGCTTCAAGGGCAATTCGCTTGCGGATCGTCTCGGTTGCGCCAGAAAGATCGAGGCGGGCGCGCACCTGTTTCACCTGCTCGACGGTCGATTCGGGGCCTGACAGGGTGACAGTGGTGGGGGTTAAGCGCTGCGCCCCGCTGCGATAGCCCAGGGGCAGGTCGCCGCTCAACACCAGATCGACCGGCAGCGAACGTTTTTGCAGCGGCTCCAACGTCAGGCGAATCTGCTCCGGGTCAATCGTAAAATAGCGGATCGGGCGAATGTCCACCTGGGCCTTTACCGTCACCGTATGCTCGCCCGGCCCCAGCCCGGTCAGGTCGATCCAGACCTTCACCAGCGAGGGATTGCTGTTCAGTTTTTCCCAGATGGAACGCGGGGCTTGCAGCGTCAGGCGAGCCTGTTTGGGAATGCCGCCCAGGATGAGCAGGTTTTCATCCTGCCCGACGATCTGAATATCCACCGGGCGATAGACGTACTGCTCGTTCGGGTCGGCAGTCAGCACCGCCGAAACCCACACGACCACGGCCAGCAAAAAGGCCAGGGCCAGTACGCTCAGGTTATAGGCCAGCCAGCGCAGGGCGGGTTTCATCACAACTGATCCTCCCGCCGGGGGCCCAGGTCGCTCAACCAGTGTTCCAGGCGATGGCGCACGCCGTTTGGCCGGGAGGGCTGGAAAAAGGCCCGCAAGATGTTCTCCAGGCGCTCGGCGTCCAGCCGGCGAAGCATCCGCCCGCTGTGGACCACCGAGATCATGCCGGTTTCCTCGGAAACCACCACCGCCACAGCGTCGCTGGCTTCCGAAATACCCAGGGCGGCCCGGTGGCGCAGGCCCATCTTACGGTCGGGGGTGTGGGTTAGTACGCCGCTGGATGAGAGCGGCATCACGCACGAGGCGGCTACCAGGCGTTTGCCGATAATCAACACTGCGCCATCGTGCAGGGGGGTGTTGGGGTAAAAGACCTGCATTAACAGTTCTGGGGTCACGCGGGCCTCCAGGCGCACCCCGGTGTTGATATATTCCATCAGGTTATCCCGGCGCTGCAAAACGATCAACGCCCCGTGCTGGCGGTCTGAAAGGCGCACGGCGGCCGAAACCACGCTGCCAATTGTGTCTTGCATCTGGGCGGCGGTTTCTTCATCGGGCCGGCTGACGCCCGCCCGGCCCAGCCGCTCCAAAGCGTGCCGGATTTCAGGCGCAAAAACAACCGGGATCGAAAACAGCAGGGCCGGGAGGGTGGTCTGCACCAGCCAGGAGAACGCCGGCAGCACATTAAAGGAGGTAAGCACCAGCACCAGGGCCAGCAGCAGCAGAATGCCGCGCAGCAGAACGAACGCCTGGGTGCCG
>CAYQDU010000187.1:0-8395 GCA_964416275.1 uncultured Anaerolinea sp. | reverse complement strand
TTCCTGTGGGTGTGGAACGACTACCTGGTGGCCCTGGTCTTCCTGGGCGATAAGAACCAGGTGGTGACCCAGGCCCTGGCTTCGATGGTGGGTGAGAAGGGCCAGGACTGGCACCTGCTGACCGCCGGGGCTTTCGTCAGTATGCTGCTGCCGCTGGCGGTGTTCTTCGCTTTACAGCGTTATTTCGTGCGCGGCATGATGGCCGGCTCGGTGAAAGGCTAGGCCGGTTTGACTGCTGCGATTTTTCCGTCTAACTTTGTATGGGGCGTTGCCGCCTCAGCCTATCAGATTGAAGGGGCCTGGAACGAAGATGGGAAGGGCGAAAGCATTTGGGATCGCTTTGCACACCGTCCGTTCGCCATCCGCAACGGCGATACCGGCGACGTAGCTTGCGATCACTATCACCGCATGCCCGAAGATGTGGCCCTGATGCGCGATCTGGGGCTGAGGTCCTATCGCTTTTCGATTGCCTGGTCGCGGGTCCTGCCGGAAGGGCGCGGCCGGGTCAACCCGCAGGGGCTGGGCTTCTACGACCGGCTGGTGGACGCCCTGCTGGAAGCCGGGATTGCTCCCTGCGCCTGTCTGTATCATTGGGATCTGCCCCAGGCGATCCAGGACCTGGGCGGGTGGGCCAACCGCCAGACCGCGGATTGGTTTGCCGAATACGCCCAGGTGATGTATGCCCGCCTGGGAGACCGTGTGCCGCGCTGGGGGACGCACAATGAACCCTGGGTGGCGGCTTTCCTGGGTCATGGTATGGGCATCATGGCCCCTGGCCTGGCCGATGCCAGCCTGGCGTATACCGCCGCCCACACCCTGCTGCTGGCCCACGCCAAAGCCGTGCAGGCCTACCGGGCCGGCGGCCAGCAGGGCGAGATTGGCGTCATCCTGGATGTGGAGCATGCCTTCCCCGCCAGCGAATCGGAGGCCGACCAGGAAGCCTGCCAGCGCTATAGCGAGCATTACGCCGGTTTGTTTGCCGATCCGCTCTTCAAGGGCCACTACCCCGAAAAGCTGATGGCCTGGCTGGGGCCGATGGCTCCCAAAACGCAGCCCGGCGACCTGGAGTTGATCGCCCAGCCCATCGATTACCTGGGGATCAACTATTACCGCGGCGTGGAAGTGCGCTACGGTACGGGCAGCTATCTGAAGTGCGACGTGGAACACCGCTCCGAGCCGCTGTGGGGCCCGAACGAGATGGGCTGGGGCGTGTACCCCGGCGGGTTGACCCAGGTCTTGCTGCGCTTCAAAGAGCAGTATGGCAACCCGCGCCTGTTCGTCACTGAGAACGGCGTTCCCACCCCCGATCAGCCCGGCCCGGATGGCTATGTGGATGACCGGGCGCGAATCAACTATCTGCGGGCGCACATCCTGGCCGCCTACGACGCCATCCAACTAGGCGCGAACCTGCAGGGCTACTACGTGTGGAGTTTGCTGGATAATTTCGAGTGGGCCGAAGGCTACACCCCGCGCTTTGGCCTGGTGCGGGTCGATTTCCCCACCGGGCGGCGCATTCCCAAGCGCAGCTTCGGCTGGTATCGGGATGTGATTGCCCGCAACGGCCTGGAGGAATAGGCGCATGGTCGAACCTCGCCTGTTAGACCGCCCGGCTCAAGTCAGCCTCGACCGGCTGCTGCCGCGCCTGCACGCCCGCTACGCCCACGAGATCCAGGCCGACCCGCTGACCTGGGAGGCTTTTCAGGCTCGCCTGGAAAGCCACTTCCCGCGCCTGTTTGGCCTGCTGTACGACCTGTATGGTGGGCAGTACGACTTCTTCTTTCACCTGGAACAGCTTTTGTTCGGGCTGGCCCAGTCTTGGCTGGAGCGTCCGGCCGATCTGAAAGCCCTGGACGCGGCCCATGAAGCCGACCCCGCCTGGTTTCGCTCGAACTGCATGATGGGCGGGGTGCTGTACGTAGACCTGTTCGCTGGCGACCTGGCGGGCGTGCGCCAGAAGATCCCTTACTTCAAAGAGCTGGGGCTGACCTATCTGCACCTGATGCCGCTGTTTCGCGCCCCACAGGGTGAGAATGACGGCGGCTATGCCGTCAGCAGCTACCGCGAGGTCAACCCCGCCCTGGGGGCGATTGCCGACCTGACCAACCTGGCCTCGGAGCTGCGCCGGGAGGGCATCAGCCTGGTGCTGGACCTGGTCTTCAACCATACCTCCGCTGAGCATGAGTGGGCTTTGCGGGCCAGGGCCGGCGACCCTGCCTACCAGGATTACTACCGCATCTTTATGGACCGCGCCATGCCCGATGCCTACGAGCGCCATCTGCGCGAGATCTTCCCCGACGAGCATCCTGGCGCGTTCACCTATCGCCCGGAAATCCGCGGCTGGGTGTGGACTACCTTTCACGCCTATCAATGGGATCTGAACTACGCTAACCCGGAAGTCTTCAACCGCATGGCGCTGGAGATGCTCTTTCTGGCAAACGTAGGGGCCGAAGTACTGCGCCTGGACGCGGTGGCCTTCATCTGGAAGCAGCTTGGCACGAACTGTGAAAACCTGCCGGGGGCGCACCAGTTGATCCAGGCGTTCAACGCGGTGGCCCGCATTGCTGCGCCTTCGCTGCTCTTTAAGTCGGAGGCCATCGTCCATCCCGACGAAGTTGCGCGCTATATCTCGCCCGACGAGTGCCAGCTTTCATACAATCCGCTGCTGATGGCCCTGCTGTGGAATACCCTGGCGACCCGCGAAACCCGCCTGCTGCGCCAGGCCCTGAGCGAACGTTTCAAACTGCCGCCCGGCTGCGCCTGGGTCAACTATGTGCGCTGCCACGACGATATCGGCTGGACGTTTTCCGACGAGGACGCCGCCCGGCTGAACATCAACGGCTACGATCACCGCCGCTTTTTGAACGCCTTTTACACCGGGCGCTTTCCCGGCAGCTTTGCGCGCGGCCTGCCCTTCCAGGAGAACCCCAAGACCGGCGACGTGCGCATCTCTGGTACGTGCGCTTCGCTGGCCGGCCTGGAGAAGGCCCTGGCCGATGAGACCGGGCTTGAAGTTGATCTGGCAATCCGCCGGATTTTGCTCATCCATGCGGTGATTCTGACGGTGGGCGGGCTGCCGCTGCTTTACCTGGGCGATGAATGGGCCACTTGCAACGACTACAGCTTCCGCCAGGACCCGGCCAAAGCCCACGATAGCCGCTGGGTGCACCGACCGTTCACCGACTGGGGGCGCTTCCCGCTGCGTCTCGACCCGGCTGCCCCAGAGGGCCGGGTATACCAGGGCCTGCGCCGGTTGATCGCCCTGCGCCAATCGACCCCGGTTCTGGGGGAAGCCCCTACCCAGGTAATCGAAACCGGCAACGATCATCTGCTGGCCTATGCTCGCCTGGGCGAGCGCCAGCGGGCGCTGGTATTTGCCAACTTCTCCGAGCAGCCGCAGACCATCCCGGCCAACTTGCTGCGCCTGTATGGCCTGAGCTATCAGTTCACCGACCTGCTCACCGGCCAGCCCGTGCCTTTTGGCGATATTGTCCTGGAACCGTTGGGGTTTGTCTGTCTACAGGCATAGGGGCGGGTTTGAACCCGTCCTGGCGTTTGCGTGAGGGCGGGTTTTAAACCCGCCCTCTACATTCCTACTCCTCGGAATCGGGCCGAATTTCCCAACGCATGAACCGGCGGATGACGATGTTTTCGCCGGTCTGGGCGCGCACCCGGCTCAACAGTTGGGCGACCGTGAGGCTCTCATCTCGAATATAAGGCTGGCGCAGCAGCACCGCCTGGGTCTTGTATTTCTCCAGCACCCCTGCCACGATTTTTGCAACGATCTGTTCCGGTTTACCAGCCAGGCGGGCCTTTTCGGCCGCGGTCTGGGCCTGCTCGTCCAGCTCGGCCGGGGGAATGTCCTCGTCTCGTACGTAGAGCGGCGCGGCGGCCGTGATCTGCAAGGCCACCTCACGCCCAAACTGGCGAAACACCTCCGACCGGCTGACGAATTCGGTCTCAGCGTTGATTTCCACCATCACGCCCACCCGTCCGTTATTGTGTGAATACAATTCAATCTTGCCTTCGGATGCGGCGCGATCCGAGTTCTTCTCGGCCTGGCGCGTCATCTTATCGCGCAACTGGACCAGGGCAGTTTCAAAGTTCAGGTTTTCTTGTTCCAACGCCCGGCGGCATTCGGCCACGCCGGCGCCGGTTTCGCTGCGTAACTGTTTTACCATTTCAACGATTGTGTTCATTGTGTCTGCTCCTGCCTGGTCTTTCATTCCAAATAGGTCCGATCTCGAAATTCTTGCTGCACTCGCCGCACCCAGTCTAACTCCGCCTGGCTGGCGGCGATGCCGTTTTCGGCGATGCGCTTCCACAGATATTGCTCACGCTGCGAGCGGCCAGGGCTGTCGGCGGGGCGAGCCTCAAGCCGGGCGGCGCGCTCGCGCTGCATTGCCAGCCGGTTCGCCGCTTCGTCTTCATACTTGCTCAGCAGGGCCAGGATTTCCTGGTCCGATAGGATTTCCGCCCAGGCTAACTGGATTAGAAAGCCTTTGCGCGTCTCCGGCGCTTCTGGATCGGCCAGCAGGCTTTGCCGCAGCGCCGCCAGCCCGGCCTCGGTGAGCGAGTAAATCTTTTTTGCCGGCAGGCTTTCTTGAACCTGCACCTGGTGAGTCACCAGCCCGGCCTGTTCCAGCTCGATCAGGCTTTTATAGATCTGGTTGTTGTTTCCCGACCAATAAAATACCTCCGACTCGGAAATAATCCGCTTCAGTTCATAGCCCGAAAAGGGCTTCCAGCTTAATAGTCCTAAAATCGTCGCGTGAAGGTCCATTCGCCGCCTGTTGGGTCTTTTGGGGTTCTTCCGGCTTCTTTGCACCGTTGGAAATTGTGAGCGACATACACCGCCCGCGGACTTCAACCGCGATTTCTTCTCGGCTGGCCGGAAGACCCAGGAAATCATTAGGTTAACCTGTCCATATGTTATTAATAACATATGGCGTTGAGGCTGTCAAGGGCGCGGCGGATGGCTTTCGGGCCTTTCTTATAGTCGTCGCACCTGACGTTAAGAAAGGCATGGGGGGCTTTGATTGGCGTTTCTTACAGACCATTAGCTGAATTTTACGGCATCCAAAAAGTGCATACGATATAATGGTTTCTGGAGGCCCATATGTACGAAGGTACATTGCATCGTATTATTGATACATTCAGCCAGGCGTTTGAGCAACTGGGGGTGGTTGTGGAGGTCAAGACTCTGGAAGAGCTGGCTGTCTTGATTCACAAAGCAATGACCGTCCAGGCCCGCAATTATCACAATCTGGAGCATGTTTTGTCGCTGGTCAACCCGGATAGCCCAATCCAAACCCTGGCGGCGTTATTTCACGATATCGTTTACTATCAGGTCGATTTGGGGTTTTTGCCGGAAATTATGGAAGTGGTGGCGCCTTTCATCAGTAAAGACGAGCAGGCTTTTTCGCTGGCGCGCGGCCTGCCGGCAGAAGATCGCCTGTTTTCTCTGGCTCGCGAGACTTTCGATATCCCCCTGGGCGCGGTGATCACCCCCTCCCACGGTCTCAATGAGTTCCTCAGCGCGCTGGTGATGAATAAGAAGCTGGGCGAGATCGTGCCGGAGCGCGAGCTGGTGAAGATGGACTTTTGCGTGGAGGCCACGATCCCCTTCCGCGGCCCAGACGCTCAGGGGCGAGACTATTTCGAGCGCCAGGCCGGGCGTCTGCGCCAGATCAACGGCGGTTGGGGCTTCGAGATGAGCGAGGCCGAGATCCGCCAGACCATTTGCCTGGCGGTGCGAATGGCGAACAAGGATGTGGCAAGCTTTGCCGAGGCTAACCCTGGCGATTTTCTGAGCAAGACCTGGCGGCTGCTGCCCGAAACGAACGTGCCGCTGCGGGCGGGGTTCAGCGTCTACTCGATCCGTGAGTATCGCGAAGCCTTGCAGCATATGGAAGGCTTTTTCCGCATTCTGGACCCGCAGACGATCTTTCACCAGTTTAATGGCGAGCCAACGTCCGAACGTTTTAGCCAGCTGGTGGCCCTGGCCCGGCGTAATATTCAGGTTGGACGCAAATATTTGCAAATGAAGCTGCTGGCGCAGAGTATTCTGGAAGCCCTGGCCGAAGAATCGGGCGGCGATGCGCCACTGTCGCTGTTTATGGGCGATCTGCCCATTCGCTCTGGGGTAGAGCGCCTGGAACAATATTTGCCGTTTGTGGATGACCCCGCCTGGGCCGAACCGGCTTCGATTGAGTATACCCTGCTGGCCCAGGGCCGCAACGAAGACCCCGGCTTTGACCTGGACATTTCGCCCCTGACATTGTTCATCTACCGCAGCCTACCGCCGGATATGATCGAACAAGCCGTGGGTTGGGCCGAGGAAATGTTTGCCGGGCGCCTGCCCCCCGGCGATTTTCTGCGCCGCCTGCCTCCGGCGATGGTCGGCCCCATCGCCCGCGCCAGCGCTAAAATGGTTATCACCCGCAGCGAAGCCCTGCTGCGCTACGCCTAGAACCTCTGGCTCTTCCGCCGGAGGTGGGGTTGGGCCTGTATGCAGATGGAGTTGGGCGGTTTCACTGCCCAACTCCATCTGCATACAGAAATTTTCCCGACGAAGCCAAAAGAGTGGCGCCGCCCCACGAAACTGTGGAGCAGGCATGGCGCTCTTCCATCCCCTTCAAGAAAGAGATGTTGCGTGGATTTGTCGCCCGAAGTGCGATAAATCCATGATTAACCCTCTTTTGGCGAAGCTCGCCAGTCGCATCCACCACGGTTGCGCGGGGAGCTACCGAAGAACCAGCATAACAAACCTATGGGGTCAAAACATTTGGTATGCTGGCATGCGCTGCACGCCCAGGCCGGGTGCGTCGGAGAGGCGCAGGCGAGCGCCGTCGTACTGCACCCCGTTGAACGGGTCGTTGGCGATCAGCATCGGGCCGTCCAGGTCAGCGTAATCGACCAGGGCGGCGATGTGGGCTGCGGCGGTTACGCCCAGGGTTGTTTCGACCATGCAGCCCAACATGATGCGCATGTCCAGGGCGCGGGCAGTGTGGATGGCGCGCAGCGCCTCGCGCAGCCCACCGGTCTTCTGGATTTTGATCACCACCCCATCCACGGCCCCGGCATGGGCGGCCACGTCTTTGGAGGTCTTCACATTCTCGTCGGCAAAGATTGGCACGCCCAGCTTGCGCTCGCGCAGCCAGCGCAGGCCCTCGATGTCGCCTACCGGCAGCGGCTGCTCGACAAACTCGATGTCGTACTGCACCAGGCGCGGAATCAGCGCCGCGGCCTGCTCGCGGCTCCAACCGGCGTTGGCGTCTACCCGCAGGCGGGCGTTGGTGGCCTGGCGGATGGCCTTCAGGGCCGCCTCGTCGTCGGCTCCCCCCATCTTGATCTTGATGATCGGCATGGCCGAGGCTTTGGCCCGTTCGGCCATCACCGCCGGCTCGTCCATGCCTACCGTGTAGGAGGTGAGGGGGATGTTGGCCGGGTTCAGCCCGAACAGGCGGTAGAGCGGCAGGCCCAACTTTTGGCCCAGGGCGTCGTGCAGGGCCAGGTCGATGGCGGTGCGGGCTGCGGCCGAGCCGGGCGGCAGGCGCTTCAGCCCATCTTCCAGGTCAAATACATCCCAGGCCTGCTCGATCACCTGATCCAGGTAGGCCATGATCCCGGCCTGCGATTCGCCGTGATGCGGTACACCAGCCGCCTCGCCCTGCCCATCGCCGATGCGAACGAAGACGTTGTGGCGCTGATCGGTGGCCCCGTGAGCGATGCGCCAGGTGGTTTTCAGGTTGAGCGTGTAGGGTTCATAGGTCAGTTTCATGCAAACCTCCGGATTCCAGCCAGGTGATCGCGCAGCCAGGCGCGGTAGAGCGGGCCATCTGGATTTAAGCTGTTATACGATACCCCCCAGGCAGCCCCGTTGGCGTGGATGATCTCCTCGCCTCCCAGCGAAATGCCCACGTGGGTGATGGACGCAAAACGGCTGGATGAACTGCTATCCAGCTCGCCAAAATACAGCAGGTCGCCAGGCTGGGCCGGGCCGGCGACGGGAATGCCCGCCCGGTACTGCTGGTCGGCGTCGCGCGGAATGGTCACGCCCATGAAGGCATAGAAAATGCCTGCCAGGCCAGAGCAATCGTAGCCAAACGGCGAGCGCCCGCCCCACAGGTACGGCACGCCGATAAAGCGCTGGATTAGCGCCAGGGTCTGGGCGATGCCCTGCGGGTCGGGGCAGGGGCAGTTGCCCAGCGGCAGCAGGCCCGCTCGCGCCACCCACCACAGCCGGCCGTCCGGCAGGCGCACAGCAGCCTGGTTGTCCTGTTCCTGTTCCACCGAAACCAGCACCCCAAAGGGCAGTTTGCCGGTCAGCCGGCTGGCCGGCTGGGCCGGGCCGGGCTGCGGCTGGCCCCAGGCGGGCAGCAGGTCGGCGGCCACC
>CAYQDU010000186.1:2730-8438 GCA_964416275.1 uncultured Anaerolinea sp. | reverse complement strand
GCAGAGCGGCCCGCTCCAGGTGGGCGTCTTGCTGGCCGGGCGGGTGGATGGCCCGGTGGAAGCCGCCATCGACACGCCCCGGGCCCTGCTGGCCGGCCTGGCCGCCGGGATCGGCTTCGGCCTGACCCTGGCCCTGGCCCGCCTGCTCTCCCGCCGGCGCTAGTTTTTGCTGGTCAGTTCTTTGTTTGGTCCCGGCCGGTGGGCCGGATATTCATCTGCGGCGCAAGCCGCGCCAATACCGAAGGAGCGAAGGTAACCGGCGGCCGATCTGCCCGCCCGGTGAGAGGCGCTCCGAGGAAGGATACAATGGAAGACGTAGTACTCAAAGCTCAACCCCGTACCGTGATCGGCAAACAGGTGCGCGCCCTGCGCCGCCAGGGCCTGCTGCCCGCCGTTATCTACGGGCATCACCTCGAACCGGTGGCGATCAGCCTCGATCTGCACGATGCGACCCGCACCCTGCCGCACGTTTCCTCCTCCCAGTTGATCACGGTGGACGTGAACGGCGTTCCGCACACCGTGCTGGTGCGCGAGAAGCAGCGCGACCCCATCACCGGCGTCCTGCTGCACATCGATTTCCTGGCCGTCTCGATGACCGAGACGCTGCGCGTCACCGTCGGCCTGGAATTCGTCGGCGACGCCCCGGCCATCAAGCTGTACGGCGGCATCGTCGTTCCGGCGCGCGAGAGCCTGGAAATCGAGTCGCTGCCGCGCGACCTGCCCAACCGCATCACGATCGATCTGTCGGGCCTGAGCGAGATCGGCAGCGCCATCTACGTGCGCGACCTTGCCGCCCTGCCTGGCGTGACGATCCTCGACAGCCCCGACGACGTGCTGGTGTCGGTGATGGCCCCGGAGGGCGAGGAAGCCGCCCCAGAGGCCGCCCCCGGCGAGCCGGAGATCATCGAGAAGGGCAAGAAGGAAGAAGACTTCTAGCCTGGAGAATTTTGCTGGATTTTGGGGAAATGGGCGGCGCCGCCGCCCATTTTCCCAAAATCCAGCCTGTGTCCCGGCCAGGCCGGGAGAGCCCAAAAATGGAGGGCGGGCGGCGCAGCCGCCTGCCCTCCATTTTTTATGGCGCTCCGCCGCAGAAAGGGAATCGCTCCACTTAACCGGGGTAGCGGCGACTGGCGAGCTTCGCTCGCCGGGAAAGAGGCTGAATCGTGGATTTTGGCGCACGAAGCGCGCCAAAATCCTACTGCAAGAGCTGCACCAGGTGCAGGGTCATGCGGGCGGTGGCCCCCCACAGCACCTCGCCATCGTAGGCCTGGAAATAGATCACCGGCGCGGGGGCGTGCGGGGCGGGCAGCGGGCGCAGGCGCTCCTCGTAATGGGCGGGGTCGGCCAGCCAGTCGAGCGGGATGGTGAAGATGCGGCTGACTTCCACATCGGCCGGGGCGAAGGGGTAGGGGTACGGGATCACGCCGACCACCGGGGTGATGCGGTAGTTGGTGATGGTGAGGTACTGGCGCATGCGGCCCAGGATGCGGGCGTCTTGCGGGCGCAGGCCGATCTCCTCCTGGGCTTCGCGCAGGGCGGTAAATTCGGGCGAGGCGTCGCCGGGGTCGGCCCGGCCGCCGGGGAAGGCCACCTGGCCGCTGTGTTCGGGCAGGCTGGCGCTGCGCCGGGTGTAGAGGATGTGCCAGCCGCCGGCCTGGCGCAGCAGGGGCACCAGCACCGCCGCCGGGCGGGCCGGGCCGGGCCGGGAGCGGGTCAGAAAGTCCAGGTCGGCCGGCGCGTCGGCGGGGCGGTCATCGCCGCTGGGCGGGCGGCTGGCCGCCTCCGCCAGGCGGGCGCTGATTTCGGTTTCGGTCAGATCATCCATAAGCTGTTTGGGTGTTCGTCGTGCGCATTCATGCGGCGCATGCATGCGCCGCATGACGAGGGGGCTGCGGGTCACGTAGCGCCCGCAACCCCCCATCGATCTATCGGCGCCCGTTTTCCCTGGCCCGGGTTCGGGCCGGGCCAGGGAAAACGGGCGCGGTCAGGCTTCGTCCACCGCGGGCTGCTCTTCGGCGCCGGGCGGCAGCTCCTCGGCGCCGGGCAGCTCAAGCGCTTCGCCGGCCTTGCGGTGGCGCTTGCTGATTTCCAGCATCGGGCGGGCGAAGATCAGAAAACCGGTGTGGGCCACCATCCGGTCGGTAGGGCGGAAGCGGTCGGCCACGGGTTTGTAGTAGCGCAGCAGCACCTCGCACACGTCTACGAAGGCGAAGTCGTGCTTATACAGCTCGTCCAGCAGGCGGATGACCTGGTTGGTGGTGGGCAGGATGGTGCCGAAGCGCCCGCCGGGCCGCAGGGCCTGGCGAACCTGGGCCAGGTAGTCGTACGGGTTTGGCACGTCGAGGAACAGGGCGTCCATGTTGCGCTCGTCGAAGCCTTCGCTGATGTCGCGCAGCTTGAAGCTTACCCGGTCGCTGAAGCCCATCTTTTCGATGTTCTTGCGGGCCAGGTTCTGCATTTCGGGCCGGGCCTCGTAGGTGAAGACCTGCCCCTGCGGGCCGACCGCCCAGGCCAGGGCGGTGGTCAGCGAGCCAGAGCCGGTGCCGGCCTCCAGCGCCTGCACCCCCGGCCCGATGCCCATCGTCACCAGCACGTAGCCCACATCCTTGGGATACATGATCTGGGTGTTGCGCGGCATATATTGGAGCACATCGGCCAGCGAGGGTTGGAGCATGTAATAGACCGCCCCGGTGTGGGTGGTCACCTCGCTGCCCCACGGCTGGCCGATCAGGTCGTCGTAGTTCAGGATGCCGCGGTGGGTGTGGAAACTTTCGCCAGCTTCCAGGCGGCGGATGAAGACTTTGTTGGTTGGGCTAACCAGTTGCGCCAGGTCGCCCGGTTGGGCGCAGGCTTTGGAGGGGGTATCGGTCATGAGGGTTTGGGTTCCTGTACAGGTAATAGACGATTGACGACGGAGGAAGATTTTAACACAAATTCGAGCCACCTTGACGAAACGCCTCAAGGCTGATAAAGTTAAGGCGTAGGTGGCACGCGATGTTCTGCTGGATTTTACCCCCCATAACCGGTCTGAACGGGAAGCGCTCCGTTTGGGCTGGTTTTTGTTCTCAGTCTGGCAGGCCGGCGGCCAAATTTCAGCAAACCGATCAAAGCAAGGAGAAGTTCTATCATGAGTGACCGCGTCATTGGTACAGTCAAATGGTTCAACGCCAGCAAGGGCTACGGCTTCATCGAGCGCCAGGGCGGAGCCGACGTGTTCGTGCATTTCTCGGCCATCCAGGCCGACGGCTACCGCAGCCTGCAGGAAGGCCAGCAGGTTGAGTTCAGCATCGAGCAGGGCCCCAAGGGCCTGCAGGCCGCCCAGGTGACGATCCTCTAACACCCCCCGCCGGCCGGCGCCAGCCTTGGGTTGGCCGGCGTTCTTGATCCAAAAACGGGTTTGCGGGCCGCAGCTGCGGCTCGCAAACCCGTTTTTTTGCGCCGGCCCCGCGCCCCGCCGGCCGGCTATGAAACCGGCAGCCTCTCCACAGCGTGAGGGGCAGCTTAGCCCGCCCGGGTGGGAATCTGGGCCAGCCAGTGGCCCAGGAACAAGAACCCCGCCGCCAGCAGGCTGGCCGGGCCGACATACAGCGGCCCCACCTTGAGCAGGGCCAGCCCCACCTGGGCCGCCAGCAGGTGACCGATCCAGAAGCCCAGCCAGGCCAGCCCCAGGTCGAGCAGCAGCCGCCCGGCCCCCCCGCCCCGCCACAGGTGGAACAGCGCCCCGTACAGGCTGGATAGGATAAATCCAAACACCAGCGCCGGAATGCTCATGCCTGAGTGACGCCTCCCCCCAGGCAGACCTGGCCGCGGTAGACCACCGCCGCCTGCCCGGGCGTAATATCGCGCAGCGGCGCGTCGAACTGCACGCTGAAACGCTCGCCGCCCTGCGGGTGCACCCAGCCGGGGGCCGGGGCGGCCTTGTAGCGGATCTTCACCTCGGCCCGGAACGGCTCGGCTGGGGCCTGCCCGCTGACCCAATTCGCCGCGCTCGCCTCCAGGCGGTCGCGGCCCAGGTCTTCCAGCCCGCCCACGATCAGGGCGTTGCGGGCCAGGTCTTTGCCCAGTACGTACCAGGGCTGCGGGCCGGGCAGGCCCAGCCCCTTGCGCTGGCCGATGGTGTAGAAAGCCAGGCCCTGGTGCTCGCCCAGGGTTTCCCCGGCCCGGTTCAAGATCGGCCCTGGCCGGGCGGCCTGGGGGGCGCGGCGGCGCAGGAAGGCCCGGTAATCGTCGCTGCCCAGGAAGCACAAATCCTGGCTGTCGGGGCGCTCGGCCACCGGCAGGCCCAGCTCGCGCGCCATCTGGCGCACCTGGGGCTTGGTATACGCCCCCAGCGGGAACAGGGCGTGGCGCAGTTGGGCCTGCCCCAGGATGTGCAGCACGTAGGATTGATCCTTATGATCGTCGGCCGCCCGGCAGAGCTGCACCCGGCCCTGCTCGTCGGCCTCCAGGCGGGCGTAGTGGCCGGTCGCCAGGTAATCGGCCCCCAGGGCCAGCGCCCGGTTGAGCAGCAGCTCCCAGCGGATGTGCCGGTTGCAGGCCAGGCACGGGTTGGGGGTCTGGCCCTGCAGGTAGCCGGCGGTGAAATCCAGCACCACCCGGTCGTAGAAGGGCTGCTGAGCGTCGACGGCGTAGAAGGGGATGCCCAGCTGGCCCGCCACCCGGCGGGCCTGGGCCATGGCGTCGGGCGTGCAGCAGCGGTTATCGGCCTGGCGCCCGCTTTCGCTCCACAGGCGCAGCATCATGCCGATGACGGTGTAGCCCTGGCGCAGCAGCAGGGCCGCCGCCGCCGAGCTATCCACCCCGCCGCTCATCGCCACCACCACAGTTTTCGAGGCAAGAGTCATGTGCGTGCGATCCATAAAGAAAGAGGATTCATCGTGGGTTTTGTCGCGCTTCGGGCGACAAACCCCACGGAATAACTCTTTTTGAAGGCGCTCTGCGAGCGCCATGCCTGTTCCACGGTTGAATGGGGTGGCGCCAGCCGCCCATTTTCCCCAAAAATATAGAAAAATTCCCGCCTTTGGCGGAAGAGCCGATCTTCAGTCCCTCTGGCGGGCTTTCTGCACCAGGGCGGGCAGGGCCTGCAGGAAGGCTTCGATTTGTTCGGGCGTGTTGCCCACGCCCAGGGTGACCCGCAGCGAGCCCAAGGCCCACTCGCGGGTCAGGCCCAGGGCGGTCAGGATGGCCGAGGGTTCCGGGTCGCCGGTTTTGCAGGCCGAGCCAGACGAGCAGGCGAACCCGGCCACGTCGAGCAGGGTCAGCAGGGTGTTGCCGTCTGCGCCGTGGAAGACGAAGCTGGCGTGGTTGGGCAGGCGCTGGCTCATGTGGCCGGTCAGCCCGGCTTCGGGGATGGCCTCCAGCGTGCGCCCGATGATGGCGTCGCGCAGCGGCAAGACCTGCGCCTGGCGGGCGGCGCGCTCGGCCTGGGCCAGGCGCAGGGCTTCGGCCAGGCCCACGATCAGGGGCGTGTTGTGGGTGCCGGCCCGCAGGCCGAACTCTTGCCCGCCGCCGGTCTGGGTTGGCAGGATGGGCGTTCCCTGGCGCACGTACAGGGCCCCCACGCCTTTCGGCCCGTAGAACTTGTGCGCCCCCAGGGCCAGCAGGTCTACGTTCAGCTCCTGCACGTTCACCGGCAGGTAGGCCGCCGCCTGCACCGCGTCGCTGTGGAACGGCACGCCCTGCTCGCGGCAGATGCGCCCGATCTCGGC
>CAYQDU010000186.1:0-2630 GCA_964416275.1 uncultured Anaerolinea sp. | reverse complement strand
CCGCGTCGCTGTGGAACGGCACGCCCTGCTCGCGGCAGATGCGCCCGATCTCGGCGATGGGGTAGATCGTGCCGATCTCGTTGTTGGCGTACATGACCGAGACGACCGCCGTGGTAGGGCGCAGGCGCTCGGCCACGGCCCGCGGGTCGATCAGCCCATCGGCGTCGACCGGCAGGTATTCGACCTCGAAGCCGTGCAGGCGGGCCAACTGCTGGGCGGTGCGCAGCCCGGCCGGGTGTTCCAGCGGGTTGATGAGGATGTGATCGGCGCCGCGCCGGCTGCGGGCGGCCAGGGCCGCCCCGCGCAGGGCCAGGTTGTCGCTCTCCGAGCCGCAGGATGTAAAGACGATCTCTTGCGGGGCGCAGCGCAGGGCGGCGGCCACGGTTTCGCGGGCCTGTTCCAGGGCGGCCTCGGCCTGCTGGCCGAAGGTATGCACCGAGGAGGGGTTGCCGAATTCCTCGCTGAAATAGGGCAGCATGGCCTCCAGCACCCGCCGGTCGACGGGGGTGGTGGCGGCGTAATCCAGGTAGGTTTTGGTCTGATTGGTCAACATAATTCTTCACCCAGGGCTTTATGATACTACAACTCTTGATATAATAGTTTGTACCGTTTCGCACTTGTGGAGCCGCGCTTGCTGGTAGACACGCATTGCCATCTGAACTTCGATAGCTTCGCCGCCGACCGCCCGGCGGTGATCGAGCGGGCCAGGCGGGCCGGGGTGGGGCGCATCCTCAACCCCGGCATCGACCTGCCCACCAGCCGGGCGGCCATCGCCCTGGCCGAGGCGATCCCCGAAGTCTATGCCGCGGTGGGCCTGCACCCCACCGACCTGCCCGAACTGGCCCCAGACGCCTGGGCGGCCCTGTGGGCCGAGCTGCGCGCCCTGGCCGGGCATCCCAAAGTCGTGGCGATTGGCGAGATTGGCCTGGACGATTACTGGCAGCAGATCCCCCGCCCGGCCCAGGAGCGGGCTTTGCAGGCCCAGTTGGAGCTGGCCGCCGCGGTGGGCCGGCCGGTGGTGATCCACGTGCGCAACGCCCGCGCGCCCGGCGCCCGGCGCGCCACCCAAGACGACCTGGCGATCTTGGGCGAGTGGCAGCGCGGGCTGCAGGCGGCCGGTTCGCCCCTGGCGGCCCGGCCGGGGGTCTTGCATGCTTACAGCGACACGCTGGAGCTGGCCCGGCAGGCTGTGGCGCTCAATTTTTGCATCGGCATCGCCGGCCCGGTGACGTTCAAAAACGCCGCCGAGCTTCAACGGGTGGCGGCCGGCCTGCCCCTGTCGGCCCTGCTGATCGAAACCGACGCCCCGTTCCTGACCCCTCACCCCCAGCGCGGCCAGCGCAACGAACCGGGCTACGTGGCCTATGTGGCCGAGAAAATCGCCGGGCTGCGCGGCCTGGCGCCAGAGCAGTTTGCTCCTATCATCGCTGAAAACGCTGAAAGGTTATTTCTTTGGCAGGTAATTCCTTGACTTCGGTAAATTTCCTGGCCCCCATTCAGAGCCAGATGCAGCAAGTGGAAGACCTGATGCGCTCGCAGGCCGACGCTCATCACCCCGACCTGGGCGTGGCGCTGCGCCATCTGCTCTCGTCGGGCGGCAAGCGGGTGCGCCCGGCTTTGTCGCTGCTGGCCGGCGGCATGCTGCACGCCGATCCGGAGCGGCTGCGCATCCTGGCGGCCTCGATTGAGCTGCTCCACACCGCCACCCTGGTTCACGATGACCTGATCGATGGCTCGCTGCTGCGGCGGGGCATCGCCACCCTCAACGCCCAGTGGTCGCCGGCCGCCACGGTGCTGACCGGCGATTTCATCTTCGCCCGGGCGGCCAAGCTGGCCGCCGAGACCAACTCGGTGGCCCTGATGCGCCTGTTCGCCGAGACGTTAGCCACCATCGTCAACGGCGAGATCACCCAATTGTTCGCCGCCCGCGGCCTGGCCAGCCGCGAGAATTACGAGCAGCGCATTTACGCCAAGACCGCCTCGCTGTTCGAGCTGGCGGCGGCCGCCCCGGCCATGCTCAGCCCCACCGACGACGAGGACGCCCTCGACACCCTGCGCGCTTACGGCTATCAGGTGGGGATGGCTTTCCAGATTATGGACGACATCCTGGATTTTACCGGCGAGCAGGCCACGGTGGGCAAGCCGGTTGCCAGCGACCTGCGCCAGGGCCTGGTGACCCTGCCGGCCCTGTATTACCTGGAGGCGGCCCCGCACGACCCGGCCCTGCAGGCCATTTTGAGCGGCCAGCTTCCGGCCGAGGCCGAGATAACCCGCCTGGTGGCGGCCATCCGCCAGGGGGGGGCCATCGGCCAGGCGCTGGCCGAGGCCCGCGGCTACGCCGAGCGCGGCGCGGCCCTGCTGGAGAGCTTTACCCCCGGGCCTCAGCGCCAGGCCCTGCAAGACCTGGCCCTGTACTTCGTCAACCGGGAGGTCTAGCGGGGCGCGGGCCGCCCGGCGGCCCGCAGATCACAAGATCATAAAAATCTTGTTGACAAAACCGGCGGAGCGTAGTAATATTGCGTCCGCTCCAAACGTAACACAAGCCCAATGGCGAGGTAGCTCAATGGTGGAGCAGGGGACTCATAAGCCCTTGGTTGTGAGTTCAAGTCTCACCCTCGCCACACCCCCAG
>CAYQDU010000185.1:0-8480 GCA_964416275.1 uncultured Anaerolinea sp. | reverse complement strand
AAATAGCACCTCTTTCCCGGCCAAGCTGGAAGACCGATATAGATCAAATCCCGCCCGCGGCGGAAGAGCCGTCTTTTGGCCTGTTTCGGCGGGCTTCACAGTATGTTACAATAAATTCTTGGTTCAAAAGCTCGCTTCTTTCGGCGGAAGAACCGAACGGCAGCTCCCATTCAACCATGGTGGATGTAACTGGCGAGCTTTGCCGGGCGAGCCTGGCTGCCCGAACAGATGGTTAACCGGGGATTTTCTCGCACTTTGCGCGCTAAAATCTCCTGAATACCTGTTGTTCGGACGCTCGAAGAGCGCCATAGGCTACTCCAAGCTTAAGTGGGATGGTACCAACCGAACTTCCTCAGGAGGAACAAACGAACATGGAAATTAGTTTGCGTGAATACCTGGCCCAGGGGCGGGCGCTGATTGCCGATGGGGCCACCGGCACGATGCTCATGGCCGCCGGGCTGCCGCCGGGCGTAGCCCCCGAACTGTGGAACGTAGACCAGCCGGAGAAGATTCTGGCTTTGCATCGCGCTTACCTGGAGGCCGGGTCGCAGATTATCCTGACCAACACCTTTGGCGGCTCGCGGTTAAAGCTGGAGAAATATGGCCTGGGCGCGCGAACCCGCGAACTGAACCTGGCCGCCGCCCGCCTGGCTAAACAAGCGGCTGCCGGTCGCGCTTACGTGGCTGGCGATATTGGCCCTTCTGGCGAACTGATGAAACCGATGGGCCCGCTGACCGGTGAACTGGCTCTGGAAGCCTTTGCCGAGCAGGCCGCCGCCCTGGCCGAGGGCGGTGTGGACGCCCTGTGGATCGAGACGATGAGCGATTTGAACGAGGCCAGGGCTGCTGTCAGCGCCGCCCGCCAGGCCAGCGATTTGCCGGTATTCTGCTCGTTCAGCTTTGGCAAGCGCGGCCGCACCATGATGGGCGTGAGCGCCAAACAGGCCGTTCAAGAGCTGTGGCCGCTGGGCCTGACCGCCATCGGGGCCAACTGCGGCGAAGGGCTGGGGATGATCCCCGACGTGCTGCGCCAGATGCGCGAAGCCGCCCCCGATGCGATTCTGATCGCCAAGCCCAACGCCGGACTGCCGCGCCTGGCCGGCGGGCAGACCGTCTACGATGTCAGCCCAGACGACTTTTCCGGCCACATCAACGAGTTCATCGAGTTGGGGGCGCAGGTGGTGGGGTCGTGCTGCGGCAGCAGCCCGGATTACATCCAGGCTATCCATGCCCATCTCTAAACCTGGGGCTTCGGGCATCCATAGCTGGTCTGAATAGACGGATGTTCGCGCGTATTCACAGCTATACCTACTTCATCCTGGCTGCTGCGGCGCTGGGGCTGGTGTTGGGGGGCCGGTATGGCAATCAACTGGCTTATCGCCAGGCGCATGGCGCAAATATCGGCTGGGCGAATGGCGGCGCCCTGCCCGCAGAATTGGCGGAGGCGCGTTTTGATCCGGCCGAACAGCGTTACCTGGCTGTCATCACGCCCACAGGCGAGGTTTTTGTCAGAGACAAGAGCGGCCAATGGGTGGCGCGCCCGCAGGCGGGCGCCTTGGATGCCGCCGCCTATTATGCCAGCTTTCCCGACCAGACTTGCAGCGGGGCCGACCTCAGCCAGTCTCGTCTCATTCGTCAGCCGCCCCGCCCGCCCGTCAGCCAGGTGGATTGTTTGCTGACCTACAGCCCGGAAACAAGACGCTACGTTCGCTATATCCTGCTGGAAGACAACACTCTGTTGTATTGGACGCAGGAAGAACATCCCGGCCTGGTAATTTCCAGCGCCGGCGCTTATCTGGAAAACTGGTTCGTCTATGGCCTGATGGGGGGCGGCCTGGGCCTGGCGACCGGGTTGGGCGTTGTAATTTTGATAGAGATTGGCCTGTGGGTGGGCCATTGGCTCTTTAAACACCGCCGGGCGACCCACAATTGAGTTTGCCAGGGGGCGCTGCGCTCTGCGCAGCGCCCCCTGGCATTATTTTATGGCTCTTCTGCCGGAGGGGATTTTGGCGCACGAAGTGCAACAAAATCCACGATTAATCCTCTTCTGATGAAGCTCGCCAGTCACACCCACCCCGGTTGAGCGGCGAGCTGCCCCGAAAGCGGGAGAGCCAGTTTTGTTCCGCTTTCGGATTAATCAGGCGATGTGGGGGGCGAAGTCCTGGCGCATCTGAGCGGGGATGCGGGCTGGCTGTCCGCTGGGCAGGTCGACCCATACGTTATAGGCGTCGATCTGGGCCAGCCGCGCCCCATCTCTGGCGCGTGTGATTTCATAGCGGCGCATAAAGGTGGCCCGGCGCACGTCGTAGATCCAGGTGACGATTTCCAGCTCGTCGTTCAGCAGCGCCGATTGAAGATACTGCACGTGCAGACGGCGCAGAAAAATACCCAGCCCGGCAGCCTGCAAACGCTCCCACGACCAGCCAAAGGCGGCCGTAGCCTCAAAGCCGCAGTCGCTGGCATAGGCCAGGTAGACCGCGTTGTTGACGTGCTGCAGGCGATCCAGGTCTTGCCAGCGCACCTGGCGGCGCATGCGATAGGCCCCCTCCGGCGGGCCGGGCGGGGTGGGGAAGGGCGGGCGCTCGACAGCCTCTTCCGGCGCGCCCTCCGGGTAGAACCCGGCGATCACCTCCGGCGGAATGCGGGTAGGCCGCCCGGCGCGGGTATCCATAAACACCCAATCTGTCCA
The DNA here is from genome assembly GCA_964416275.1 of uncultured Anaerolinea sp. Lineage (GTDB taxonomy): Bacteria > Chloroflexota > Anaerolineae > Anaerolineales > UBA4823 > RBG-16-57-11. The sequence goes on along the minus strand of CAYQDU010000185.1, from coordinate 5,791 downwards.
GGCGCGGGCGGCCAGTTCGTCGCCCGGCTGCAGGTAGAATTCATAATTGCGGCGAGAGATGACCCGCCGGAAATCGGCCACCCAGGTCTTGACCTCCACCCGGTCATCATATTGCAGCGGGCGCAGAAATTCGACCTCGGTCTCACGGATCAGCCACAGGCGTTCCATCTGGGCGTAGCGGGCCAGGTCGAACCCGGCGGCGGCCGAAGCGTCGAAGGCGGCTTCCTGCATGTAGCGCAGGTAGTTGGCGTTGTTCAGGTGTCCGTAGGCGTCGCATTCATAGTGGCGCACACGGAATGGGCGGATATGTATCAGCGGCATAGTTTGCCCTTTGAAAGAGAGACTCAGGGGAGTTTGTCGCCCGAAGCGCGACGCCCCCCTGTTAAGGATACACTTCCGGGTTGACGCAGTGGGGCAGGCGCTCGCCGGCCAGCCCGGCCAGCAGGTTGCGGCAGGCCAGCTCGGCCATCCGGCGGCGGGTGTTCCAGGTGGCCGAGCCGATGTGCGGCGCGATCAGGCAGTTGGGCTGGGCGTAAAGCGGATGGTCGGGCGGCAGGGGTTCGGGGTCGGTCACATCCAGGGCCGCCCCGCCAATCCAGCCCTCTTGCAGGGCGCGCAGCAGGTCGTCCATCTTGACCACCGGGCCGCGAGAGGTGTTGACCAGGATTGCGCCCGGTTTCATGCGCCGCAGGGCGGCCGCGTCGATCAGGCCGCGCGTTTGGGGGGTAAGCGGCACGTGCAGGCTGACGAAATCGCTGCTTTCCAGCAGCGTTTCCAGCGGCAGAAAGCGCGCCCCCAGCTCAGCCTCGGCCTGCGGGTCGGGCTGGGCGTCGTGATAGTTGATGTTCAACCCAAAGCCGCGCCCCCGGCGGGCCACGGCGCGGCCAATCTTGCCCAGGCCGATGATGCCCAGGGTGGCTCCATCCAGGTCTGCCCCTAGCCAGCCGGCCGGCCGCCAGGTGGTCCAGCGGCCGGCGCGGGCGTCCAGGGCGGCCTGGGGAAGCTGGCGAGCGGCTGAAAGGAGCAGCGCCAGGGTCAGATCAGCCGTGCCTTCGGTCAGCACGCCGGGGGTATTGCCCACCGGGATGCCGCGCCGGGTGCAGGCTGCTACGTCGATGTTGTCGTAGCCCACGGCCATGTTGCTCACCACTCGCAGGCGCGGCGCCCGGTCGAGCAGGGCCTGGCGGATGGGGATGGTCAGCAGGCAGAACAGGCCCTCGGCCTGGTCGAGGGAAGCCTCCAGGGCGGGGTCAAAGGCGGTCGCGTCCCACGGGCCGACCAGGGTGCGGCATTGACCCTCTAATAGCGAGAGCCAGCCCTCCGGCAGGCTGTGGGTGACGAGGACGAGCGGCAGCGATTCAGACATAAGACGCTCCGGGGAAAATGGGTACGATTGGTGGTTGGCGGGATGGGCGCGCCGCCCCGCCAACCACCAATCGTACTGTAAAACCGTCTATTCCGCCAGCGGCAAAATGCACTGTGGGCTGTCGTTACCGGGGCTGTTGACCAGCCGGGAAACGGGGAAGGCCTGCATGGCTTCGGCTGGGTAGGGTTGGAGCAGGGGCAGCAGGCCCTCGGCCGGCTGCTCGCCGGGGTCGAGCCACTGGGCGTAGGCCGCGGGCGGCAGGATGACCGGCATGCGGTTGTGGATCGTCTCCATCAGGGCATTTGGCCCGGTGGTAATGATCGTACACGACAGGATGCTCGAGCCGTCTGGCCCGTTCCAGTTTTCCCATAGTCCGGCAAAGGCGAACGGCGCGCCGTCGGCCAGACAGATGTACAGAGGCGTTTTGGATTTCTGGCCGGGATCGGCCCGCCACTCGTAAAATCCGCTGGCCGGGATCAGGCAGCGCCGCCGGCGGAGGGCGGCCCGGAAGGCTGGTTTTTCGGCCAGCGTTTCGGCGCGGGCGTTAATCATCCGGCTGCCGATGTCCGGGTCTTTGGCCCAGGAGGGGATCAGGCCCCAGACGAAAAAGTCCAGATGGTTGGGGCGGTTGTTGGCAATCACCGCCACCGGCTGGGTGGGGGCGATGTTATAGCGCGGGGCCACTGTATCGGGAACTTGCAGCCCAGGAAAGGCGGTTTGCAGTTGTTCCGGGGTAACCGTTAAAGTAAATCGTCCGCACATACGGCCTCCTTTGCGGTCTTTTAATCTCAGTCGATCAAACGTTCTGGTTATTATACCCTATTCCTTGATTAACCCTCTTCCGGCAAAGCCCGGCGCCTCCCCACTTAACCAGGGGGTAGCCTATGGCGCTCCCCGAGCGCCTGAGAAAGAGATACTCGATGAATTTTGACGCACTTTGTGCAACAAAACCCCTCGCTGAGCATCCTTCCTGGCGAGAGTCCCTTCCACCCCGGTTTAACGGGGAGCTACCCAAAGCCCCCGGACGCCCTGGGTATCGAGATAAAAAAAACTGCGTCCGCAGGGGACGCAGTTTTTTTATCTCGATAAAAACCTAGACCAGCTTAGCATCCAGGGTGATCGGCACGGCCGCCAGGGCGGCCGAGATGGGGCAGCCAGACTTGGTGCCTTCGGCGATCTGGTTGAACTGCTCGGCGCCGATCCCCGGCGCTTTGACCCGGCATTCCAGGTGGATGTTGGTGATGCGCGGGTTGCCGTCAATCGTCCCCAGGGTCACTTTCGCTTTGGTCTCCACCCGTTCGGGCGGGAAACCGGCCTTGCTCAGGCCAGCGCTGAGCGCCATCGAGAAACATCCGGCATGGGCCGCCCCGATCATTTCTTCCGGGTTTGTTCCCTGGCCTTCCTCGAAGCGGGAGGCGAACGAGAACGGCCCCTCGAATGAGCCGAATTTCATCGTGCCTTTACCTTCTTTGAGCGTGCCTTGCCATACGGCTTGCGCCTGTCGTTCTGCCATTGCTGTTTCCTCCTTAAAAGATAGTGGCTGACAGAAAAAGGAGCGGGCCAGCCCGCTCCTTTTTACTCGCTAAGAATTTACTCGCTCATCCCGAAGTCCAGGTCGGAAAAGCTGTCGCCTTCGTAGGGCGAGTCGGAGTACATGCTCGACTCGGGCCGCTCGCCGATCTTGGCGTCGTCCTCTACGAAGCGCCCGCGCACAAAGCCTGTGCCAGCCGGGATCAGCTTACCGATGATGACGTTTTCCTTCAGACCGAACAACTGGTCTTCCGAAGCGGCGATGGCTGCCCCGGCCAGCACCTTGATGGTGTGCTGGAACGATGAAGCCGACAGGAACGAATCGGTGCTGAGGGAGGCCTTGGTGATGCCCAGCATAACTTCCAGGAAGCGGGCCGGGCGCTTGCCGTCTTGCAGCATCTGGTCGTTGATCCGTTTCAGCTCCAGGTAGTCCACCAGGTCGCCGGGCAGGTAGTTGGTGTCGCCAGGGCGGGTGACGCTGACCTTGGAAGTCATCTTGCGGATGATGACCTCAAAGTGTTTATCGTGGATGTTCTGGCCCTGCGAGCGGTACACCTTCTGCACTTCGGTCATCAGGTACATCTGGGCGGCGGTGCGGCCCTTCAGGCGCAGAATGCGGTGCGGGTTCAGCGAGCCTTCGGTAAGCGGCTGCCCGGCCTCTACGTATTCGCCGTCTTTGACCAGCATCCGGGCGGTGCTGGGAATGTCGTATTGGGCTTCCTGGCGGCTTTCGTAGGCCACCACCAGTTTGGTGGTTCCGCCTTCACCCGGCTCCAGGCGCACCTTGCCGGCGTTCTGGGCGTTGGTGGTGGCTTCGTCGCCCATGTAGGCCAGCACGTCGCCCTGGGCCACGCTGTCGCCTTCCACTACGGCCAGCTTCCAGCCTTCGGGGATGCTGTATTCGTCGTTAATCATCTCGCTGTGTTCGACGTGCGCGATGCGCAGGTCGCTGTAGCGATCCGACTGGGCCACAAAGACCTTGCCGGCGATTTCGCTGACTACTGCTTCGCCCTTGGGGGTCTTGCGAGCCTCGAACAGTTCTTCCACCCGGGGCAGACCGGTGGTGATGTCGCCGCCAGCGGCCACGCCGCCGGTGTGGAAGGTGCGCAGGGTAAGCTGTGTACCCGGCTCGCCAATCGACTGGGCCGCCACAATGCCCACTGCCGAACCGATCTCAACCATCCGCCCGCGGCCCAGGTCGAGGCCATAGCACTTGGCGCAGATGCCGTGATTCAGCTCGCAGGTCAGCGGCGAGCGCACCTTGACTTCGGTCACGCCAGCGCTGGTGATGCGGCGCACGGTTTCGTGATCCAGCACGTCGTTGCGCTCGGCCAGGATTTCGCCGGTCTTAGGATCGGTCACTCGCTCGCACACCAGGCGGCCAAACAGGCGGGTGCCCATGGCCTGCCCGGCCACATCGTCGGACTTGCGGATGTATACGCCCTCGTGGGTGTCGCAGTCGTCGTCGTTGATAATCACATCCTGGGCCACGTCTACCAGGCGGCGGGTCAGGTAACCGGCGTCGGCGGTGCGCAGGGCGGTATCGGCCAGGCCCTTGCGGGCGCCGTGGGTCGAAATGAAGTACTCCAGCGCGTTCAGCCCTTCGCGGAAGTTCGAGCGGATGGGCAGCGGGATGATGCGCCCCGACGGGTCGGCCATCAGGCCGCGCATCCCAGCCAACTGTGAGATCGGGCCGAAGCCGCCTTTGGTGGCCCCAGACAGGGCCTGGGCGGCCAGGTTGCCGTGCGGGTCCATCGAGCGCTTGACGGCCGCGGCCACGTCGTTGGTGGTGCGCTGCCAGATGTCGATCACGCGCTCATTCTTCTCCTGCTCGGTCAGCAGGCCGCGGCGGAAGTCGCGCTCAACCGATTCTTGTTCGGCCAGCGACTTCTCGACGATCTCGTTCTTTTCGGCTGGCACGCTGATGTCAGATACGGCCAGGGAATAGCCAGAGCGGGTGGCGTACTTGAACCCGATGTCTTTGACCGCATCGGCCACGTCGGGGGTGCGTTCTTCGCCCACCACTTCATACAGGCTCGCCATCAAGTCTTTCAGGCCGCCTTTGTCCAGCTCCCAGTTGACGAACTGAATCTCCTCGGGCAGCACCCGGTTGAACAGCATCCGGCCGGGGGTGGTTTCGATCAGGCGCTCCACCGGGGCAAGCAGGCGGTTGTTCTGCTCGTCGTACCAGGTCTTGGCGCGCAGCTTGATCCGAGAGTGGATTTCGACCTGCTTGAGCTGGTAGACCAGTTCGGCTTCATCCATGTCGCCAAAGATGCGCCCATCGCCCTTGTGGGGGCGCGGGTCGGGGTTCTTGGTCAGGTAGTATACGCCTAATACCATATCTTTCGACGGGCTGATGATCGGCTCTCCGTCGGCTGGCTTGAGCAGATTCTTCGACGAGAGCATCAGCTCGCGGGCTTCCAGCACGGCCTTGTTCGAGAGCGGCACATGCACCGCCATCTGGTCGCCGTCGAAGTCGGCGTTGAAGGCGGTGGTCACCAGCGGGTGCAGTTGGATGGCGCTGCCCTCGATCAGGATCGGCTCGAAGGCCTGGATGCCCAGGCGGTGCAGGGTAGGCGCCCGGTTGAGCAGCACGGGCCGCTCTTTGATGACCTCTTCCAGCACTTCGTAGACCTCGGGGCGGCTGCGCTCGATGAAGCGCTTGGCGCCCTTGACGTTGGCGGCGTAGTTGTGCGACACCAGGCGCGAGATGACGAACGGGCGGTACAGTTCCAACGCCATAGACTTGGGCAGGCCGCACTGGTACAGGTGCAGCTTGGGGCCGACCACGATGACCGAGCGGCCCGAGTAGTCGACGCGCTTGCCCAGCAGGTTGCGGCGGAAGCGGCCCTTCTTGCCTTTGAGCATATCGCTCAGCGATTTCAGCTCGCG
>CAYQDU010000184.1:0-8559 GCA_964416275.1 uncultured Anaerolinea sp. | reverse complement strand
CCGTTCCACTGCATGGCGATCTCGACTTCGTGCCCGGGGCCCTTGCCGTCGAAGTCGATGACACTCGGCTGAATGGGGGACTTGGTCCGGTTGATGTGCTTGACGAAGTCGACCAGGCCGCCGGGGTAGTGAAACACCCGGTGCTTGACCTTGACCGGCGCCCCCGCTTCGGCGGCCTCGTCCGCGGCGGACTTCGGTGCGTCGGCGTGATCGCTGACCACGTCATCGACCACTTCTTCAGCGGTGACGCGCTCATCGGTCAGCTCGATGGTCAGGCCGTCGGGATACCCGGCTTCGGCCAACAGCGCCTTGGCGGCCGCCGGATCACGCGCCGGCAGCGGCTGGTCCAGGTAGAAATCGCCGTAAACTGGACCGATAGGCGAATCCAGCCCGGCCACACCCAACCCCTGGAACGCGCCTTGCAGGATGGCTTCGCGGTCGGTCGCCAGCTTGAGGGCTTTGCGCACCTTTTCATCGCCGGCCGGTTTGCGGTCCGAGCGCATGTGCAGCACGTAAGACGTGTTCGAGGGCTGTTCGTACACGGCCATGTTCGGGTCGTCTTTCAAGGTCTGCACGTACTCGGCCGGCAGATAGATCAGGTAATCCACCTGGCCGCCGCGCAGGGCTTCCACCTGGGCGGTGCTGTCGGCGATGAAAATGAACTCCATGCCATCCAGGTAGGGCAGTTGGCTGCCGTCGGTATCCTTCAGCCAATAGTTCGGGTTGCGCTCAAAGACCACCCGGTCTTCGGGGCTGTAGCTCTTGAGGATAAAGGGGCCGGTGCCATTCCACTCTTTGGCGAAATCCTTACCGTCGGCGTCCACGACCAGGGCATGGTAATCGCCCAGGTCTTTGAGGAAGTCGGGGTTGGTGTCTTTGAGGACAAAGATGACGGTGAAATCGTCCGGGACCTGGATGTCGGTGATGTTGGAGTACAGCTCTACGGTGGCCGCGCCAAGCTTGGGGTCGCGCAAGCGGTCGAAGGTGAACTTCACGTCTTTGGAGGTCATCTTCTTACCGTTGTGGAAGACCACGTTCTGGCGCAGCTTGAAGGTCCAGGTCAGGCCGTCCTGGCTGACGGCCCAGCTCTCGGCTACACCGCGGGCCGGGTCGGGGCTGTTGTCTTCGCCGATGAAGACCAGGAAGTCATGCCACTGGCGGGCCAGTTCGTCATCCGGCACGGAAGACAGGAAGGCCGGGTCGAGCATGGTGGCGGGCTGGATGGCGTGGCGCAGAACGCCGCCGTACTTGCTGCTGGCGGCAGGGGCCTCGGTGGCGGCCGGAGCAGCCGGAGCTTCGGTGGCGGCCGGGGCAGGAGGTTCGGTCTTGGCTGGAGCCGGGGCCTCGGTCTTGGCCGGGGCGGGCGGCTGAGTGGCGGTTGGTTGGACAGCCGGGGCGCAGGCTGCCAGCAGAATGGCTACGCACACAGCCAAAGACAACAGGGCGGACGATCGTTTGGATGCAGACATGCTTCCTCCTCAGAACTTAAACGAAACGTACTACGTTGAACTTTTCAGGCGCTCCCACCAGAGACGGAGAAGGGCCCTTTTTATAATCCAGGCGGCTAAAACTCGGCCGTAAAACGATATTCATCGCCGCGATAAACGATGGCGTACAGCGTCACCGGGCGCTCGTTCAGGGTATACGTCACCCGGCTGACAAAGAAGCCGGCCGAGCCGGGCGGCACTTGCAGCAAACCGGCCTCGTGGGCGTTCAGCACCCTGGCTTCGATGATATGCCGCGCCCGGATGAGGGGGATATTGTATTTGTCGATCAGCAGGTTGTGGATGGATTGGTTTTCCAGGTCTTCATACGCCAGGCCAGGGCAGATCCGTTGGGCCAGGTAGCGGGTCTCGAACGCCATCGGCTGGCCGTCGGCCAGGCGCAGGCGAGCGATCTCGATCACCGGCTCGTCCACCGGCAGAGCCAGGTCGGCTGCCACCTGCGGGGAAGCCGGAATAACCTTCAGATGCAGCAGGCGGGTGCTGGGGGTGCGCCCGCGCAGGTGCATTTCTTCGTCGAAGCTGGACAGGCGGAAGAAGACGGGGGACATCGGGGCGCTGGTGACGAAAGTACCCCGGCCCTGCTCGCGCCGCAGGCGGCCCTCATCTACAAGCAGATCGACCGCCCGGCGTACCGTGCCGCGGCTTAGCCCGTACAATTCACACAGGGCCTCATCGGTCGGGAATTGGTCGTTGGGCTGGAACTCGCCCGATTGGATGCGTTTCTCCAGAATTTGCTTCAACTGGAAATAACGCGGGATCAAACCCGGTTTAACCTGCATCCGTAGTTTCCTTGACAAATTATGCGGCTTGTTCTATGATCTAGTTGTATAGATAAATAGACTAATACATTCTATATTCGTTTTGGGTTCCTGTCAAGCAGCGTTCTGCAGGGAAGGAAGGTCGCGTGGGCAACTCTCATCTAATTGGCGGCAGCGCCCTGCGGATCGATTCATTGGGCAAAGTGACCGGACAAACCCGGTATGCTGAAGACATTTCTATGCCGGGTATGCTGTACGCGGCTGTGCTGCGCAGCCCGCATCATCACGCTCGATTGTTGTCTCTGGATACCCGCCAGGCGGCCCAGGCTCCTGGCGCAGCGGTGGTCCTCACCGCGGCCGACATTCCCGGCCTGAACGAGCTGGTGGGTTACAGCCGGGGCGAGCCGGTGCTGACGCCTGTGGGCGACACCCTGCGCCAGAAAGGCGCCCCGATTGCCCTGGTGGCCGCCGCTACCCCCGAACAGGCCCGCCAGGCTGTGGCGCTGATCGAGGCCGAGTACGAACCCCTACCCCACATCTTTGCAGCCGATGAAGCCCTGCAGCCCGATGCAGACCCGATCTATCCGCAGGGAAATGTCCTCAATACCTTTCACCTGGCGCATGGCAATCTGGCGGCTGCCTGGGAAAGCTCAGAGGTCCTGATCGAAACCGAATACGATACCGCCTTTCAGGAGCACGCCACCCTCGAGCGCGAGGCCACCCTGGGCTACATTGATGAAGAAGGCCGGGTGACGGTGATCGCCGGAACCCACGAACCCCACTGGCAGCAGGGCTTCATCGGCCAGACCATCGGCCTGCCCCCCGAACAGGTGCGGGTGATCGTTCCACCCACCGGCGGCTCGTTTGGCGGGCGGCAAGACCCCTGGCCACTGGTGGCGGTCGGACTGCTGGCCCACCATCTGCGCCGCCCGGTGCGCCTGGCCTATTCGCGCCCCGAAGTCTTCGACGCCACCCCTAAGCGCCACCCCTATCACGTTCAGTTCAAGATCGGGATGCAAGCCAGCGGGCGGCTGACCGGCATCCAGGTGCGTATCGACGCCAACACCGGCGGCTACGACAGCGCCGGCTACTGGATCCCCAACTACGCCGTCACCGCCAGCGGCGGGCCATATGCCTGGCAAGCGGTCGACGCCTTCGCCCAGGCCGTGTTCACCAACGCGGCCAAGTGCGGCCAATTCCGCGGCTTTGGCACCCCGCAGAGCGTCTTTGCCCTGGAATGCAGCCTGGACGAGCTGGCCGAGCAGCACGCCCTCGACCCGCTGGAATTTCGCCGGATCAACTGCCTGCTCCCCGACCAGATCTCCTTCCTGGGCTATCCGGTAGGCGAGTCATTCGACTTTGCTGCCGTGCTGGAGGCCATCCAGCCGCGCTACGCGGCTTTTGTGGCCGAAGCCAAAGATTTCAACGCCCAGGCCGGGCGCGGTCCCTATCGCATGGGGGTGGGCCTGGCCGGGATGTGGTATCGCTTTGGCAAGTCAGGTGCGCTGCAGGTTGAAACCCAGGCCGAGCTGACCCCGCAGGGCCGCTTCCGCATCTACTGTTCGGCCCCGGATTACGGTCAGGGCATCGGCACGGTGATGACGCAGATCGCAGCCGAAGCCCTGGGGGTAGGCCGCGAACAGGTCGAGCTGGTCAACGCCGACACCGCCCGTGTACCAGATAGCGGCATCCAGGGCGCTTCGCGGGCCACCTATTTCGTGGGCGGCTCGGTGCAGCGGGCGGCGGCTAACCTCAAACAGGCGATCTTTGCTGTAGCCTCAGAAATGCTGGATTGCGACCCGGCCGGGTGCAGCCTGGCAGCCGCCCAGGTAAGCGCCCCCGGCCAGGCGGTGAGCCTGGCGGAGGTGGCAGCCGAGTTCGACCGCCTGGGCCGCTCGCGGCGAGTGGTGGGGATGCTCGACTTATCGGCCGAGTTCCCCGCCGGGCAGCGGCCCGAATACATCCCGATCTTCGTCACCGGGGCGCAGGCGGCCCAGGTGGTGGTGGATCTGGAAACCGGGCTGGTGGAAGTGCGCCGGGTGGCGGCCGCCCACGACGTAGGCCGGGTGATTAACCCCATCGACGCCCGCGGCCAAATCGAAGGCGCGGTGGTGATGGGCATCGGCGCGGCCCTGACCGAGGAATATCTGCCAGGCGTGTCGAGCGGCTTCACGAACTATATCCTGCCCATGATCCACGCCATGCCGCAGATCGAAGCCATCCTGGTCGAGACGGCCAGCCGCTATGGGCCGCACGGGGCCAAGGGCCTGGGCGAAGCGGCCATCCTGCCCACCGCCCCGGCGGTGATCAACGCCGTTTCGCGAGCGATTGGGGCGCGCATCCGCCGCCTGCCCGCCGCGCCAGAGCGGGTGCTGGCTGCCCTACACGGCCGGGCCTGATTGACAGACCTTTCAGGCGCTTTTCCCCGGTGAAGCCAGGAGGAGTAGCGCCCCATGCAATCGTGGTGGGTGTGACTGGCGAGCTTCGCTCGCCTGGAAAGAAGGGTAATCGTGGATTTTGTCGCACAAAGTGCGACAAAATCCATTGAACATATCCTTTTCAGGCGCTCGCAGAGCGCCATGCCTGCTCCACGGTTTAATCGGATGGTACCCCTGTGTGGCTACGCCCCGCATTTCATCAATATAGAGAAATTCCCACCTTCGGCGTAAGGGCCACTTTAATTGAGATCGTCTAGAATACGCCGGGCCGAAAGCCGCCCGGAGACCATGGCCGTGGGCAGCCCCGTGCCAGGGTGGGTGCTGGCCCCGGTGAAGTACAGATTATGATAATGGGCGTGACGGTTGGCCGGGCGGAAGTAGCCCAGTTGAGTCAGGTTGTGGCACAGGCCGTGGGTCGCGCCTTTCATCAGATTGTAACGTTTACGCCAGGAAAGCGGCGTAAAGTTGGTCTCGAACTTGATGTGATCCTGCAGGTCGGTGATCCCCAGGGTTGCCAGGCGGCGAAAGACCTGCCGGCGGGCTTCGTCACGGCAAGCCGCCCAGTCTTGTTCGCCGTCATCGCTCATATGGCCCACCGGCACAATCGCAATCAGGGTGTCCTGTCCAGGTGGAGCCATGCAAGGGTCGAGGCGGGCCGGAGCATGCACGTACAGGCATGGGTTGGCCGGCAGCCCCAGGTCGTCGATGATAGAAGCGAAATTCTGGCGGTAGTCATCGGCCAGGAACAGGGTATGCGGGCCGAGGGCGGGATAGACCTTATCCACCCCCCAGAAGAAGCTGATCACCGAGCAGGAAAAGCGTTTATGGGCCAACTTCTGGGCGTAGGGTTCGGGGGGCAGCAGGTTTTGATATACGTAGGGCAGGTCGGCGTTGGCAAGCACCGCTTCGGCCGCCAGGCGCTGGCCGTTCGCCAGGCGCACGCCCTGGGCCTTGCCCTGCGCGATCTCGATCTCTTCTACCGGGCTGTCGAAATGAAATGCCGCCCCGGCCTCAGTCGCCAGGGCCATCAGTGCGTCCACCAGGCGATACATCCCACCCTGCGGATACCATACGCCGTGAGCCAGCTCGGTATAGGGCATCATCGAAAACGTAGCCGGAGCCTCGAACGGGCTTAGCCCCATATACACATCCTGAAAGGTGAAAGCTGCTTTCAGCCGTTCGTTGTCGAAATAATCGGCCATGTGGCGATAATGGTTCACCAGAGGTTTGACCTGATAGACCAGGGGCAGGTTCGCCAGGGTAAAAAACTGGCTGGCCCGGCGAAAATCGCGCCGCACCAGCTTTGCGATAGCCAGGTCGTAGTGCCGCCCGCCTTCGGATAGATAGCGCAGCAAACCGTCGAAGCTGCCCGGCTCGATGGCCTCCAACTGTTTCTGCATGGCGGCCAGGTCCGAGGTCAAAGAGAGCTGCCCGCCATCATCGAAGACCAGGCGATACGTGGGGTCAACCCGCTGTAATGCCACCCGGTCGCGCAGTGAGGCGCCCAGAGCGGCGAACTCGCTTTCGTACAGGTGCGGCATCACCAGCAGGGTAGGGCCAGTATCGAACCAGTGACCGTCGCGGCTGAAATGATCGCAGCGCCCGCCGGGGCGAGCGTTTTTCTCGACCACGGTGACGTTCAGCCCATGCCGGGCCAGATGAGCGGCGGCCACCAACCCGCCCACCCCGGTGCCAATTATAACAACCGATTTCGCAGACATTGTTTCCTCTATCGATACCTTTCTCGGGGAGCTTGCAGAGGGCTGCGCCCTCTGCAAGCTCCCCAATCGTCTCATGAGTGTGCGGCGCGAGGCTGCAGGCCGATCATACCAGAGCGGATCAGCGCCCCCAGCACCGAGCCATAAACCGGTAGACCGCTGAGCAGGCTCTGGTTTTCATTATATTGAGACCGCAAGCAGTACCCTTCCCGCTCGATGACGTTCAGCAGCCACTCAAAGCGGGCGGCGTAGGCAAACCCGGCCAACCGGCAGCGCCAGTTTGCTACCCGGCTCAGATAGGCCCGCCCAACCTGGAAACCGGCCCGCGCTGCCCGCACCCGGCTCTGCACCCAGGCCCGGTAGGCGTCGCTCAGCACATCCTCGGGTGTGATGTGATGGGCCTCCACCACCTCACGCGGAATGTTGTAGTATCCGGCCTGCAAATCGTCGTACGTATCGCGCAACATGTGGGTCATGTGGGCGGCTGTCACGGCCTGATAGCGGGCCGGGGTGTGCGGCGCAACGCAGGCATGGCCGATGAAATAGTGCATACATTCGGTCACCGCGCTGGCAAGCCAGCCGGTATACTGAGTCAACTCGGCCTGCGAGATCAACCGACCGCGCCGTCCGGCGTCGAAGTCCATGACCAGCATCATACGGCGCAGGTAGGTCTGCAGACCGCTGCCCGGCTCGCGATCCTGGCGGATCAAGTCGGCCAGCAGGCTTTCCTGGATGTTCAGCCCATGCAGCGGTTTGCCCTGGTAGCCGCGTTCCAGCAGCATTTTTTGGCGGGCGATAAAAGCGCTGCACTCGGCCGGGGAGGCATCTGGCGCGTCGAGGGTATCATCAACCCAACGGAAATAGGCATAGGCGGCGTAAGCCCGCCCTACCAGCGGCCGGTCGACCAGAAGATGGATTGTGTAAGCCGTCTGCCGGCTGGCCTGGCGGGTAACAGCCGCGGCAAAATCAGACGAAACAAAAAGATTTGCTTTCATGCTTGTTTGTCCAATAGATTGGGGATATATCTATTTAGGTATACGCTAAACCTGCCTGCAGGTTGCAGGCGGCGGCGGGGGAATCTCTACATGGGGTGGTTTATGGATAACTATACAAAAGGGGTGGGGCCGTCTATTCAGACGGCCCCACCCCTTTTCTGCGCTTCAGGCGGGAAGGCAGGGAGCGCTCCCCACTGGTACAACTTAAATGACCGGAGAATCTTGATCATTCCTCCGGGGACATTGATCGACGAGGCGTTGTCGTTAATCCAACGCGAGTTCGATTGATGAAGTGAAGAAACGTTTCTGACTGCCATACTTTATAACAGATCAACACTGGCCTGATAGTTTTTCCGGTGTTGGCTATCGCGGCTCTCGTACTCAGCAGTACGGGAGCCGTTTGTATTTTATCACTTGCAGAATTTGAAAAAGGATCGCTGCTTATTGGTCGGCATACTTTTGAATACGCAGTCTGAAAAGTTGCTAATACTCACTTACGGATCGGTAGATATGACAAATACGTGGACAGTAACCTCTCGAAGGAAATATTTTGTTCAGCGTTTAGCTTTTGCTCTGGCAATTTTGATCTTCGTTTTGCCAAGCTGTGCAGGCCTGCCTGGTGCTGGTAGCGTTCTTCCTACCAGCGCTCTGCTTTCAACACCGATTCCGCCCTATGTTGGAACCGAGCAAGCCTCCGCCTTACGCGCCCGCTCAACCATTCAGGCCGGCGAAGCGCAGGCATACAACCTGGCTCTGACCGGAACAGCGGTTGCGATGGATGTCAACCAGCAGTCAACCCTGGTGGCGCTGCAGCTCGCTCAGTCGGCCGCCACCGAGCAGTATTTCATCCGTCAGACCCAAATCTCTGCTGAAACCACTGCAACAGCCAGCCTGGTCTATGCCGCCGGCACCGCCACCGCTTACCAGGCTGCCATTGATGGCACGGCCACTGCTCAAAGCCAGGCAGCCACCCAGGTTGCGGCCACTCAGCAGACGATCGCCACTGGAACATCCCAAGCCGCTACCGCCACTCAGGCGGAAGCCGATCACCGGGTGCAGGCCACCGCCACACAGTTGGTCATCAACGAACTGATCCGGCGCGACGAAAGCCAGCGCCAGACCCAGCTCTTCCGCACCTGGGCGCT
>CAYQDU010000183.1:7003-8590 GCA_964416275.1 uncultured Anaerolinea sp. | reverse complement strand
ACGCCCCAGCGCGCCAGGCGCCCCGGGCCGGGCAGCAGGCTCAGCTCGCACAGCTCGCACTGCCGCCAGAACAGCCCCTGCAGGGCGGCCGCCTCCCCGCCGGGGTCTTCGGGCGGGCGGTGATCCTTCAGCCGCCCGCTCTCCACCAGGGCCACCAGCCGCCAGCCCAGGGCGCTCTTGCTGGCCTGGCTGAACTTGAAGCGCGCCACCCGCCCCGGCGCAACCCGCTCCAGAAAGCTCGCCAGCCCCTCGCCCACCCCGGTGGCGTCGATCACCACCCGCTGCGGCTGCCACACCCCCAGCAGGGCGCTCAGCTTGGCGTACAGCCGGGCCTGGCCCAGCCCCACCCACTGCTTGCGCTTGACGATCCGGTAGCGCGCCGCCCGCAGCAGTTCGTCCTCCAGCCCGGTCGGGTCGATCTCGAACACCGTCAGGGCGGTGGCGTCGTGGGCGCGGCCTGGCCGGGCGGGGGCCGCATCCTCGCCGCCGGCAGTTTCTTCGCCGCCGGCAGTTTCTTCGCCGCCGGCAGTTTCTTCGCCGCCCACATCGATGCCAAACACATACGCCCGGCCCGGCGTGGGCATCTCCTGCGCCGGGTGATCGCCGCGCAGCAGGGCCAGCCGCTCGGCCGGAAACAAACCGCTCTGCTCGTCGATCTCCTCGCTGAAATACTGCGAGCGCACGTACGGATGGCGGCGGCCCAGCCGGGCGATCTCGCCGGCCACGAAGCGCTCGTAGGCCGGAACCTCCCGCCCCACCAGGTCGGCCCCCAGTTCGAACAGGCGGCGCACCCCGTCGCGCCGTTCGGCCTCCACGGCCGCCTGGCGCTCGCGGGCCAGCAGGGTGCGGCTGGTCCAGGCCGTCCCCCACAGCACCCGGGTGGCGTTGCTGCTGGCCGCCATCGGGCTGATCTCCTTATCCCACTTCGCCAGCAGCACGTCCTGGGCCTCGTCGCACTCCAGCAGGACGCTGGCGGTGGCCCCCACCACGTTGGCGCTGGGCTGGGCCGAGAGAAAATAGATCCGCGCCTCGCCCAGGCGGTAGATAAAGCCCTGCTCCTTCTTCCAGCGCCCGCGGGTCAGCAAGTTGCGCTCCAGCACCCGCTCCAGGCGGCGCATGGCATTGAGCGATTGCGGCTTCCAGGTGGGGCTGACCTTGACCATCTCCACCGGCTGACGCTGGAACAGGGTCAGCAGATAGGCTTCGATCTGGGCCTGCAGCTCGTTCTTGCCCGATTGACGCGGGAAGATGACCACAAAGGTCAGCCCTTTCTGATGCAGCACGCTCTCGACGATAGCCCGCGCCGCGGCCTGCTGGTACGAGCGCAGGCGCAGCCCCGAGGCGTGGCTGGCAAAGCGGGCCACATCGTCCAGCAGCGGGCGCAGCCGGTCGGCCAGGTCCAGCACACCGCCCGGCTGGCCCTGGCTGCGGCGGCGGGCGGGCGGCCGCGACCTGCTCATCCGCGGCGCGGCCCGCCCCGCGGCGGCAGGCGCCGGCTGCGGGCCCGCAGCCAGGCCGCCAGGTCGTCGGCTGTGGCGCGGCGCGCCCGGCCGGGCCGCGCCAGCCGGGCGGCCTGGGCGCTGCCCA
>CAYQDU010000183.1:3192-6903 GCA_964416275.1 uncultured Anaerolinea sp. | reverse complement strand
GCGCTCGGCTCTGCGAGCGCCGCCCACACCACCCCGCAGTCTGGGCTGCGCTCCAGGGCGGCCAGGGCCTCCCCGCCCACCCCGGCCGCCAGCCTGACCCGCGCCAGAACCAGGTCGCCGGCGGCGGCCAGCGTCTCCCAGGCGCACACCTCTGGCCGCCCGGCCAGGGCCGGTCGGCGCGGCCCGCAATCGCCGGTCGTCTGCCAGCGCGTCAGCACACAAACTTCCATCCGACCTCCTCGTCAACCGGGGCGAGTGGGCGGGTTCCAAACCCACCCCCCGACCGCCGGCGCCTGGGGCTTATCGGGCGGGATGTTTCACCCGATATACCCGGAACTCGCGGCAGGCCCCCCCGCCCGCCAGGCGCAGGCCAACCCCGTTGGCGTAGGGCGGCGAGACCAGCCCGCCCACGCACAGGCTCAGCCGCCCATCCAGCGTGGCCCGCAGGCAGTCGCCCTGCACTGCGGCCTCGATCACATGCTCGCCGGCCGGGTCGAGGCGGCAGGGCGCGCTCGCCAGGATCGTCTCGACCGGCTTTTCGCCCGGCCCCAGGCAGGTCTGCACGATGCGGAAGACCCCGGCCCGGTCGTTATAGCCCACGGCGCAGGTTTCGGGCAGCCCGCCAAAGCGCACCAGCAGACCATTATCCTGCCCGACAGCCTGCGATGGGCAGCCGCCCGCCAGGCGGGCCAGCAGCCGGGCGTCCAGCCCGTCCAGCGGCACAAAGGCGGCCGCCGCGGCAGGCTGCGCCGGGCCGTGCGGCGGGCTGCGCCGCACCACCCGCCCGGCGTGGATCACCCAATCGCCGGCCGCCACGCTCCAGGCCTCCACCCCCGGCGGAGAAAGCGGCCCGATGCGCCGCAGATCGAGGGCGGCCCCGTCGGGGCCGGCGAAAACGTCATACAGCAGCAAGCCCGGCTCGCAGGGCGGCAGCAGGCGCAGCCAGCGCCGCAGCAGCCGCGCCCCCGGCGGCGCGCCGCGGCGGTTCATACGCCCAACCCGATCCAGCACACGCCGTCGCCGTCCACCGCCGCATCCACATATAGCCCATCCAGCCGGGCGACGAATTCCAGCACCAGCGCTTCGCCCGCCGCCAGCAGGAACCCGCTCGACAGCAGCGCCCCGGCCCCAAACCCCACCCCCACCAGCCCGGTGTTCGAAGGCAGGGCCTTAATCATCACCGGCCCGTTCAACAGCCCCGCCGGGGCCTCCACCAGCGCGGCGGCCGTCCCCGCGCTGGCGATCAATCGCTGACCCGTCAATGCCATGCTCAACCTCCTTTACGCTGCAAAGCTTTTACCCGGCCCGCGCCGCCGCGGCGCCGCCCCCTTAAACCGTGGAACAGACAGGGCGCTTTTCGAGCGCCATCAAATGCGTGGGGAGCCGCCGCCGCCCGGCCGTCTGCTACTCGCTTCTGATCTCATTCCAGCACGCCTCCAGCGCCAGATACAGCGCCGCCCGCACCTCGTCCTCCCCGCCGTGAAGCTGCGCCTGGGCCGCGACGATCTGCGCCAGCCGGTTGGTGGCCGAGCTGATCGCCTCCAGCGCCCGCACGGGGTCCAGGCTGTTCTCGGTCGCCATCTGCACCAGCATGTGGATCACCCGGCGCAGCATCTCGATCTCGACGCTCAAGTCTGCCTCGGGCCGCGCGTCTGCGGCCGGGTCCGCCGCCGGCGGCGTGGGCCTGCGTTTGGCCGCCGCCCGCCCGGCCATTTAGCCCCCCGCCGCCCGGCCGGCGCGCCGCGGGCTGAGCTGATACGCCGCCTGGTTCGCCAGCGCCGCCGCCAGGAACAGGCGCAGCAGATCGAGCAGCCCGGCCGGGGTGCAGCTCCAACCGGCCAGCCCGGCGCAGGCCAGCCCATACACGCCCCCGGCCGCCGCGCCCAACAGGGCCAGCATCACCAGGCGCTTGCGGGTGGGCTCCAGCCCCTCGAACCAGCCCGCAAAACCGGGCCAATACGAAGCCGCCAGCGACAGCCCCACCCCCGCCAGAGACGAAAGAAAATCAGCATCCATAAGCGTTTCCTCCGCCATTCAGTCTATAGCACATTTGTTCTATGTCAAGCATGAAAAACGCCCCACCCGGCCCAAAAACCAAAAATCTATCCAGGATGTATATCGTTTTTGGGGGAAATAAAAGCGCAAGAAATTCTATTCAGGGCCGATGGCTGCGCCATTGGCCCTGAATAAAGTGATCTGTGGGGGAAATTGCGGGGCGCAGCGCAGCCGCGCCCGCCCGTCAGCAGAATTCTTCGCCGTCCCAGGCCGCGCAGGCCAGGCCCTCCGGGCGCAGTTCGGCCTGAATGCAGGCCGTATACGCCAGGCGTCGTTCAGCCATCTGCCCGGCGCTCAGGTTGCATAAAACCAGCGGCAGCATAGCCCGGAACAGCCCGCCATGCCCCACGCACACCACCCCCACCGGCCGGCGGCCATACGCCGCCGCCAGCCCGGCCACGAAGGGCGCAAAACGGGCCTGCATGTCCTCGAAGCTCTCCCCGCCCTCGATCCGGCTGGCGCGCCGCCCGGCGGCCCACTCGTCCGTCACCCAGGCCAGGCTGGCCCAGGCCGCCGGGTCGGCCTGGCCCTCGGCCAGCCCGCAGTCGAACTCGCGCAGCGCCTCCACGGGCTCGTACCCCACCCCCAGGCGGTGGGCGATTGTCAGCCCGGTTTCGAGCGCCCGCAGCACCGGGCTGGCGTACACCCGCAGGATGGGGCCGTGCCGGGCCGCCAGCCCGGCCAGCCGCCCGGCCAGGGCCTGCGCCTGCCGCCGGCCCTCGGCCGTCAGTGGATGGTGCAGGCCCCGGTTCGAGACGATCCGCAGCAGATTGGCCTGGCTCTGGCCGTGGCGCACAAAATACACGCGCATCTCAGCGCCCCCCCGGGCTGACCACCCGGAACCCGATGTGCGCGTCGCTGTAGCCGGGCGGGTCTTCGAAGTGGCGGTAAGCGGCCCGGGCCACATACGGGTTGCTGCCCCACCAGCCGCCCTTCTCGATCTTCACCCGCCCGCTGGCCGGGCCAGGCGGGTCGATCCACGGGTCGCCCACGGCCTGCTCGTAAAAATGCACGTCCAGCAATCGGCCACCCACTCCATGGCGTTCCCGGCCAGGTCCAGCGCGCCCAGCCAGCTCTGCCCGGCGGGAAAGCTGCCCACCGGCGTCAGCCCGGCGCTGTCGACCACGTTGGCCCGCCCGGCGTCCCACTCGTCGCCCCACGGATACACCCGCCCGTCCGGGCCGCGGGCGGCGTACTCCCACTCGGCCTCGCTGGGCAGCCGCCCGCCGCGCCAGGCGGCGTAGGCCTCGGCCTCAAACCAGGTCACCCGCACACAGGGCAGGTCGGGGGCGGCCTGGGCGGCCGCGTCGGAGCAGGCCCGCCGGGTGGGGTGATCGCTCAACCAGGCCTGCCCGGCCGGCGACCAATATTCCGGCTTCTGATACCCCTGATCGGCCACAAAAGCCTGGAAGGCCGCGTTGGTCACCTCGAGGCGGTCGATCCAATAGCCCTGCGTCAGGCGCACCCGGTGCGCGGGCTGTTCGCTGGGCAGTTCGGCGCGCACAAAGCCCGGCAGATCGGGCCGGGCCAGCAGGGCTGCGGCCTGCTCTGGGCGGGCGCCCATCTCGAACTCGCCGGCCGGCGCCCACACCTGCTCCACCCCGCGGGCGTCGCGGCGGACCTGCCCGGCGGCCGGGGTGGGCGACGCCGTGGGCG
>CAYQDU010000183.1:0-3092 GCA_964416275.1 uncultured Anaerolinea sp. | reverse complement strand
GTGGGCGACGCCGTGGGCGGCGCGGCGGTCGGCGGCGTCAGCGGCGCAGCGCAGGCGGCCAGGCCAACCGTCAAAACCAGGCTGCCGGCCGCAAAACGAAGCATGAAATGAAACATCGCCAGGATTTCCTTTCCGCCGCCCATTATACTGAGATTTGCGCCGCGCCGGGCAGCCAGCCGCCAGCACATCGCCCTTCCATCCTCTCCCCTCCCGTGATATGCTTGCCGGCATCTACATCTGCGATCCCTTCCAGGAGCCTCCCTTATGCGCCTCATCGACCTTGCCGCCTGGCCGCGCCGCCAGCACTTCGAGATGTTCAACGCCTTCGACTATCCGCACTTCGGCCTGTGCGCCGCCCTCGATATCACCGCCCTCTACCCGGCCGTCCAGGCCAGCCGCCAGTCCCTCACTGCGGCTCTCACCTACCTGCTGGCCCAGGCTGCCAACCGCCAGCCCGAATTCCGCCTGCGCATCCGCCGCGCCGCCGGCGGCGCCGTCCAGGTGGTCGAACACGAAACCGTCCACCCCTCCATCACCGTGCTGGACGCAGACGACCTGTTCAGCTTCTGCACCGTGGCTTACACCCCCGCCTTCCCCGAATTCGCCGCCCGCCTGGCCGGGCGCATGGCCGCCGTCCAGGCCCAGCGCGTGCTGGAAGACGATGGCCGGGACGATCTGCTGTTCATGACCAGCCTGCCCTGGGTCAGTTTCACCGCCATCCAACACCCCATCCACATGCACCCGCCCGATTCGACCCCCCGCATCGCCTGGGGCAGGTTCGCCGCCGAAGGCGGGCGGCTGCGCCTGCCGCTGGCCGTTCAGGCCCATCACGCCCTGCTCGACGGGCTGCACGTGGCCCGCTTCTACGAAGCGGCCCAAGCCCTGGCCAACAGCGCCCCCGCCTGGTTGGCCGCCTGAAAAGGGGGGCTTTCCGGCCCGGCCGGGAAGGGGCGGGTTTGAAACCCGCCCCTTCTTATTGTATAATCATTAATAGCTCTTCCGGCTGGGCCGGAAAGGCTGCTCGCGCTGGCGTGGGCCACCCCAAATGTCCTACCAGCGCTTCGCACCGCCGCGGTAGCGGTAGGGGCGTTTCAAACCCGCCCCTACCGATGTTAAAGGGGGATGTTTTGGGGAAATTGTGCGGCTGCGCCGCACAATTTCCCCAAAACATAGAAAAATTCCCGCCTTCGGCGGAAGAGACATCACAAATAGGCCGTCTGTCGGCCAGCATGGGGTATCTGTATCGGATTGGGGAGCGCGAATGATGACCCAGGATTCAACCCCTTCACCCGCGCCGCCGGGCGCGGCGCCCTTGCCGGCCTACCCGCGCCGCCCACGCTGGGATCGCGGCGTCTGGCTGGCGCTGACGGGCAGCGCCGTCCTGCTGGCGCTGCTCCTGCTGGCCGGGCTGGGCTGGCTGATCAACAACCTGGCCAACCCGCCCCAAGACACCCGCCCGGTCTGGCCC
Organism: uncultured Anaerolinea sp.; assembly: GCA_964416275.1. GTDB lineage: Bacteria > Chloroflexota > Anaerolineae > Anaerolineales > UBA4823 > RBG-16-57-11. The sequence continues at coordinate 1,624 of CAYQDU010000183.1, read as the reverse complement.
ACCCGCACCCCCAACCGGGCCTTCGTCGCCACCCGCACCGCCGCCGGGCAGCGCCCGCCCACGGCCGCCCCGGCCCAGGCCTCCAGCCTGCCGCTCAGCGGGGCCACCCCGACCCCCACCCTCGCCATCACCGCCAGCCTGCCCCTCACAACCGGCAGCCCGACCCCTCAATCCTACGCTCTGGTGGGCCGCCTGGTGGCCCCCCAGTCGGGCCTGGCCCGCAGCGTGGCCGCCGGCGATGGCTACGCCTACCTGCTCACCCGCTCTGGCCTGCTCTACACCTACGACCTGACCCACCTATCCCCCAGCCAGGAACTCCAGACCTACAACCAACCCCTGGGCGCTGTGCGGCTCAAGAACGGCGGCGGGCTGCTGCGCCTGGGCCGCGTGCTGTACGCCTATGGCCCGTCGGGCATCGAAATCATCGATCTGACCGACCCCGCCCAACCGGCCCTGCTGGCCCAGCTCAAAGACCTGCAGGCCGCCAGCCTGCTGCTGGACGGCCAGCGCCTGTACGCCTTCGGCCAGGCCATCATCATCGTCTACGACATCAGCCAGCCCCTGCATCCGGCCTGGATTCAGAAGCTGCACATGCCGGCCGAGGCCAACAACTTCGCGGCCGCCATCTACCAGGACCGGCTGTACGTGTCGGAATACTGGGCCAACGACGTCAAGACCCGCAGCCTGCTGCAGGTCTACAGCCTCAGCCCCGGCGGCGAAATCCGAGAAGTGCAGCGCATCGACGCCGGCGAACTGGCCTACCAGATGTACGTCCACACCGATAAGCTGATCCGCTGCACCTCCACCGATGTGGAAGTGTGGGATCTGGCCCAGAAAGATTACCCCCGCTACCAGGAATCGCTGCCCGGCCCGGCCCGGGTGTGCGCCCTCGACCAGGATAACATCCTGGCGAACGGGGTGGCCTTCGCCCTGCAAGCCGGCCGCCTGGCCCCCCTGCCCACCTTCGACCCGCGGGCCGGCCTGGCTGGCCCGCCGCGCTTCTTCGAGGCCGCGCCCTACGGGTCGGCCGTCGCCAACGGCTATGTCTACCTGGCCCTGCCCGACCAGGCCCTGATCCTGGCCAGGCAGCCCTGAAAAAGCGAATTTCGCCCGGCGAAGCTCGCCAGTCACCTCCACCCCGGTTGCAGGGGAAGCTGCCGCCCTGAACAGGCGGCGAAGATTACTTCGCCGCCTGCAGGCTGAAGCGCAGCGGAAAACCCTGCAGGGCGGCGGTGGTATGCGCCAGCCCCACCCGCCGCACCGCCTCGGCGTGCGGCAGCGTCTGCACATAGGCCGAACCGTGATAGTGGGCCGTCAACATCACCTGATAGGCGTGCGGCCCCGCCAGGTGAAACACACTCCCCAGCACCGCCAGCACAAAATCCATCGGCGTCACATCATCGTTATGGATGATGACATCGTCCAGCGGGCCAGGGCTGGTTGCCTGCCCCGCCTCCAGGGCCTTCTCGATCTCTGGCAGACTCATCGGCATGGGCCTATTATACCGGCTCTGGCGGCCGCGCCGCGCCAGGTTGGAGGCGCAGGCGCGCCCAGCGGAGGAAATGGCGCGCCGCCTGTTCCCCAATCCCGCCCACACCCCCCAACTTAGGGTACAATACTCCTG
>CAYQDU010000182.1:0-8700 GCA_964416275.1 uncultured Anaerolinea sp. | reverse complement strand
CTGCTCAAACAGGCCGGCGGCGATCTGATCCTGGCAACCGCCCTGCGCTACCAGCGCATGCTCACCGACGCCGGGCTGACCGCCGGGCGAGTGGCCCTGTACGGCCAGCTCGACGCCGGGCAGGCCCTGGGCGTCTTTTCAGCCCTGCAAGAAGTCATGCCGGGCCTGCAGTTGTTCGGTGAGATGGGCCGCCCGCTGCTGATGGAAGCGATGGCTACCAAAGATGAAAGCGAAGTAGCTCGCATCCGGCGCATGGGTCAGATCACCACCCGCGTGATCGGCAACGTGGCCGATTTCATCACCGCCCACGCCGTGCAGGATGAAACCCTGGTCAGGCCCGACGGCCGCCCGCTGACGATTGGCGAGGTGAAGGCGCGCATCAACCTGTGGCTGGCCGAGCAGGGGGCCGAGAACCCCGAAGCCACCATCTTCGCTATCGGCCACGACGCCGGCGTGCCGCATTCCACCGGCCTCGACAGCGACCCGCTGCGCCTGGGCCGCACCATCGTGTTCGACATCTTCCCCCAGGAAGCCGGGGGCGGCTATTTCTACGATATCACCCGCACCTGGAGCCTGGGCTATGCCACCGACGAAGCCCTGGCGCTGTACGAAGACGTGCGCTTCGTTTACAATGCTGTGCGCCAGGCCCTCAAGCTGGGCGCGCCCACCCATCAATACCAGACCCTGGTCTGTGACCTGTTCGAGCAGCGCGGCCATCCTACCCTGCGCTCGAACCCGCAAACCACCGACGGCTATGTGCATGGGCTGGGGCATGGCGTGGGGCTGCACATCCACGAAAACCCGTTCTTCCGCACCAATGGGCCGGAGGAATTTCTGCTGCCGGGGACCGTGATCACGGTTGAGCCGGGACTGTATTACCCGGAGCGCGGCCTGGGCGTGCGCCTGGAAGACACCGTCTACGCGCGCCCGGATGGAGTCTTCGAGACGCTGGCCGATTACCCGCAAGACTTCGTGCTGCCGATGAAATGATAGGGGCAGTTTTTCGCCAAGATTGCGGTGGTAGCGGGTTTCAAACCCATCCCTGCCGCGCCCTGAGCGAGAAATCTTTTAGGCTCTTCCGCCGAAGGCGGGGGTTGGCTTATATTTGGGGATTTGCGGATGGCTACGCCACCCGCGGTAGCTCCCCACTTAACCGGGGTAGAGGTAACTGGCGAGCTTCGCTTGGCGAGCAAAGCTCGCCTGGAAAGAGGGTTACTCGTGGATTTTGTCGCACTTCGTGCGACAAAATCCACGGAACAACTCTTTTCGAAGGCGCCTGAAGAGCGCCATGCCTGTTCCACGGTTTCATGGGGTGGTACCCCACCCGCAAACCCCAAATATAGAAATTTTCCCGGCGAAGCCGGAAGAACCATCTTTTATAAAGAGGTACTAAATGATGAAAGAGCTTTTACCGTTGCCGCCAGCCCGCATTTTGGGAATCGAAACTTCGTGCGACGAAACCGCCGCCGCCATCGTTGAAGATGGGCGGGTGATCCGTTCCAACCAGGTAGCCTCGCAGATTGACCTGCACGCCCAGTTCGGCGGGGTGTTTCCCGAAGTAGCCTCGCGCCAGCACATTCGCACTATCTACCCGATTGTGGAAGCCACCCTGGCCGACGCCCGCCTGAGCTTGAAGGATGTGGACGCCATCGCCGTGACGCGCGGCCCCGGCTTGCCTGGCTCGCTGGTGATCGGACTGAACGCGGCCAAGGGCCTGGCTCTGGGCAGCGGGCTGCCGCTGGTGGGGGTCAATCACCTTGAGGCGCACATCTATTCCGCCTGGCTGAACTGGCCGGTTGTGGGGCCGGAAACGGCCGCGCCGGCCCTGCCGCCGGCGCCCAAGTTCCCGCTGATGGTGCTGGTGGTTTCCGGCGGGCATACCGAGCTGGTGCTGATGCGCGATCACCTGACCTACCAACGCCTGGGAGCCACCCTGGACGACGCGGCCGGGGAAGCCTTTGACAAGGTGGCGCGTTTGATTGGGCTGGCCTATCCCGGCGGCCCGGCCATCCAGAAAGCTGGGGCCGAGGGCAACCCGGCCGCCTTCCATTTTCCACGCGCCTGGTTGGAAGATAGCTGGAACTTCTCGTTCAGCGGGCTGAAGACGGCCGTGCTGCGCGAGGTGCGCCGCCTGCAAGAGCAGCATCCCGGCGAAGACCTGCCCGTGGCCGACCTGGCCGCCAGCTTCCAGCAGGCGGTGGTGGATGTACTGGTAGGCAAGACCGTCAAGGCCGCTCAAAATTTCGACGCCCAGCAGATCGTGGTGGCGGGCGGCGTCTCGGCCAACAAGGCCTTGCGCGAGACAATGCTGGCCGAAGCGCCCGTTCCGGTGCATATTCCGCCGCTCTCGCTCTGCACCGATAACGCCGCCATGGCGGCTGGGGCGGGCTATTTCCGCTTCGTCAAGGGCCAGCGGGACGATATGGCGATGGACGTGCTGCCCAACTGGCCGCTGACCGAAGTCTGATCTCCACCCCCGGGGTAGCTCCCCCCTCGACCGTGGTACCACTCCCGGCGTAAAAATCGGGCGGCTAAGCCGCCCGATTTTTACGCCGCCTTCATGCTTTCAATCACCCCGGCCAGTTTTTCGGCCAGGGCAGCCCGGTTGAAGTTGGCCTCTATATAGCTGCGGGCGCTGGCGCCCATCCTGCGGCCCAGGTCGGGGTCGTCGGCCAGGCGGCGAATAGCGCTTGCCAGGGCCGCCGGGTCGCCCGGTGGGACAAACACCCCCCCTTCGGCCGCCTCCACCACTTTGCGGATCACCCCGTCGATCATCAAGATCACCGGCCGCCCGGCGGCCATATAATCGAACACCTTGTTGGGGTAGACAGTCTTATACAGCTTGATCGGCTTGAGGATCGCCAGGCAGGCGTCGGCCGCCGCCAGGGCTTCGATCATGCCAGTCTTTGGCACGGGCGGAAGAAAAACCACGTTGCTCAGCCCCATGTCCTGGGCCCGGGCCATCAGGGCCGGTTTATCTTTGCCATCCCCCAGCAGCACCAGGGCGATTTCGGGCCGGTCGGCCAGCAAGCGGGCGGCCTGCAAGACCACCCCCAGGTCGTTCGACAGTCCGTGCGCCCCGGCGTACAGCACCACATAGCGCCCGCTCAGGTTATTTTTCTGGCGGAAAGCGGCCCCGCTGGCAAAGGGATCGAACATTTCGCTGTCGGCCCCGTTTGGCACCAGGGTCACCCGCCGCGCCCCACGCCGCTGAACATGCTTGATGAAACCGGGCGAGTTGACCATCACCCGGTCGGCCCGGCGATACAGGAAACGCTCCAGCCAGCGCGACAGGCGAATCAGAACCCGGTTTCTCAGCACCCCTACCTGGATGGCAAACGCCGGCCACAGGTCGCGCACCTCGAACAGGAAGGGAGCGCCCTTCAGGCGGGCCAGCAGCCAGGCAGTGAAGCCCTGGAAGATGGGCGGCGAGGTGCCCCACACCAGATCGACGTTCTTAACCTTGAGGCCGGTGATGAACGACGACAGCATGAAGCTGACAAAGCTCAGCACCCGGTGAACGAAGCTTTTGTGCAGGGCGGCGTAGGTATAAGCCCGCAGGATGGTCACGCCGCCGCCAGACACGTTTTCTTCAACCTGCGGCGCAACCGCCTCGGCCTTGCCGGTCAGGTAGCTGACGGGGCTGGCGATAACCGTCACCCGATGGCCGCGGGCCGCCAGGAAGCGGGCCAGCTCGTGATGTCGCGTCCCCCCGGCCTCGTCGAGGGAAACAAAAGCCTGGTGAATCAACAGAATGTGCATGGATGTTTTATTTTGCCTGTATGACTCAATCAGGAGACTGGGGGATTTTGTCGCATTATGTGCAACCCGATCCCCCAGTCTCCCACAGATGGATAGCTGCGCCATTTTGCAGCGCAGCTACCCCTCTGGTGCCGTCGGAAAAATCCAATCGGTTTGGAAGCGCAGCGCGGCCGGGCCGGTTTGGGTCAGGCGTACGCTCAGCGCAGGAATTTTAACACCATATGTGGGAGAACTCCACCCCCAGGTGGGCGAAACCGGGCCAGGGCCGAACACCTGCTCCCCCGCCCGCACGATTTGCAGGCTGGCGGGCGCATCGCTTGCCAGCGCCAACTGGAGCAGGCCGAGGGGCGAATCCAGGTGCAGCGTAAACGCCTGCTCGTCTGCGCTGGTTAGAACCTCAAACGGCCAATCGGGCAGCCGCCAGTGCAGGCTGGCGGTAAACGGGGCTTGCAGTTCGGCCCCTCCGCCCAGGCTCAACAACGGCCGGTAGCGGTACAGCCCATCGACGATTTTCCAGTTTCGCTCCAGGGCGCAGACTTCGCGCACGTGACGGATGTGCAGGTGGCGATAGCCATCCTGGGCGGCAACCAGGCTTTCGCCCGCGTTTTCGCCGGGCCGGTCCGGGTCCCGCCGAAAGACCGCCGCCCGGGCGCGGCGCAGGTATAGAAACCGCCCGGCGGCCAGCATCTGGTCTTCGCCGTTGACCGTCACCGTGTTGTGCGCTTCAGCGGTGCGCAGAGCGTTATCCCAGGGCGGAGGGGCGGTGTAACGGTACGTTCCAGCGTCCTGGGCCACGTTCAGCCCGCGCCACCACAGGTCGAGGTGAAGCTGGTCGGCGTGACCGGGCCGGCCAGTAAAACGCGCCGCCCGCAGGTAGGCCCAGGAATGACCGTCGCCGGAGCGCAGAATCTGCGGATCGAGCAACAGCCGGGATACAGCCTTGGACGGCCTGGCTGGAGTGTGCGGCGAGCTGCCCGCCTCGAACCGGGTCGGGCCCAGCCCGAACCACAGCCCGGCCTCATCCCACGCGCCGGGGGCGAAGGGCGCCGCGCCCAGGAAAGCCCGCCCGGCAGCCTGAAGCGCCGGACGGTAATCGGCAAAGGGCAGCCCGGCCAGGGGGAAGATATAAGCTCCGTCGTTCGGCCCCAGGTTGGGGACGCCGCCGCTTTGGGGATCGAGCAAAGCCAGCAGCCAGCCGGCGGCGGCAGCCAGGCGCGCCCGGCTGTGGGCGGGCCAGGTCTGCCCGGCCTGGCGGGCCAGGGCATCCATCCACACCGCAAGCTGCAGCATCAAGCGGTGATAGTTGGCGCTGTGTTGGGCATAGGCCCCCTGGAGCGAGATTTGAGCCTGCAAGCCCTGGTTGAACACCCGCCAGCCGATCTTGCGCCAGCGCCCGGCCTGGGGATGGTCGGGCAGGGCCAGCCCGGCCGTGTACAGCCCGGCCGCCTCGCTGAGCAGGTGGTTGTTGTTTTGGGCCCGGGCGTAGGCCAGGGTGGGCGGAATGCGCGCCGCGTGGTAGGCAATGGCGCGAGCCAGGCCAGCAGCCCGCTCTGGGGTGGTATGAGACGAAGCGGCAAAGACCTGCAGCCCAAAGGTAAACGCTATCAGGCGCAGGGCCGCCTCCTGAGCGGAAGACCAGTGCGGGCCGCGGTAGGGCGGGTTGGCATCCAGGAAAACTTCAACCTGCTGCCAGAAGGCCTGCGGGTAGCGCTCATCGCCGCTGAGAATATAGGCCCGGCCCAGGGGATAGACCCAGCCAAAGCGGGCCGGCTCCCAGGTGAATTTGATGTCGGCGTGCGGGTCTGGCCCCCTTTCGGCCTCCATCCAGGGCCGCAAGGGGCCGGGGACGGCCAGCGCCAGCGGCGCGGGCGGCCCACCAAACAGGCGGACCTGCCCGCCAACGATCTCGTCGGCCTCGGTCAGCAGCGCCCGGCGGGCCTGAACGTCGAGGCAGGCATCCAGAGCGGCCGGCGTGGGCAGGGCAAAAAGCGGCTGGAAGCGAGAGGCGGCTTCCGCCGGGCCGCTGGGGGGCAAGTCTGGCAAGGCGCGGCGGAAATAGCTGCAGGCCAGGCCCAGGCGATACAAGCCATACCAGGCCAGCTGAGGTAGGCCCAGCTCGCGCCCGGCCAGCCAGCCCAGGCGGAGGCGATGCAGCCATGCAGGGAAAAGCATAGGCTTAATGATAGCACAAGTGCAAGCAGGCTTGTCCCCGACTGAACGCAGCGCCAGGGTAGGGCAGCGCGACGCTGCGGGGCGGTGTACGTAGATTATCTTGACAAAGCCAGGCATTGGTGCGACAATTGCGAATGAACGTTCGTTCGATTTCCAGGCAGGCCGTTCATCACCCGGCGCGGGCGGCGACGTGGGTGACGTCTGGATTCACTTTTCGTGATATATTTAACGGATCGAATCGTTACGAAATCGAATTTGTCGCTTAATGCGGGAAAATTCTTCGTTTTGGAAGGAATATGAATATGAAACGAATCTGGCTATGCTGCATTGCCTTCCTGTCGCTGCTGGCGTTGGCCGGCTCAAAGCCGCTGGACGTCATCCGCTTCACCGTGGTTAATAAGTCGGGCATGGAGATCGCCATCCAACTCAGGGGCCAGGATCAGGTCTGTATGAACTGCGCCGAAACCAAGACCGGGCAGCTCTATTACCTTCCCTTGCTGGAAGGCGACCGGCAAACCCCCTACGAAAAGACCTTTATCATCGAACGCGCCACGTATGGCATGCAGCTCTATTACCTGGAAACCTGGGACCCGGTGTATGGCTTCAAATGCGGCACGCCTCGCCCCAATGCCTTGCTGGCCCGCCGCAACCTGCGCCTGACCGTTCTGCCCTGTGATTTCACCCCTGGCAATGTGGGCGAACCGGGGATGCGCAAGTATCTGCCTTACCCCATTCCGCAGCATTTCCGCCGCTACTGGATCACCCGGTTTGTGTACTAGCCCCCGCACTTCATAGGAGAGGGACGGTGAGCCGCTGGACTGCTCATCGTCCCCTCTCTTTGCAAACAGTCTCCCCAGCTTAAAGCGCCATGCCGCCTGAAAGCCCCTTCTTCACCCGCTCTTGCCTGGCATGCGGCGCGGCGTTGCCAGCCGGGCAAGAGCGCTGCGTTTACTGCGGCACGCTCCAGGCCCAATCGGCCGCGCCCATTGCCGGGCCGCCCGGCCTTCCCAGCCAGCCCATTTATCTTCCGCCTGAGCCGCGCCTGCTTGCATATGCCCGGCAGAGCAGCGGCTGCGCGGCGATTCCCTTTGGATTGGGCTTCATCCTGTTTGCCTGCGTGTTTACCAGCCTGGCTTTCGGCAGCTACTTCACCCAAAAAGCCCGCTACGACCGCCTGAGCCGCGAGGGCTTATCGACCCAGGCCCAGGTAACGGCCAAAGACGTGGACGAAGACAGCGAGGGCGATACGTACTATATCGCCTACCGCTACACCGCCCCGGTGCAGGGCCGGCCCCAGAAATTCACCCAGCGCCAATCGGTTGCGCGGGAAACCTATGAACAGACCCCGGATAAAGGCTGGCTGCGAGTGATCTACGCCCGCAGCGACCCCAGCGTGGCGGTGATTGCCAGTGAGCTGGCCCCACCCAGCCGGGTCTTCATCTTCCTGTTTAGCCTGATGCCGCTGGTCTTCGGGGGCGTGGGGGTCTACGCCATCGGAAGCCAGCTGGCGGCCGGGCGCAATTACCGCCGCCTGGCGCGTGAGGGGCAGGTGGGGATAGCCACCCTCACCCGGCGCTTCGTCGGCCAGGATTCGGACGGCGACGACATCCACCAGGTCGAATTCATCTACACCACCCCCGACCGAGAGGGCCGGCTCCAGACCATCCGTCAGCAGTGCACCCATGCCTGGATGTATGACAATCTTCAACCCGGCGCGCGCTTTTACCTGCGCTATCTGCCGGATAAACCCAAAATCTACAGCCTGAATGAGGACGATGCACAAGCGTAAAGTTGCGTTCTCATTGGGTCCAGACATGATAACCGAGGCAAAACATGGAGCAGCTAAACCGGAGAGATTTCATCAAGTTAGCTGGCATGAGCCTTCTAAGCCGGGTGGCGCCAATCCAGGGCAACGTAGCCCTTCATCGACCCGCTCCAATGGAGACCAGGCAATCCAGTGGGAGCGATCTATCAGGCTGGAAAACAGTTCTCGGAGATGGCCTCTACACCGCTCCTGGTGTAACTCCGGTGAACCAAACTGATATCGAAAGCGTCCACTATGGGACGTATAGCGAATTACGCGCCAATATCTACAAACGCCGGGTGATGGCGCACAATATTACCTACCAGCGGGTTACGGATTCCGACGCGTTCAATTTCATCCACACGTTCGAATTCACATTCCAGCTGCCCTATATTCCCACAATAGGCAACACCGATCTGAATGCGCAAACCATCGAAGGTGGTCTATTTATCTGGGATGGCGGCAATACACGCCTGGATTACGGTGTGGGGTTCCAGTGGTATTTGAACCCCTGGGATGGATTAGGCGAGTTGCGCTGCTGGAGCGATGTGGGCGGTGTCCACTGGCAGCCGATTGGACGCATCGAACCCGATACAGCCTGGCATAAACTGCGGATGGTGGTGGACTATAAGCGACAAACTACCGCTCTGGTCATCGACGATAAACACTATCCATGCTGTTTCACCGGCACGCCCAAATCGGCCGATTGGGGAAACGGAACCGAGGTTGGGGGTGCAGGTAGAAATCATCAGCCTGTGGCCGGGCGAGCAAGGGCTGGGAACCCTGCACAAGGCTTATTTCAAGGACTGGTTGTGGGAGATGGAACCAGCCAATGGACGCTCGATCTTTTTGCCCACGATTATCAAATAAGGGATTTCCCGCCGAAGGCAGAAATTTTTCATAGTGTAGGGGCTGTCCAAAAAGAAAGCAGTTTTGGACAGCCCCTACGCGAAAGGGGGGAA
>CAYQDU010000181.1:3363-8803 GCA_964416275.1 uncultured Anaerolinea sp. | reverse complement strand
TCCCCCCTTTCGCGTAGGGGCTGTCCAAAACTGCTTTCTTTTTGGACAGCCCCTTTTTCGCTCAAGAAATTCTGGCTCTTCCGCTGAAGGCGGGAATTTTTCTATATTTTTGGGAAAATGTGCGGCGTAGCCGCACATTTTCCCAAAAATAGTACTTCTTTCCTGGCGAAGCCGGAAGAACCGAAATTCTCAGGCGGTTACGTTTTCGCCCACGGCAAAGGCCGCGCCCTGGCGCAGGGCTTTGAAGTTGAGCGGCAGCAGGTGCTTGTTGCGCTCTGGAATGTGGCGCTCCATAGCCTGCTCAATGGCTTCCAGGGGCAGCACGGGCAGCTTTTGCAGCATGGCCCCCAGCATGACCATGTTGGTCAGGCGCTTGTTGCCCAGCGATTCGGCAATCTCGTTGGCCGGGATCATCACCGTTACGATGTCGCTGCGCTGCGCCAGGCGGTCGACCAGCGATTGGTTGACCACCAGCACGCCGCCGGGGGCGACCAGCGGCTCGTACTTGTCGAACGAGGGCAAGTTGAAGGCCAGGGCGGCCTTGGGGTGGCGCACGGTGGGCGCGCCAATCTCTTCATCGGCAATAATGACGGTGCAGTTGGCCGTGCCGCCGCGCATTTCGGGGCCGTAGGAGGGGATCCAGGTCACTTCTTTGCCCGAATCCAGCCCAGCGTGAGCCAGAAGCTGCCCGGCGAACAGGAGGCCCTGCCCGCCAAATCCGGCGAGGATGATTTCAGTTTGCATAGGGTCGCCTTCCTTAGACCTTGATCTCGGCTACGGCCGGAGCCAGCTTGTAATCGCCCAACGGATAGACCGGGATCATGCGTTCTTCAACGAATTCGAGGGCCTTGCTGGGGGTCAGGCCCCAGTTGGTGGGGCAGGTGGAGAGCAGCTCGACAATGGCGAAGCCCAGGCCGCGGCGCTGCACCTCGAAGGCGGTGCGGATGGCCTTCTTTGCCAGGCGGATGTTTTTGGGGTCGTGCAAGCTGCGCCGCACCGAATAGCCCACCCCGTCCATGTTGGCCAGCACTTCGGCCATGCGGATGGGGAAGCCGGCCTGTTCCACATCCCGCCCGTTGGGCGAGGAGGTGGTCTTCATGCCGGGCAGGGTGGTGGGGGCCATCTGCCCGCCGGTCATGCCGTAGATGGCGTTGTTGATGAAGATGGTGGTGATGTTCTCGCCGCGCGCCGCCACGTGCATGATCTCGGCCATGCCGATGGAGGCCAGGTCGCCGTCGCCCTGGTAGGTGAAGACGATCTTCTCTGGCAGGACGCGCTTGATGCCGGTGGCCATGGCTGGGGCCCGGCCGTGGGCGGCTTCGACGAAGTCGCAGTCGAAGAAGTTGTAGGCAAAGACCGAGCAGCCCACCGGGGCCACGCCGATGGTCTTTTCGCGCAGGCCCATCTCGTCTAACACTTCGGCGATCATGCGATGGGCCACGCCGTGGGTGCAGCCGGGGCAGTACGACGTGGGGGTGTCGCTCAGCGATTCGGGGCGCTTATAAACTACCTGTACGTTGGTGTCCGTCATGTCTGGACCTCCGCTCCTAGTTAATCATAGCTTTCAGGCGCTTCATCCAGGCCAGGCGCGGATCTTCGCCCAGGGCCAGCGGTTCTTTGACCATGCGCTGGATTTCGCCCAGGATTTCGTCTTCATACGGCACAACGCCGCCCATGCGCCCATAGAACTCGACCGGGATGCGGTTGGCAGCCGCCAGGCGCACATCTTCCAACATCTGGCCGGTGTTCATTTCGACCACCAACATGCGCTTGACTTTCTTCGATAACTCGCTCAACTGCTGGTAGGGGAAGGGGCTAAGCGAGATGGGCCGGAACAGACCCACTTTGATGCCCATGGCCCGCGCCGCCCGCACCGCCGAGAAGGCGATCCGCCCGGATGAACCAAAGCCCACCACGGCGATTTCGGCGTCGTCCAGGTAATATTCTTTGTAGCGAATTTCGTTTTGTTCCACTTCGTGCCAGCGTTCGGCCAGGCGCAGGTTGGTCACCTCTTCCTGGTCGGGCTGGATATAGATCGACGACAGGAAGCGCCGCGGGCGGTTTTCGGCGCCGCGCACGGCCCAGTCGGGGAATTCGGTTTTGAGAGGCTTCATCGGCGGCAGTTCGACCGGCTCCATCAGTTGCCCGATGTTGCCGTCAGCCAGCACCACCACGATGGAGCGGTACTTCTCAGCCAGGTCGAAGGCCAGCACGGTCATATCGACGGCTTCCTGCACGTTGGCCGGGGCCAGCACGATGGGATGGTAATCGCCATGCCCACCGCCATGCACGATCTGGTTGTAATCGCTCTGGGAGGGCGAGATGTTGCCCAGGCCGGGGCCGGCCCGCACCACGTCGATCAGCACGACCGGCAGTTCGGTGCCGGCGATGTACGACAGCCCTTCCATCATCAGGCTCACGCCGGGGCTGGACGAGGAGCTCATCACCCGCGCCCCGGTGCAGGCCGCGCCGTAGACCATGTTGATGGCGGCTACTTCGCTTTCGGCCTGCAAAAACGCCCGGCCCAGTTCGGGCATACGGGCCGACATCCATTCCAGCAGCTCAGTCTGGGGGGTAATGGGATAGCCGAAATAGGCCTGCACGCCAGCTCGGATGGCGGCTTCGGCCATGGCTACGTTGCCTTCTAACAGTTCTCGCGCCATTGCAACCTTTCTCCTGATTTATGCCTTGGCCGCGGCGCGCACCGGCGCTTCGCGGTAGACGGTGAGGGCCGCTTCGGGGCAGACCACTGCGCAGATAGCACATCCGGTGCAGCCGTCTTTGAACAGATGCACCGGATGGTAGCCCTTCGGCGTCAGATGATCCATATCGAGAGCCAGGACGGACTGCGGGCATTCTTCTACGCACAACTCGCAGCCCTTACAAAAGAGCGGGTTGACTTCGATCCAACCTTTGACCGGCATTGTTTAAGCCTCCTCTTGAAAAAATCCAACCGTTCTTATCCTATTATCTTCATTTTGGAGGGGCTTGGGTAGTGCCAACTGTCATGTCTATTAACTACAAACATCACTGGAGGCGCGCGGGCGCGGCGCATCTGGTTGGGATGCGCCGCGCCTGGGGAGGAGGGGAATGGGTTGTTCGGGTGCGGCGGGGCCGCCGTGAAAGCTTGATCCTGCCAGGCATGTTCAGCCAGGTCTGCCGGCTCCTGGGCAGACTGTTTGGCCCAGGGCGAATTATCCGGCTGCTCATCGTGGCCGCTCTGCCTGGCCGGCGGAAGAGGTGAGCGTAGGCCGAGCGATGGTTCACAATCGCCAGCCCAGCGCGTTTTAACCCGGATTCGGAATCATGCTGGCTTCCTGGCCCGCACCAGCTCGATGGCTTCTTTGCCGGTCAGGTGATCGATGTCCACTCTCACCACCTGCACTGCGTTCCACTGCTTCTGGATGGCGGTTTGGGCCTCGGTTTCATGGCCGGGCGAATACTTCTCGGCCAGCAGCTCGAGGGCCTGCCGCTTTTCCTGCCCATCCTGCACGATGACCGCCCGGCCAAAGACGATGGCGCTGCGAAAATAGGTGGTCAATTCGGGGGCGACGATTTGATCCTGGTCGATCACGCAGAACGAAACTTTGGCATTGGCCTGGATCAAATCTAACTTATGCCCCGTTCTGGCGGAGTGAAAATACAGCCTGTCCTCCGCAAACACGTAGCTCAACGGCACCGCATACGGATACCCGTCTGCGCCTGCGACGGCTAAAACCCCCGCCGTGCCCCGGCGCAAGATTTCGGCGGTTATTTCCGCCGGCAATAGCTGTTTTGCGCGTCTCATATCTCCAAACATAGCTGCCTTCCTTTCTGGCTTCCCGACCGGGCCGGGAAAATTTCTAGAGGAGTTTGCCGATGGCTGCGCCATCGGCAAACTCCTCACGCGACCGTGGTGGAAGTGAGAAAGAGTTTAATGGGGGATTTTGTCGCATGAAGTGCGACAAAATCTCCTGAACCTCTCTTTTTCAGGCGCTCTTTGAGCGCCGCTTGAAGAGCGCCATAGGCTGCCCCCTGCTTAAGTGGGGTGACGCCCCATCTGCAAATCTCCCCTGGCGGATAGAAGATTTCTTCATGGCCCCGGCGTGGGCGGGGCGGCCTCGGCCAGCCCGGCGCGGATGGCCTCGTCGGCGGCCTGCAGAGCCTGCTCCGGCGCGACCTGCTGCTCGAAGATCGCCCGCAGGGCGATGTCGAGGTTCAGGCTGTAGAGGGCCATGTTGGGCGTGGTGGGGTACGGCACGCCCTGGGCCAGGGCGGCGGCGGCCTCTTTGGTCAGGCGGGCCAGGGCCGGGTCGGTGGGGGCGGCCCCGGCGGCGGCCGGGATGCGCCCGGCCTCGGCCAGCACGCTCTGCGCCTCGGGCGAGAGGAAATATTCGAGAAACTTCTGGGCCGCCAGGCGTTGGACGGGGCTGGCCTGGGCGCTGAGGTACACGTTTTCAGCCACCACATACCCGGCCAGGCGGCCCTGGTCGCTGGTCGGCCAGGGGTCAATCGCCAGGTTCTCCGGGCCAATGCCGGCCGCCAGGTTGCGCAGGTTCCAGGTTCCGTCGATGATCCAGCCAACTTTGCCCGCCTGGAATTTGGAGAGATCGTCGTCGCTCAGGTAATTGGGCGGCCCGGCCTGTTCGAAGCCGCGCAGCAGGTCGATCCAGGCCAGCCCGGCCGGGCTGTTGAAGGCCGGGTTGCCGTTTTCATCCATCAATTGCCCGCCCAGCCCGTTCAGGTGGGCCAGCGAATACAGCGGGGCCCGCTCCAGGATCGCCCCGATGGTTTCGCCCTGGGTGGTGGTCTCCGAGAGGGCCAGCAGTTCCTTCCAGTTAGCCGGGTTGATCGTCACCACGTCTTTGTTGCGGAACAGCACCACCCCCTGCAGGCTGTAGGGCAGGCCTACCTGGGCGTTTTGCCAGCCGCCGGCCTGCACCGCCGGGGCGTTGAGCGCAGCCATCTGTTCGGCGCTGAGCAGGTCGCCCATATCGGCGATCAGCCCGGCCTGGTACAGCCCCGGCCCCCAGTCGGCCGGGCCGAAGAGCAGGGTGGGGGCGTTGCCAGTTTGGGCGTCGTTCTCGTAATAGGCGCGCAAATCCTGGGCCGGGACGTACAGCACGTCGAAGTACACTTCGGGGTACTTCAGGCGGAAGCCGTCGATGATCTGGGCCAGGGCGGGCAGCTCCTTCTCGCTCCAACTGTGGCGGATGGAGAGCGTACCGCCGATCATGATGGGGGTGGGGCTGGGCGCGACGGTATCAGCCGCAGCGGTGGGCGCCAGGGTGGGCGTGGCGGTGGCTGGGGTGGGCGGTAAGGGCGTGGCCGTGCCGCCGCCCACGATAGCGCCCAGGCCGCCGCAGCCGGCCAGTAAAGACGCAATGAAGATCAGGGTTAGCCCGCAGGGGATGGATTTCATGCCGGGTACTATACCGCAGACCGGCGGGTTTATCAAGCC
>CAYQDU010000181.1:0-3263 GCA_964416275.1 uncultured Anaerolinea sp. | reverse complement strand
TACCCGCCCGTGGCGTGGATCTGGTATTCTCTTGGCACCGGGATGCCGCCTTCCCAGACCACGTGGCGGAAATCGTCGGGGGCAGTGTTGCCCTCCGAGTTAATCAGCATCACCTGCGATGCCGGCCCAAGCTGAAGCGCCTGGCGCAGCTCGCGGGCCCCCGGATATTCCATGATATACATCAGCGCCCCCAGGGTCACCGACCCCGATTCGCCCGACACGATGAACGGGTCGCCGCGCAGCGGCACGCCGTAGACGCGCATGCCCTTGGCGGCCACGTAATCGGGGCAGATAGCGAAATAATCGGCGCATTCCTGCAAAATCTGCCAGGCCAGCGGGTTTGGCTCGCCGCAGGCCAGCCCGGCCATAATCGTGTCCAGCTCGCCGGAAACGCTGCGCGGCTGGCCGTCGCTCACCTGGGCCGAGGCGAACAGGCAGGCCGCCTGGGTCGGCTCGACCACCACCGAGCGCGGCCGTTCGGCCCCGAACAGGTTATCGTAGAAGCCGATGGCCGCCGCCGCCAGCGAACCCACCCCGGCCTGCACCAGCAGGTGGGTGGGGCGGCTCAAGCCCTGCCCGGCCAACTGTTCCTGGGCCTCGCTGAGCAGGGTGGTGTAGCCCTGCATCACCCAGCGCGGGATGTCCTCGTAGCCCTCCCAGGCCGTGTCTGAAACCACTGTCCAGCCGTTGGCCTGGGCATCCTGGTAGACCTGGCGCACGGCGTCGTCATACGTGCCATCCACCACCACCACCTTGCCGCCGTTGTGTTCGATAGCCCGGATGCGCTCCTGCGAGGTGTATTTGTGGACGTAGATGATCGATTCAAAGCCCATGCGGGTGGCCGACCAGGCCACCCCGCGCCCGTGATTGCCATCGGTGGCGGCGGCAAAGACCAGCGGCCCCAGCTGTTCGCGCAGCGTCCCGCCGGTCAGGTCAGCGAATGAAAGCTCGTCGTCTGGCCGGCCCAGGCGCTGGCGGATCAGCTGGTAGATGGCATACGAGCCGCCCAGCACTTTGAACGAGCTGAGATTCAGGCGCACCGACTCGTCTTTGACCCAGATGCCGCCCAGCCCCAGGCGGGCGGCCAGGTTGGGCAGGGCCTTGAGCGGGCTCATCTGGTAGCCGGGAATTTCCCGGTGGAAGCGGCGCACCTTGCGCGGAATATCGGGCGGCAGGATGCGGGTTACGGTGTCGGTTTGGGCGTGGGTCCGCAGGCGCGGGTTGGCAATCCAGGTGATCGGGGGTTCAGCAGTCACTCGTTACTCCTTACAGGTTGTGATTTGGGGTTCTTCCGTTGAAGGAGGAAAGCCCTGATTTGGACAGATTCGCGTAATCTATTGTTTTTATACCGTCCAGACGGTATAATTATAGCATAAAATTCGAGCCAGGAGTAACGCAATGCCAAAATCGGGCGAGGCCACCGGCCGGGCCATCTTAGCCGCCGCCAACCGCATCGTGCAAGAGCGCGGGGTCGAGCATTTGACTCTCGACCTGACCGCCCAGGAAGCCGGCGTGAGCAAAGGTGGGCTGCTGTACCACTTCCCCAGCAAAGAAGCCCTGATCCGGGGCATGATCCAGGATTATCTGGATCGCTTCACCGCCGACCTGGAAGCCGCCGCCCGGCAGCCGGAAAATCAGGGCCCCGGGCGCTGGACGCGTGCTTATCTGTACACCACCTATGATGACTACCAGCGCAGCCCGCGCATGAGCTCCGGCCTGCTGGCGGCGGTGGCTACCAACCCGGCTCTGCTGGCGCCCATGCAGCAGGCGTTTGAACAATGGGTGCAGCGTTTAGAGCAGGATGGGCTTGACCCCACCACGGCCATGATTGTGCGCCTGGCGGTGGATGGCCTGTGGATGGTGGAACTGTTCGGGCTGGCCCCGCCCGCCCCTGAACTGCGCGAGAAAATCCTGCGCGCCCTGACCGCCATGCTGAGCGTATAGTATAATCCCGGCCATGAACCCACAATCGCTGCGCGGCGTGTACGCCGCCTGTCTCACCCCCTTACGGCCCGATTTCTCGCCCGCCCTCGACGACCTGGCCCCGTTTCTGGCCTTCCTGGCCCGGCGCGGCTGTCACGGCTCGCTGGTATTGGGAACCACTGGCGAAGGCCCCAGCTTTGCCCCCGCCGAGCGCGGTCAAATCTTACAGGCTGCCCTGGGCGTGCGCCAGGAATTCCCCGCTTTCCGCCTGCTGGCCGGAACCGGCACACCCAGCCTGGAAGAAACCATCCAGCTCACCCGCCAGGCGTTCGACCTGGGGCTGGACGGGGTGGTGGTCTTGCCGCCTTACTATTTCCGCAAAGCCAGCGACGACGGCCTGTTCGCCTGGTACGCCGGGGTCATCCGCCGGGCGGCGCCATCCGAGGGGGCTTTCTTTGCCTATCATATCCCCGGCATGACCGGAGTTGGCCTGTCGCTTGACCTGCTGGCCCGCCTGAAAGACGCCTTCCCGGCCCAATTCCTGGGCCTGAAAGACTCGTCAGCCGACCCCGATACCGCCGTGCGCCTGGGCCAACGCTTTGGCGCCGACCTGATGGTGTTCTCTGGAACCGACTCGCTCTTCAGCCTGGCCCTGGAACATTCCGCCGCCGGATGCATCACCGCTCTAGGCAACCTGCTGTCGCCCGATCTGCGCCGGGTGTGGGACGGTTTCCAGCGCGGCGCGCCCGACGCACCCGCCCAGGCCCGCCTGGATGCCGGGCGCGCCCTGATGGATCGCTACCCACCCAACCCGCCGCTGTACAAAGCCCTGCTGGCCCGGTTGCACGGCTTCCCGCGCTGGCCGGCGCGCCCGCCCCTTCTGCCCCTGCCGCCGCAGGTAGAGGAAGCGATCCTGGTGGAGATGGAGAAATGGGATCTGGACGAACGCGGATGAACACGGACGGGAGATGAACGGCCTCATGCTAGACGGTCTGACCGAAACCCAACGCCTGCGCCTGCTGATCGCCAACCTGGTTTTGGTCGGGCTGTGCATTGTAGGGTTGGGGGCGGCGGCGCTGCTCTACCCGCGCTGGTCGGCCCCACCCCCGCCGCCCACCGCCAGCCTCACCCTCACCCCGCGCCCCAGCTTTACGCCTTCGAACACGCCCACCCCCAGCCTGACGCCGACGCGCACCCGCACGCCGCGCCCCAGCCAGACCGCTTCGGTCACGCCTACTGCCACCCGCACCGGCACGGCTACCGCCACCCTGCCGCCTCCACCCGGCCTGCCCACGCTCACCCCGGCCCGGGCTGCCATCCGGGCGGATTATTATCATCTG
>CAYQDU010000180.1:0-8930 GCA_964416275.1 uncultured Anaerolinea sp. | reverse complement strand
CCCCGTCTACCAGCAGGTCATCCTCATACAGCACGGGCGAAAATACGCCCGGAATGGCGCTGCTGGCCCGCACCGCCTGCCACAGCGGCCCCTGGCGGTGGATCATTGGCGCCGCGCGGGTCAGGTTGGTTGAGATACAGAAATACGGCGCCCACAGGTCTTCGATCCGGGCGTCTTCGAATACGTCTTGCATCACGCGGGTGACCTTTTCGCTCTTGAAGAATGAAACCAGGGGCAGGGTCAGGTCGTACAGCTTGAAGGGAGATGAAAACCGGCGCGCCAGGCGGAGCATCTGGCTATGATCGAAGCCCAGGGCAAACAAGGCTCCTACCAGCGACCCCATGCTGGTTCCGCCCACCAGGTCGATGTCCAGGCCGGCTTCGGCCAGGGCCTGCAGCACGCCAATGTGGGCCAGGCCGCGCGCCCCGCCGCCGCCCAGGGCCAGCCCCAGGGCGCCGCCGGTCAGGCGGCGGGCCAGGCGGCGCAGATGCCCGATCTCGCCCAGGCGCACGTGATGGTGGCTGTCGAAGCGGCCCGGGGTAGGCCAGCGGTGGGTATCGCTGGGGCGACGCGTATCGGCCGGGTGCAGCAGCACCAGCTCTCTGGCAGCCTGCGCCGACAGACGGGCCAGCTCGGCTTCGATCTCACCGGGGCGTGGGTCGGCCTGGGCCGGCGAGACCAGCAGCAGCCGGTCGGCCTGGCGGATGCAGCGCCGGGTCCAGGGGGTCAGGCCAGGGTCGGCCACGTACAGGATATAGCGGTAGTGGGCTTCTTGTTCGTTCAGCCAGGCTGAAAGCCAGCCATAATCCGGGTCATCCAGATTGGCCTGGGCCTGATCCTGGCCGAATAGAGCGTCGATCTGCTGGCTGGTGAGGTACAGCACCGCGCCTTGCTGGCCCAGGGCGGCGGCAAAATCGCGCCCGAAGTCCAGGAAGCCCGCATACGCTTCGGGCCGGGTCTGCATGGGCAGCAGGGTAAACGTTGCCAGGGTATTGGCCTGCCGCCGCGTCCCCAGGGTTTGCAAACGCAAGCGTTGGGCCAGCAGGCGGGTCAGGCGCAATATCAATTGGGGGTATTTTTCAGCCAGGCGGGCCAGGTCCGCGCGGTCAAGCTTAAGCAGCTCGCTATCGCGTAGAGCGTAGACATTAGTCGCGCGGGCCGCCCCGGTAAGCAGGCTCACCTCGCCCACCATTTCGCCGCGGCACAGCTCGGTCAGGGCTGTCTCGCTGCCGTCGGGCTGAGGCAGGGTCTTCCGCAGCCGACCGCTGACCAGGATGTAGAGCGAGTCGGGCGGGTCGCCCTGGCGGTAAAGCGCTTCGCCGCCCGGCAGGCGCACCCACTCCAGAGCAGCCTCGATGTCACGCAGGGCCTCTTCGTCCTGGACGACCGTCTCGGAAAGAACGGCGCTCTCCAGGTTGCTGGCCTGTTCAGAGGCAATCGCCCGCGCTTCGCTTTCGAGTGGGCGGTTTTCGGCCGCCGCCTGGGCGGCCTCATGCACGCCCGAGCGCAGGGCGAAGATGGTTTCAATGGGTTGGGCGTAGGTCAGGCGATAGGCGTCGCGCACCAGGGGTTCTTCCATCCCCAGCGCATCCAGCAGGCGCGGATACTGGCCCGCGCTGAGCGGGTAGACCTCGGCCAGGCGATGAATCAGAGCGGCCCGCAGGGCGGCGTCTGGCGGCAGCAGAGATTTCCACTGGCGCACATAGCGGGCCAGGCTTTTCAGGCTCACCGGCCCCGCGGCTTCCGGCGCGCCAATCTCCGGCTTGCGCCGGGCATCAGCCTCGTCGGTCTGCCGGGCCGCCCGGCGGGTTTCGCCGTCCATATACCGGCAGCGGTCTTCGATCCGGCGCAGCAGGCTGGCGGCATGCCGCTCAAGCAGCGAGGCGCTCGGCGGCGCATCTTTGCCAGGATAATTGGACATTGGCGTACCCGCTTTATCTTGTTTTATAGATTAATCGGGGCTTTTGCCCCGGATAAATGATACCCGCACCAATACGCCGACGAGCAGCGCGCCCAGCCAGCCCAACGCCATCGGCAGGCCGACATCTTTGAGCAGGCCCTGGTCGGGTTGAGACGGCGGGGCCAGCATCTCGCGCCGCATCGCCAGCGGCGGCGCGGCAACGAACGCTTCGGCGGCGCTGGCCGCCTGGGGCCGGCCCCGGCGGGTCAATCCCTGGCGAGCGCGGTCGACCTCGCTGACGATCTCGGCGTCTTTATCCGGCTGGATGCCAGAGCCGTACTCGTTAGCGTACACCTGGGTAAACTCGGCCCCCAGGAACAGGATTTGCGCCGAGTAATAGACCCATACCAGCACCAGCGCAATCGACCCGGCCGCCCCAAAGGAGGATTGGATCGAGCTGCGCCCCAGGTAGGTGGCGATAGCGAATTTGCCAATCGTGAACAGCAGCGCCGTAATAGCCGATCCCAGCCAGACGTCCTTCCAGGCAATTTCGGCGTCGGGCAGGATCTTGAACATCAAGGCAAACAGCAGCATAACCACGCCAAACGAAACGACGAAGTTCAGCAGATTGAGCAAGATTTCTGGAACCGGCAGCAGATAGGCCATATAGCCCTGGATCGAGGCCAGCGCGGCGCTTACGACCAGAGAGACCAGCAGCAGAAAGCCGATCCCCAGGATCATGGTGAACGACAGCAGGCGCTGGACGATCAGGCGTTTCAAACTGCCGCCCAACCCTTTAACCGGTTTGAGCCTGACCTCCCAAATCGTATTCAGCGAATCTTGCAGCTCGCCAAATACGCCCAGCGCGCCAAACAGCAAGGTCACAAACCCGACCACGGTCGCGATCACCCCGGCGGCCGGTTTACTGGCCCCGGCAATCATATCCTGAAAGAACTGGCGGCCTTCCTGGCCGATCAGGTTTTGCAGCTGCAGCAAAATCTGGTCTTCGGCGGCGCTGCCCCGCCCTAACAGCCCCGCCAGGGCAATCACAATCACCAGCAGAGGAACGAGCGAAAACACGGTGTAATAGGCCAGGGCAGCCGCCAGCCGGGAGGCTTTGTCGTCCGACCACTCGCTCAGGGCCGTCTGCACCAGGTGGAAAATGGTTTTGAAGTTCATAGGCTATTCGTCCGATTCATCTTGCCGGCCAGCTCCGAGAGCGCGCTGATCCGGCGCCTTTCTCCGCGCGACACCCTGATACTTTTCGCGCACTTGCTGAAACTCGGCCTGCAGAGCGTTCAATTCATCTTCCGACAGGTTCTCCAGATCGACCAGCTCATTCCGCGCCCCTTTCACCGCGCGCAGCAGCTCATCCAGCTTGAGGTGGATGGCTTTGGCGTCCCGGTTCTGGGTGCTTTGCACCAGAAAAACCATCAAAAAGGTGGCAATCGTGGTGACGGTGTTAATCACGATTTGCCAGGCTTCCGAAAACCCAACCAACGGCCCGCTGCCCAGCCAAAGCACGATCAACAGGCAGGCCAGGATAAAAGCCAACGGCGAGCCTAACCAGTCTGAAACCCAGGAAGCAAACTTGCGAAATCGATCAACTATGCGCATAATATTTCCCCTAAGCGGATTTAAAACCCGTCCAGCCAGACAGCCGCCATTCACGCGCCCGGCGGTTGATATCCACCGGCTCGTAGCGGTTGATGATCTCCACCGCATCGCGAGCGCGATAATCAGGCGTTCTGACCATTACCAGTGTGCCGCCGCGCCGGATGCCCTCGGCGTAATAATGGGCCCGCTCTTCCGGCACACTCAGCTTCATTAACGCGCCCATCAGGCCGCGCTGCCGGCCGTGAGCGGTCCGACCAAAATTCGAACTGCTGTAGATGCTCAGTTCGGCCGCCAGCGGGCCGGCGGCAAATACCGGGCCTATGCCGGGGACCTTGATCGTATCCAATCCGCTCAGCGTAGCCCGAATTTCTTCCACTACTTCCTTCTCGGCCAGGTCAGGGTTGCCGCCCAGCGCGCTGGATGGGACGAAGAACAGATTGCGCCGCTCGATGCGGGCCAGGGCTGGCGTAACCAGGCTGATGTCGTCGCGCAGAAAGCCATGCTCCACCAGGTCGCACACGCTGCGGCTGGCCGCCCGCGCCTCATCATGCAGCGCAATGATCGTCTTGGTCATCAACTTTGTCCTTCCCAGCCAGAAATGTCCTCGGCCTGCGCCGATAGCCATCAGCGCTGCCGGTTCGGCAGCCCGTGCGGGCCAGGGCCTCGCAGGCCTCGCCCGAATCGAGTATAAAACTAATTCCGCGGATCACAATCGGCTTTCATCCTACACAGGCGTAGGTCAAGCGCGCATGGCAAGCCGGGCCGTTACCAATCCACTGATAACCGTCTTCTCAAGTGGACGTCGCGCAGGCGCGCCGCTCGCCAGTCATCCCCGTCACGGTTGCGTGGAAAGCTGGTGGGGTACATAGCGGAGTGAATATCAATCCGGGTATAATGAAGCTATCTACCCCATCCCCCGGAGAATCAGCATGCCAATCGACTACTTCATTCACCCGGCCATCTTCGAGCGCTTCCCGGCTTACTGCCGGGGGGTGGTGATCGTTGATGATCTGCGCAATGGTCCGGCTCCGGCCGACCTGACCGAGCGCCTGCGCCAGGCCGAGGCCGACCTGCGCGCCCGGCTGAAGCCGGAAGACGTTACCGCTCACCCGCGCCTGGCAGCCTGGCGCGAAGCCTACCGCGCCTTGGGGATGAAACCGGCCGATTTCCGTCCCTCCATCGAGGCCCTGGCCCGGCGGGCGCTGAAGGGCGACCCGCTGCCATCCATCAGCGCCCTGGTCGATCTGGGCAACCTGCTTTCACTCCAATTCCTGCTGCCGGTGGGAGCGCACGCCATTGACCAGGTGACCCACGACCTGGCCCTGCGCCCGGCCAACGGCGATGAGACCTTCGAGCCGTTCGGCGGTCAGGCCAGCGAACATCCCCTGTCCGGCGAGGTGATCTTCGCCGAGGCCGACATTGTGCTGACCCGCCGCTGGACCTGGCGGCAGGCCAGGCACACCCTGGTGACGCCGGAAACTACCGCCGTAGAGATCAACCTGGATGGATTGCCGCCCGTCGCCCCGGCCGAGGTGGCGCAGATTTGCGACCAGGCGGCCAATCTGGTGCGCCAGTACTGCGGCGGCGCGGCCCGCTGGGCCATCCTAAGCCAGGAGACGCCACGCGTTCGGTTGAAAGAATGAATCTGAAATTTACCCTTGACATTTTTGCCAAGCCTGCTAAAATATAGATAGTTGACGTCCGGGTGCCCCCCTCACTCGGACGTCAACTGCTTTAATCGCCTGAGATTTTGGAGCCAGGGAGCATGCGGGGAGATGATCTCCTTGCACGCTCCCTGGCTCCAAATACTTCACTTTCTTGCACAAATTCTCCCCACGTGCGTCTAATGGTTAACTTTGAATGGGGCCGGCCCTGATGAGTGACTTGACTGACCTGCTTTCCCGCTGCCAGCGCGCTGAACGCGCCGCTTTCGACGAACTGTTCGACCAGTTCGCCGGGCGGCTGTATCGCCTGGCCTTGAGCATCCTGCGCGACGAGAAAGACGCCGAAGATACGGTGCAAGAAACTATGCTGCGCGTCTACCGTAAGCTGCCCGAATATCGCTCCGAAGCCAGCTTTCCTACCTGGGTGACGACCATCGCGGTGAATGTATGCCGCGATCATCTGCGCCGCCGCAAGCTGCGCCAGGCCCTTTCGCTGGACTGGCTGCGCGAGCGGCCCGACGACGCTCACCCCAGCGTGCCAGAGCAGGTGGATGAGCGCCTGCAAAGCCAGGCTCTCTGGCGGCTGGTGGACAGCCTGGAAGACCGCTACCGCCTGCCGGTGCTGTTGATCTACCGCGAACATCTTTCGCCGGGCGAGGCGGCCCAGGCGTTGGGCCTGCCGCTGCGCACTCTGTATGCTCGCCTGCAGACGGCCTATACCCGCCTGGGCGGCCATCTGCACCCCGACGCGCCGCTGCACCTGACCGAACTGGAGGGCGAGTGATGCCAACTCCCTTAGCTGACCTGTGGAAGCGCCTGACCTCCCCCTGCCGTTGGGCGGAAAACCGCCTGGCGGCCTATCTACACGGCGATCTCTCGCCGGCCGAGCGCCGCCGCCTGGAAAGCCACCTGGCGAGCTGCCCGGCCTGTACGCAGCGGCTGGCCGCCTTCCAGCGCATCCACGCCCGGTTGGCCGCAGCCGCGCCGGTCGAATCGGCCCCGCTGCCCGAATCGCTCCGCCGGCGAGCCGGAAAGCAGGTCTCCGCAACCTACCCAAACGGAGACACCATGAACCCTGTACGCAACCGCACCCATGAAACGCTGCAACTGGCCGCCCAGGCTGTAGGCCTGGCGGTGGTTGTGCTGATCGTTGTTTTTGCCATGCGCACGCTGTCGCGCCCAACCACTGGCGCGCCTACTGGCGCGCCAGTAGGCGCGCCCACCGGCCCCGCTCCGGCAGGGGTCGAGCCGACCGGTACGCCGCTGCCTGTGTCCACACCGACCCTGGTGCCGCTTGCCCTCAACCAGCCCGTGGAGACCACGCTTACCTTCGCAGCCCCCGAATCGCTGCACGCCCAGTACCGGGCCTTGATCGAAGAATTCCAGCGTCAGAACCCCAGGATCACCATCGAACTGATTTCGGCCGAGGCGCTGGTGGGGTCGGATAGCCTCAACGCGCCCGCCCGCCTGATGGCCGGGGCTGATACCGCGGTCTACGATCTGAACCTGGGCCACACGCCGCCGGGGCTGCTGCTCGATCTTGCGCCCTGGATGGCGGCCGACCCAGATTTCCAACCCGCGGACTTCTGGCCGCGCCTGCTGGAAACCTATCGCTACGGCGAGCAGACCCTGGCCCTGCCAGGGCAGGCCACCCCACAGTTTCTGCTGGCCGACCAGGACAAGTTTGAACAGGCCGGGGTGGCGCTGCCTGGCCCAAATTGGACCCAGGCCGAGTTTCTGGCCCTGGCCCAGGCCCTCACCCGCCGGAACAGGGATCGCGTCGAGCAGTATGGCTTTGTCGACCTGACCGGACAGGGCAAGCGAGTGTGGATCAACGAGCCGCTGCGCGACGCCCTCAGCCAGGGCCGCCTGGACACGCCCGAGGCCGCCGCCGCCCTCCAGTGGTACGCCGACCTGGACATCCGCCATCATGTTATGCCGTTCCTGACTTCGGGCGTCAACCCCATCGAGCGCGATCAAAAGCTGATCGAGCAGGGACAGGCCGCCATGTGGAGCGACAGCCTGTATAACTACCTGTACTACCGGCAACAGGGGCGCAAAATCGCTCTGCTGCCCTTCCCGGTGGAGAGCGAAGCAGCCGTGCCAGTATATATGAAGGGCTATTTTGCCCGCGCCGGGCTGCCCTATCCACAGGCGGCCTGGCAGTGGTTGAGCTTCCTCAGCCGCCAAATTCTGGCGATTGGCCCTGGTGACGTGGTGATGGACCTGCCCGCCCGCCGCTCGACCGCCGAGCGGATGGATTACTGGACGGCCTTCGACGCCGAGACCCAGGCCGTCCTGAAGACGGCCGCCGAACGCCTGTCGATTACCGGGCAGCAGTTCGAAGGCCCGGCGGTGTATCTCTACCTGGCCGGAGACGAGCTGCGGGTGGGCAACCAGACCGCCGCCGAAGCTGTAGCCGCCGCCCAGGATGCATATAACCGCCAGCAAAGCCAGGCGCAAAACGCCGCTACTTCCACGCCGCTGCCCGTAAGCGCAGCCACCGAGGTCCCCGCCGGATGGTCTCCGGTCATTCCGCCTACGCCTCAGCCGACCCGCATCACGTTCTACAACACCCTCACCGACCCGGCCACACTGGGCGATTGGATCCAGGCTTTCGAGCTGGAACATCCCGAAATCCAGGTCGAGCCGTTCACCGACTTTTACCAGGCCGAGAACGCCGACTGCTACGCCGGCTCGACCATCCTGCAAGCCCAGAGCCTGCAGGCCCTGGTCGAGGCCGACCCATCGTTCTCGACCGGCAACTATTATCAATCGCTGCTGGAGCCGTTCCAGTCGGGCGGCGAGCTGTTCGGCCTGCCGGCTAAGGCCATCGCACGGGTCATCCGCTTCAACCCGGCCCTGTTCGACGCCGCCGGGCTGCCCTATCCGAACGCCAACTGGACTCTGGACGACTTCCTAACCGCCGCCCAGGCCCTGACCCAAGACACGCCGCAGGGCAAGCAGTGGGGCTACGTGCCGCAGTTGGGCGAAGCTGGCGACCTGCCCGTCTTCGTCGCCGCCCAGGGAGCGCGCCTGTTCGACGAGAACGGCTGGCCGCGCTTCAGCGAGCCAGATGTAGTGGCCGCGGTACAATGGTACGTAGACCTGGGTAAGCGCTATCAGGTCATGCCCCTGTTCGACGACAGCCGCACCGGCAGCGTAGACCCGTACAACGGCCAGGCCCGCCAGCAGCTCATCGAGAGCGGCCGGGCCGCCATGTGGAACGAGTATTACTATGGCCGCTCGGCCCTCGTCCCGTATCAGCCCTACC
The DNA here is from genome assembly GCA_964416275.1 of uncultured Anaerolinea sp. Lineage (GTDB taxonomy): Bacteria > Chloroflexota > Anaerolineae > Anaerolineales > UBA4823 > RBG-16-57-11. The sequence goes on along the minus strand of CAYQDU010000180.1, from coordinate 475 downwards.
CGGGTGGGTTCGCCCCCATGCCGGTCGGGGTCAAGCGGGCCACCGACTACCTGTACGACGGCTTGATGATCTCGGAGAAGAATTCGCGGCCCCAGGCATGTTGGGAGTGGATCAAGTTCCTGAGCCGCCAGTCGTTTGCCGCCCAGGGCCTGCCGGCCTGGCAGGGCGCGCTCGTCGAACCGCCGGCCCCCGCCGGCCAACCGCCCATTGACCCGGCCCGCCTGGCCGAAGTCAACGCCCTGGAGCAGGTCTACCTGACCAATACCTGGGACGCTTACGTGTGGAACCACGCCGATTTCTGGGCCACCCAAGACATCCTGCGGAAGCTGAGCGGCTACCTGTTCAGCGATCTAAACGTGAAAGAGGCCCTGGCCAGGGCCCAGCAGGATTATCTCTCGGCTACGCCCACGCCACTGCCCTAGAACTGTATCGTGTGGAGATAAAAATTGGGCGGCCCGTGGCCGCCCAATTTTTA
>CAYQDU010000179.1:0-9084 GCA_964416275.1 uncultured Anaerolinea sp. | reverse complement strand
GATTGCCAGCAGCAGGATCGCCGGCGGCCGGGCCCGGCTGGGTTCGGCGGGGCTGGGAATGCGGGGGCCGGGTTCGAGCAGCCAGGATGCGGCCGGCGGGTAGGCCCGCTTTAGTCGTTCGACAATGGAGGGGCGGAGAGGGTCGGGGGTGGGGGGCGGCTCATTCATGCTCGCCCGCCGCCGGGCTGTCTGGGCTGGCCGGCTCGATCCCATCCGGGGGCTGGAGATCGTAGCTGCCCCATTTGCTATTCATAGCCGAGGCGGCCAGCAGGATATTGGTGCGGTGCGAATCGTCCACCGCTTTGCGGTAGGTCTCCTCCCGGCGTGCGCTCAGGTCGGGGGCGGGGCCGCCCTGGCTGGGCTGCACGGCCAGCAGGCGCACCCGCTGGATGTCGCCGGCCCGGTACAGGATGCGGCTGCCCGGCCGGTTGCCGATCAAAGCCTGGGCCAGGGGCGTGCTGGCCCCCAGGCGGCCGTGTGGGTAGTCGGCGGCGCTGTCGGGAACCAGGTCCAGGCCGATCTGCTCCACCTCGCCGCTTGCGTAGGTGAACTCGATCTCGACGCGCATACCCACTTCGGCCCGCAGCAAGGGGGAAGGGGGGGGTTCGTTCACAGTCAGGCCTCCTTTGGCTGGCTGAACTGGCGCATGGCCGCGTAGATTTCTGGCAGGGCGGCCTGCGTGGCTGCCTCTCCGGCGGCGATCAGTTCGGCCACGCGTTCGAATCCGTTGAGCAGGCCCACCTCGAGGGGCAGTTCGGGCCGGATGACCACCTCGGCCGGGCAGCACCGCAGGCGGTATTCGGTCAGTTGGGCGATCATGATGAGGTAAGCGTGCAGCAGGTCTTGCACCGAGCCGGGCAGCAGGCTGGCCCGCAGCGGCGCTACCACCGGCGGCAGCCCAGCCTGGTTTTGGGGGAAGTTGGGCAGCACGTCCACCGCCACTACCGGCCCGGTTCCCATCCGGCGGGCCACGTCTACCGGCAGATTGTTCAGCACCCCGCCGTCGGCCAGCAGCAGCTCGCCCCGGGCCACCGGCTCGAACACGCCCGGCACCGACATGGTGGCCCGCACCGCGTCCACCAGCCGGCCTTCTTGCAGCACCACTTCTCGCCCGGTCAGCAGGTCGGTGGCAACCACGGCAAAGGGGATCTGCAGTTGGTCGAAGGTGCTTTGCTCGCCCAGCATATCGGCCAGCAGGCGGTAGATGCGCGTGCCGCGCAGCAGCCCGCTGCCGCTGACGCTCAGTTTGAGGTCCACCAGGCGGATCTGGTCGCGGCGGCGCTGGACGCGCAGCGCGAAGGCTTCGATCTGTTCCACAGGAACCCCGGCCGCGTACGCCCCGCCAATGATGGCCCCCATGCTGGTTCCAGCAATGACCTGCACCGGAATGGCCTCCCGGCGCAGCGTTTTCAGCACGCCCACATGGGCCAGCCCACGCGCCCCGCCGCCGCCTAATGCCAGACTGATTCCCATTGTGCGCCTCCCCAGGTGTATAGGCGAATTATACTGCGTCGGAATTGATTGCGGGGAAATTTCTATTATGAGGGGGTGGAGGCGACTGGCGAGCTTCGCTGGGTGGGCAAAGCCGGAAGAACCAGAAATGTTTAGCCGGGGATTTTGTCGCCCGAAGGGCGACAAAATCCCCGGTTTAGCGGTTTATTCTTCCAGCCTCAGCCGCATCGGCAGCCCGGCCAGCATGAAGATCACCGTCTCGGCCTGGCGGGCCAGGCGTTGATTGGCCCAGCCCAACAGGTCGCGGTAGATGCGCCCCACCGGGTAGGGCGGGGCCAGCCCCAGCCCCACCTCGTTCGAGACGATAATCCAGCGGGCGGGCCAGGCGGCGATGGCCTGCTCCAGCCCGGCCAGCTCGACCTCCAGGGCGGCGGTCGCGGCGGCCTCGTCGGGGACGTCCAGGTCGGGGCAGGCCCGCAGGATGCAGTTCGACGCCAGCAGGGTCAGGCAGTCGAGCAGGGCCACGCCCGCCAGGGCCGGCCCGGCCAGCAGGCTGCGCCCCACCTCGAACGGCAGCTCGACCGTGCGCCATTCCGGCGGGCGATTGCGGCGGTGGGCGGCGATGCGGGCGGTCATCTCCGCATCCAGCGCCTGGGCGGTGGCGATGTACGTCACCGCCTGGCCCGATTGGGCCGCCAGCCGCTCGGCGTAGGTCGATTTCCCGCTGCGCGCCCCGCCCAGGATTAACGTCAGTTCTCCCATAGCAGCGCCTCCAGTTTTGGCAGGTCCAAAGCCCGCTCGACGGCGTCGGCCAGCCGGTCGAACGGGTCGCCGGGCGCGTCGGCGGCGGCCGCCGCTGCCCCCGCCCAGCCCAGGCTGCCCAGCCAGGCCCGCCGGAACACGTCGTTCTCGAACAGGCCGTGCAGGTAGCAGCCCCACACCCGCCCGTCTGGCGCGGCGGCCCCATCGGCGGCCTGTACGGCTTCTCCGCCGCGCTGGACGATCTCCAGCCAGGGGGCCGGGCTGGGGGTGCGGCCCATGTGAATCTCATACCCGGTCAAGACCTGCCCGGCCAGCCCGGCCAGCCAGCCGGGGCCGCCCGGCCGCAGGCGGGCCGTGGCCTGGTGGGTGGCTTTCTCGGCCTCGAAGGTAGTGTGGATCGGCAGCAGGCCCAGCCCGTCCATCCGCTCCTGCTCGGATTCGACCCGCTGCGGGTCTGCGATGGCCTGGCCGAGCATCTGATACCCGCCGCACACCCCCACCACCGCCCCGCCGGCCCCGGCGTAAGCCCGGATGGCCTCGGCCAGCCCCTGGCGGCGCAGCCAGGCAAGGTCGGCCAATGTGCTTTTGGTGCCGGGCAGCAGCACGGCCGCCGGCCGGCCCAATTCTTGCGGTGTGCTCACGTAGCGCACCCGCACGCCGGGGTCGCGCCCGAACGGGTCGAAGTCGTCGAAGTTGGCGATCAGCGGCAGGCGGATCACGGCCAGGTCGAGGGCGGCCGCGTCTGGCGCGCCGCGCCAGACGGGCGTATCCAGGGCCACGGCGTCTTCTTCCGGCAGGCCCAGGTTGGGCAACCAGGGGATCACCCCCAGCACCGGCCGGCGGCTGCGCGCTTCCAGGATGCGCACGCCATCCTCGAACAGGGCCAGGTCGCCGCGGAATTTGTTGACCACCAGCCCGTGGATGAGGGCCTGCTCGGCCGGTTCCAGCAGCCACAGCGTGCCGAGCAGTTGGGCGAAGATGCCGCCCCGGTCGATGTCGCCTACCAGCAGGGTGGGGGCCTGGGCGTATTGGGCCACGCGCATGTTCACCAGGTCGCCCGGCTTCAGGTTCAGTTCGGCCGGGCTGCCCGCCCCTTCGATCACCACCAGGTCGTAGGCCGCCCGCAGCCGGTCGAGGGCCGCGGTGATGACCGCCCACAGATCGGCCTTGTAGTCGTAATACTGGGCAGCGCTGAGGGTCTGGAACGGGCGGCCCAGCACCACCACCTGGCTGCGGGCGTCGGCCTCGGGCTTGATCAACACCGGGTTGAAGTCTACGCTCAGCGGCGCGCCGGCCGCCAGGGCCTGCATGGCCTGCGCCCGGCCGATCTCGCCGCCATCCGGGCAGACCGCGGCGTTGTTCGACATATTCTGGGCCTTGAAGGGGGCCACCCGCAGCCCGCGCCGGGCGAAGATGCGGCACAGCGCCGCCGCCAGCAGGCTCTTGCCGGCCGACGAGCTGGCCCCCACCACCATCAGGCAGCGGGCGGCCATCGCTTGATCTCCTGCACGGCTGCCTCCTCCAGGTGCGCCTGGTCGTTGAAGCGGTTTAGGATGGCCCCATCCGGATAGACGTTTAGCTCCACCCAACCGGTGTTGCCCAGGTGGAACTGCCAGTAACGCTCCACCGGCAAACCCAACGCCTGGGCCAACAGCACCTGCAGCGGCCCGCCGTGCGCCACGATCATCACCGTGGCGTCTGGGTGGGCGGTCAGCGTTTCCTGGTATACGGCCAGGACGCGTTCGGCCACCCGGCCCATGCTTTCGCCGTCTGGTGGGGCTACGTTCAGCAGGTCGGCATTCCAGGCTTGCAGGGCTTCCGCCTGGCTGGACAGCAGCTCATTGTAGGTGAAGCCTTCCCATTGGCCGAAGTTCATTTCGCGCAGGCGCGGCTCGGCCACCAGCGGCAGCGGCTCGCCGGGGCGGGCGGCCAACAGGGCCTGCTGGATCACCTGGGCGGTCTGCCAGGCCCGGCTCAGGTCGCTGCTGTAGATCGCCAGGGGCGGGTCGTCCTCCAGCAGGCGCGCCAGGCGTTGGGCCAGGGCGGCGGCCTGCTGCAAACCGGCGGCGTTCAAGGGGATGTCCTGGTAGCCCATGAAGCGGCGGTTGATGTTCCAATCGGTCTGTCCGTGCCGGACGAGCAATATCCGAGTTGTCATTGGGTCATCAGCTCCTGAATCGCCGCCAGCAGGCGGCGGTTTTCCGCCGGGCGGCGGGCGGCAATCCGCACGTAGCCCGGCAGGTCAAACGAGGCGCAGTCGCGCACCAGCAGGCCGCGCCCGCGCAGCGCCGCCCGCAGGGCCGCGCCGCTGGCAAACTGGGGCGGGCAGCGCAGCAGGAAAAAGTGCACCCCGCCCCCCAGGGTTTCCAGGCCCAATCGGCGCAGCCCACCTTGCAAGCTGGCCGCCGCGGCCCGCAAGCGCGCCAGGCTGGCCTGCAGATGGGCCTGGGCCGGGCCGGCCAGCGCGGCCAGCCCGGCGACCTGCGCCAGGCTGTTCACGCTCCAGGGCGGCTGCGCCTGGCGCAGCGCGGCGATCACCGCCGGATGGCCCACGGCGTAGCCCAGGCGCAGCCCGGCCAGGGCATAGTCTTTGGTCATCGAGCGCAAGATCAGCAGGTTGGGCGGCTGGCGGCCGCCGGCCAGGCTGGGCAGGCAGTCGCCGAAGGGCAGGTAGGCTTCGTCGATCACAAACAGGGTCTGCCCGTGCGCCGCGCTCCATTCGGCCAGGGTTGGGGCCGCAATGGCCCATCCGGTGGGGTTGTTGGGCGTGCATAGGAAGACCAGCCGGTAGCGCCGGCCGGACAGCTGGCGGGCGATGGCGGCCAGGTCGGGCCGGAAGCCGTCGGCTTCGGCGGCGCGCAGTTCGTCCACCTGGGCCCCAACCAGGCGGGCGACGCGGGCATATTCGCCAAAGGTTGGCCCCAGGATCAGCGCTCGCTGGCCGGGTTCCAGGTAGGCCAGGGCCGCAAGCTGGATCAGCTCGGCCGCCCCGCTGCCCACCAGAACCTGCTCGTCGGCCGCATCCAGTCGCCTGGCCAGGGCCCGGCGCAGGGCCAGCGCCTCCCGGTCGGGGTAATGGTCTAAACCTGGGCGGCCCAAACTTGGGCCGCCCAAACTTGGGCCGCCGATGGCCCGCCGCAGGGCGGCCAGCACGCCGGGCGGCGGGCCGTAGGCGTTGGTGTTGCTGCTGAAGTCGATCACCTGGTCTGGGCGCAGACCTAACTGCTCCAGTTCGGCGAAGTCGAGCGCGCCGTGGGCTACCGGCGGCAGGTCTTGCAGCGTGTTCCGAGCCACAGGAAACATAGGCCTCCAATCAGGGCGGTCCAGCGCATGATCCGCCGTGCCTGCCGCAGGTCGGCCGGGCCGGGGCTGCGCCCGCCCTGGCCCAGCCGATACTGGCCGATCTTCTCCAGCGTCACGTCCAGCCCGCCGGCCATGGCGCTCATCGGATACCCGGCGTTGGGGCTTTGGGTGCGGCGGGCGTCGCGGCGCATGGCGGCCAGGGCCGCCCCAGCCGGGGCCAGGCGGCCCTGCGCCAGGGCGGCAGCCAGGGCCAGGCCCAGCCCGCTCAGGCGGGCCGGAATCCAGTTCAACAGGTCGTCCAGGCGGGCGGGGGCTTTGCCCAGCCACTCCAGCTCGGGCGTGTGATAGCCGAACATAGCGTCGGCAGTGTTGACCAGGCGGTAGACCAGGGCGGCCGGCGGCCCGCCCAGCAGGGCGTAGAACAGCGGGGCGATGATCCCATCGCAGGTGTTTTCGGCCACCGATTCGATGGCCGCCGCCGCTGCCTGGGATTCATCCAACTGCGCCGTATCCCGGCTGACCAGGTGCCAGCTCAGCGCCCGGCGGGCGGCGGGCAAATCGCCCGCCTCCAAGGCCGCCTGCACTTCGCCGGCCGCCCGGTCCAGCCCGCGCAGAGCCAGGCTGGTCTTCAGCAGATAGGCCAGGGCCAGGTCGCGCCAGGGGGCGGGCAGGCGCTCCAGCCGGCGGCTGACGAGCAGCCCCAACCCGCCCACAATGGCCGCCCCGCCGATCACCACCCCCGCCCCGGCAGCCAGTTCCAGGGCGGGGCGGGTCTGGGGGGTGGCCGCCGCCCAGGCGATGCGCCGGGCGCGCCGGCTCAGGGCCGCCAGCAGGCTGCCCATCCAGGCCACCGGGTGATAGCGGTTGGGCGGGTCGCCCAGCAGCAGGTCCAGCCCCAACGCCAGGGGCAGCCTGGCGGCGTTCATCCGAACGCCGCCAGGCTGAGCAGGGCGGTCAGTTCTACCAGGGTGCACAGCGCGCCGTAGCTGTCGCCGGTCAGGCCGGGGATGCGCCGCAGGATAAAGCTCGCCCCCAGCCGCCAGGTCGCGGCCCCCGCCAGCAGGGCCGCCAGCGGGGCCAGGCTATGGGCGGCCAGCGCCGCTGCGCCCACGATCAGCGCCAGCCACAGGCTGGCCGCCAGCAGGTGGGCCGGGCGCACCTGGTCTTTGATATCGCTCCCCAGGCCCTGCGGGCGGGCGTAGGAGAAGGCCCCAATCGAGAGCGTCAGCGCCCAGCGGCCCAGGGCCGGGGCCAGCAGCAGGCCCAGCGGGCGCAGCTCGCCCAGGGCGTTGAGGGCGCTGTACTCGCTTAGCAGCAGCAAGACGCCGCCCGCCAGGGCGTAGGCCCCCACCCGCTCGTCGCGCATGATCTCCAGGCGCTGTTCGGGGGTGAAGCCGCCCAGCAGCCCATCGCACGAGTCGAGAAAGCCGTCCAGGTGCAGCGCGCCGGTCAGGAACACCCAGGCCGCCAGCAGCAGGGCCGAGCGCACTTCCAGCGGTAGGAACCAACTGAGCAGCCAATCCAGGCCGATCAATACCCCGCCCAGGATGACCCCCACCAGCGGATAGTAAGCCGTGGCCCCGCCCAATTCCTGCGGGGTGAAGGGCCGCTTGATGAAGGCCGGCGAGAGCAGCAGGAACTGCACCCCGCTCAGGAAGACCGTCAGCGGGCCGGAGGCCGGGCCGGATTTGGACGGCGGTTGCGAAGCGGCCGGAGCGCTCATCAAGCGTCTTTCTCGGCCACGCCGGCCTCGCCGAAGGTTGCCATCTCGGCCAGGGTCTTGCAGGCCGCTTCCACCAGCGACATCGCCAGGGCTGCCCCGGTGCCTTCGCCCAGGCGCATCTTCATATCCAACAGCGGCTGCAGGTTGAGCCAGTCCATCATCAGATGATGGCCGCGCTCCTGCGAGGTGTGGGCGGCGATCAGGTAATGGCGCACGTTGGGGGCCAGCCGGTCGGCGATCATGGCCGCCGCGGTGGAGATGAAGCCGTCTACCACCACCGGGCGGCGCATGGCGGCCGCCGCCAGGATCACCCCGGCGATCCCGGCGATCTCGAACCCGCCCACCTTGCTCAGCACGTCCAGCCCGTCGGACGGGTCGGGCCGGTTGATGTCGATAGCCCGCTGGATGGCGCTGATCTTGCGCTGCAGGCCGGCGTCGTCCACGCCCGTGCCGCGCCCGGCGATTTCTTCGACCGGGCGGCCGGTGAAGACGGCCGCAATGGCCGCCGAAGGCGTGGTGTTGCCGATGCCCATATCGCCGGTGGCGAACAGGTCTACGCCCTGCTCGATCTGCGCCAGGGCCACCTGCGCCCCGGCTTCGATGGCCTGCCGGGCCTGCGCCCGGCTCATGGCCGGGCCATGCGCCATGTTGGCCGTGCCGTAGGCAATCTTGCAGTTGTTCAGATTGGCGTGCGGGGGCAGATCGACCGCCACGCCCATGTCGGTCACGATCACGCGGGCGCCCACGTGGCGGGCCAGGGCGTTGATGGCCGCCCCGCCGTTCAGGATGTTCAGCGCCATCTGGGGCGTCACCGCCTGGGGGTAAGCGCTCACGCCCTCGGCCACCACGCCGTGATCGCCGGCCATCACCAGCACTGCCTTGCCGTGGATGCGCGGCAGGGCCAGGCCCATGATCCCGGCCACCTGGATCGACAGGTCTTCCAGGCGGCCCAGGCTGCCCTGGGGTTTGGTGAGCATGTTCTGGCGCTGGCGGGCGGCCTGCATGGCCGCCTCGTCCAGCGGAGCGATTTTTTCGATCAAATCCTGGATGATCATACGTGTCTTGCTTCCTTGTCTTTTTGTGGTTCTTCCGCCAAAGGCAGGAATTTTTCTATATTTTTGGGAAAATGTGGGGCGCAGGGTACCACCCCATTAAACTGTGGAACAGGCATGGCCCTCTTCGAGCGCTTTCAAAAAGAGCTGTTCCGTAACCTAAAACTCAATTCCGGGTTGGGCTTTGACGCCCTGCTGGTACGGATGCTTGACCTGGGTCATCTCGGTCACCAGGTCGGCGTAGGCCACCAGTTCGGCCGGGGCGCTGCGCCCGGTGATGACCAGGTGCAGGTCAGGCGGCTTGTGATCTTGCAGCCAGGCGATCACCTGGGCCGGGTCCAGCCAGCCGAAGTGCAGCGGATACGTGAACTCGTCCAGCAAGATCAGGTCGTACTGGCCGCTGGCGATCTTGCTTTGGGCCAGCTCCCAGCCGGCAACGGCGCGGGCGGCGCTCTCGTCCAGGTCTTTCGACGTCCAGGTGAAGCCGTCGCCTTCGGCGTACCACTCCAGGCCCAGCTTGCGGGCGGCTTTGACCTCGCCCCACTGGCCGGTTTCGGCCTTGATGAACTGGATCACGCACAGGCGCATGCCGCGCCCCCAGGCGCGCAGCAGCATGCCCAGGGCGGCGGTGGTTTTGCCTTTCCCGTCGCCGGTATGAACGATGACCAGGCCTTTTTTCATGTGGGGAAGCAGCCTGTCTCGGCGCGCGGGCCGCTGAAGCCGTCGGGCAAGATCAACGGGCTGCCGTATTCGGGATGGCGCACCACCCGCACCGGCATGTGATAGACCTGC
>CAYQDU010000178.1:0-9104 GCA_964416275.1 uncultured Anaerolinea sp. | reverse complement strand
CCCTGCTGTTTATGTTTGGGGCGGCCATCACCGCCCTGCTGGCGATGGATTACCCCGAATTAGGCGGGCGGGGCGAATTCTACGTGCTGATGCTGGCCGCTACCATCGGCATGACCTTCATGGCCTCGGCTGCCGACCTGGTAATGCTGTACCTGTCCATCGAGACCGTCTCGATCCCCATGTATATCCTGGCCGGGTTTATTGTGCGCAGCGACGAATCGACCGAAGCGGGCTTCAAATACCTGCTGTTTGGGGCCATGGCCTCGGCCATCATGCTGTATGGCTTCTCGCTGGTCTACGGCTTTGCCGGAACCACCAGCCTGCGGCAGATTGGGATCAGCCTGCTGTATGAATATGGCGACGCGATCCAAAATTACCAGGTCCTGCCGGCCCTGCCGGTGATTGGCAGCTTCCTGCTGGCCCTGGTAGGGCTGGGATTCAAGATCTCGGTTGTGCCGTTCCACTTCTGGGCCCCCGACGTATACCAGGGCGCGCCCACCCCGGTGGCCGGTTTCCTGTCCACGGCTTCCAAGGCGGCCGGGTTTGTGGCCCTGGTGCGGGTGCTGTTTATCATCTTCCCGGTGCTGGCCTCCTATTGGGTGCCGGTGCTTTCGGCCCTCTCGGTGGCGACGATGACCCTGGGCAACCTGATCGCCCTGGCCCAGCGCAACATCAAGCGCCTGCTGGCCTATTCTTCGATTGCCCACGCCGGGTACGTCCTTATTGGCCTGGTGTCGCTGCCGGGGCTGACTTCGACCATGGCGATGGGCATGACCAGCGTGGTGTATTACCTGGTGGCCTATCTCTTGACCAACCTGGCCGCCTTTGGCGTGGTGGCTGCCTACAGCCGAGAAGTCGGTTCGGACGACGTAACCGCCTATTACGGTATGAGCCGCCGCTCGCCGGGGCTGGCTTTGGTGATGCTGGTGGCCTTCCTCTCGCTGGCGGGCATGCCGCCCTTCGCCGGGTTTGTGGCGAAGGTGTTCCTGTTCGCCGCCGCTGTTGAGGCCGGCAATATCTGGCTGGCGGTGGTGGGCGTGCTGAACTCGATCATCGGCCTGTACTACTACCTGACGGTCTTGAAATACGTCTATTTGTACCGCCAGGAGGGCGATGAGCAGCCATTGAAGCTGACCGGCAGCTACCGGCTGGCCCTGGGCATTCTGGTGGTGGGCATTCTGGTGGTGGGCATCCTGTTTACGCCCTGGTTCAGTTGGGCCAGCGCCGCAGCCCGTGCGGCCTCGTTCTATTAACGCTCTTTTGGGCGAGGCCCTGGCAGAGGCTTGTTGAAATCAGGTGCGGCGCACATGGCCCTCGGGATCCTGGGGCTGGCGGCATGGTTTTTGCCTGACGGACACCGTGCGCCGCACCTTTCGCTGACTTCAAAAAGGCCCGGCCTGGCTTAGAAAATCTTCATTTGTGAAATTGTTGACGAATTTTAAACCAATATGATAAAATTCGCACGCAATGTACCCGAATAAACCTCCCTCCTCGCAAAATCGTACGCCTCCGGGGATCGATATGCGGTTTGTAGGATTGGGAGCCCAAGTGGGGTGTCTTACACTGATCATCGTCATGGCTGCCGTCTTTGGCGGGTTGTGGTTAGATCGGTTATTCGGTACAAAGCCCTTATTGACCCTCTTATTTGTATTAGGCTCGGCCCCCTTATCGTTGGTCTTGACATTTTGGGCTGCCATGCGGTCCATCCGAAATCTCAATTCCCCGCCTCCGGCGGATGGTAGATCTAATTCTACGGAAGGAGATAAGACTGGTGAGTGAAGCAACGAAAACACGCCGTTTTGGTTTCAAGCGCTGGATCGTGCTGGCTCTGATCATCCTGGGAAGCTATGCCGCTTTCTTTGGACCATCGATCTTGAAGCCCATCAGCCCGGTAGTGGTGCTCCCCGCCGAGCCTATCTATGAAGGCGCCATCATTACCAACACGATCCTGGCCACCCTAATCGCTGATCTGGCCGCTCTGTTGATGGCCTTTGGCGCCTACCGTTTTCATAAGGGCGGCAAACTGGTTCCCAGCGGGTTCTACAACTTTTTCGAATTTCTCATCGAGTTCCTTTATAACACGGTGGAGGGCGTCACCGGCCGGTGGGCCAGGCGCGTTTTCCCGGTGGTTGGAACGATATTCCTGCTGGTGTTCACGGCTAACATGACCAAGCTGATCCCCGGGTACGAAAGCATTGGCTGGCTGAAAGAAGCTCACAAGGCGCCCGCCTATGCGGCGGTGCCCTTGGGTGGAGGCATCTACACCCTGGACAAGGGCCAGCCGGTAGAAGTCAAGTCTCATGGGGAAGAGACCGGTGCTGCCTTGACCGAGTCACCGGCGGTGGCCTCTGAAGGGGGCGAAGCGCACCCTGAGACGGCTGCTGAAGGCGGCGCTCCCTGCCATGCCTGCGAATTGGTGCCATTCCTGCGTGGCCCGGCCACCGACCTGAACTTCCCCCTGGCGCTGGCTGTCATCGCCGTGGTGATGACCCAGGTCTATGGCGTATGGGCGTTGGGTGGCAGTTACTTCGAGAAGTTCTTCCAGTTCCGGGCTCTGATTAGCGGCGGTATCTTTGGCCTGATCAACTTCGCGGTCGGCCTGCTGGAGCTGCTGCTTGAATTTGCCAAGGTCTTGTCGTTTAGCTTCCGGTTGTTCGGCAATATTTTTGCCGGCACCCTGCTGCTATCGATCGTGGGGGCATTGACCGCCGTGGCCATCCCGGCCGGTCTGTACCTGTTTGAAATTTTCTTTGGATCTATTCAGGCTTACGTGTTCTATCTTTTGGCGACGATGTTCATCAGCATGGGGCTGGTCAGCCATCACGCCGATGAGCATGGCGAACAACACGTAGAGACCGCGAAATAACCGAGCTTATAATCAACCATCTAACGAGGAGTCAGAGAAAATGAATGATCCAGTAGCTTTTGTGACGGGTTTAAAGCTTTTGGGCGCGGGCCTGGCCATGCTCGGCGCGATCGGCGCCGGGATCGGCGTGGGCCTGGCGGCTGCCGGCGGTGTGCAGGCCATGGGCCGCAATCCAGACGCTGCCAACATTATCCAGACCAACATGATCCTGGGTATGGCTTTCGCTGAAGCCGTCGCCATCTATGCCCTGGCTGTGGCCCTGATCATCATCTTCGCTGCCGGGTAGCTCCCAGCGCCTCGTAAGGAGGAAAAACTATGGAAGCATTGGGAATTAACCTGGGTTTCTTCATCTTTCAGGTTTTGAACTTCGCCCTGGTAGCGGTTTTGTTGTATGCCTGGGCCTACAAGCCCATCATTGGCATGCTTGAGAACCGCAAGCAGAAGATCGCCCAGAGCCTGGAAGACGCCCGCATTGCTGCGGAAGCGCGCGCCAACGCCGAAGCCGAAGCCCGTACGATCATTGCTAAGGCCCAGGCTGAAGCTGCCGACCGGGTGCGCGAATCCACGCTGCGGGCCGAACAGGCCTCGCAGGGTGTGAAATCGGAAGCCGAAGCTGAAGCGGTGCGCATTCGGGCCGCCGCCGCAGCCGACGCCACCACCGAACGCGACCGCATTCTGGGTGACTTGCGCGGGCAGATTGCCGCCCTGGCTATCGCCGCTACCCAGAAGCTGATCGGTGAGACCCTGGACGAACGCCGCCAGCGGGCCTTGATCGACGAGTTCTTCTCTGGCGTCAAAGCCGGTAAGGTGACGGTGCTGGAAGGCGCCGAGGCGCAGGGCGCTTCGGCCGAGATCACCAGCGCCCTGCCCCTGACCGACCAGGAGAAGGAAGCTGTACGCCAGCAGATCACCGGCCGCTTCGGCGCTCAGACCGTGGCCTTCCGGGTCGATCCATCGATCCTGGGCGGGCTGGTGGTCAAAGTGGGCGATAAAGTGGTGGATGGCTCGGTGGCCGGCAAGTTGGGCAGCCTGCGCCAGAGCATGAGCTAGGCGTTCTGAGCTAATCAATCCTGGGGGGTGATGGGCGGCCGCGCCGCCCATCACCCCCCAATCGGTTTAACCCTCAAATTCGCCCTTACAGGGTAGCTCCCCACTTAACCTTAGTGGAGGTAACTGGCGAGCTTCGCTCACCTGGAAAGAGGGTTAATCGTGGATTTTGTCGCACAAAGGGCGACAAAATCCATGCAATATCTCTGTTTGAAGGCGCCCAAAGAGCGCCATGCCTGTTCCACAGTTTAATGGGGCGGTACCCCTCACAGCTATGAGTGTTTTGCTTTCTCAATTGCTCCCGGCCCTGGAGGCCCTATGGATCGACCCGCCGGACCTGGCGGGCGACCCGCTCATCCAGGGCGTGGTGATGGATTCGCGCCAGGTGCAGCCAGGGTCCGTGTTTGTGGCGGTTAGCGGCGGCAGCGCCGACGGCCATGCCTACATCCCGGCGGCGGTGCAGCGCGGCGCGGCGGCGGTGGTGGGGACGCAGCCCATGCCTGGCCTGCTGCTTCCCTATATTCAGGTACGCGACAGCCGCCGGGCGTTGGCTCGCCTGGCGGCTGCCTTTCACAGCTACCCCGCCCGCCGGATGACCATGATTGGCGTGACCGGCACCGACGGCAAGACCACCACCTGCAACCTGATCCACGCCATTTTGCAGGCTGCCGGGCTGCGGGCGGGGATGATTTCGACCGTCAACGCGGTGATTGGCGACCAGACCCTCGACACAGGTTTCCACGTCACCACCCCCGACGCGCCGATGGTGCAGGAATATCTGGCCCGCATGGCCGCCGCCGGGCTGAGCCATGTGGTGCTGGAAGCCACCTCGCACGGGCTGGCTCAGGAGCGGGTGGAAGCCTGCGACTTCGACCTGGCCGCTGTGACCAACATCACCCACGAACACCTGGATTATCACGGCAGCTATGAGGCCTACCGGGCAGCCAAAGGCCGTCTGTTCACGTACCTGGCTGAAACACCCGCCAAGCCGTTCAACCCGCCGCGCGGGGCGGTCCTCAACCGCGACGACGCCTCGTATGAGTTTCTTGCAGCGCTGACCTCAGCCACACAGCTCAGTTACGGCCTGGACGAAGCGGCCCAGGTGCGGGCGCAGGATGTGACCTGGCGTACGGATGGCCTGGAATTTACCGCCCTGGGGCGAGATCGCCAGGGTGCAGCCTTCCACATTCCGATCTTTAGCCGGTTGGCGGGCGGGTTCAACGTGTCGAACTGCCTGGCTGCGATTGCCCTGACCCGCGGGTTAATGCTGCTGGCCGACGAGGCAGTGGCCCGAGGAATTGCCGCCCTGCCCGGCGTGCCTGGCCGCATGGAGCGGATCGACCTGGGTCAGCCGTTTACGGCCCTCGTCGATTTTGCCCATACCCCCAACGCCCTGCGCCGGGCGCTGGAAGCAGCCCGCCAGATGACCCAGGGACGGGTGATTGCCGTGTTTGGCTCGGCCGGGCTGCGCGACCGGCAGAAGCGGCGCATGATGGCCGAAACCGCCGCCGAACTGGCCGACCTGAGCATCCTCACCGCCGAAGATCCGCGCACCGAGTCGCTGGATGCCATTCTGGCCGAGATGGCCGCCGGGATGGACAGCCGCGGCGGTCGGGAGGGGCAGACCTATTGGCGCATCCCTCACCGCCCCGACGCTATCCGCTTCGCGCTGCGCCTTGCTCTTCCCGGCGACCTGGCGCTGTCGTGCGGCAAGGGCCACGAACAATCGATGTGCTTTGGCGAGACGGAATATGCCTGGGATGATCGAACTGCGATGCGGGCCGCTCTGGCCGAACTGCTCGGCCAACCTGGCCCGCCCATGCCGTACCTGCCCGCCGGTTAATATAAAGAAATAGGGCGTGGATTGTGTCGCACTTCGTGCGACAAAATCCACGCCCTATTTCTAAAGATGCCTCCGGCGAAGCCGGAAGGACCCATATGGCTCTCCCGGCTTCGCCGGGAAGAAGACTATATTTGGAGGTTTTGCGTGGCGTAGCCACGCAAAACCTCCAAATATAGATTAAATCCCGCTTTCAGCGGAAGAGCTATTAATATTTCATGTCTTCGCGGGCGGGGGCGAAGATGTCGATGACGCGGGCGTCTTTTGGCCCCACGATGACGCTGTGGACCGCCCCGCCAGGAATGATTGCCAGCTCGCCGGCGTGCAGCCAGCGCTTCTTGCCCTCGATGTCCATCTCCAATTCGCCTTCGACCACGTAGGTAGCCTGCTCGTGCGGGTGGCTGTGAGCGGGGAGGACCGCGTTCGCGTCCAGGCTGACGACGCCCAGGAGCATATTTTCGCCCCAGAAGGTGCGAGTGTTTACACCGGGGCAGATGTTCTTCTGCGCCCGCTGTTGAGGATCATAGAAATACATGCCAGTCTCCTTGAGAACGGCGGCTCTTCCAACTTCCCCACTATCGATCACATCTCGCCCTGGGCGAGAATTTTTTTCTACCGGTAGGAGTTGTTGCATGGCTACGCCATGCAACAACTCCTACCGGTAACTTCTTTCCCGGAAAAGCCAGAAGAGCCAGGTTTAAAAGGCGAAGGGCCAACAGGCGATGCTGCGCTCTGCCGACCCTTCAATTAGAAACGCATCAGGCTGGTTCGACTACCAGGCAGGTCAATGTATCCATCACCCCCGGCAGGGGTTGGATCTCGGCCGCGATCAACGGCCCCAGGGCGTTAAAGCTGCTGGCCTCGACGACTGCCACCACGTCGTACGGGCCAAAGGTCATGTTGGCTTCGATGACGCCTTTGATGTTACGCAGATTCCGCACAACTTCAGGCACAGCTCCGGGCCGAACGTGAATCAAGACGTAAGCTTTCATGGCATCCTCACTTCCTTGGGTTACTTGTTTTTCTCCGGGCGCAGATAAACCAACCAGTAGATACCAGCGACCAGAATGACGCCGCCGATGATATTTCCAATTGTAACCGGAATCAGGTTATTTACAAAGAAGGAGCCCCAATTGACCGAGGCGTAATCGGCCGGCGCTTTGCCAATGCTTTTCCAGAAGGCTTCGCTGGCCCCGGCCTTGATGAACAGAGCCACGGGGATGAAATACATATTGGCGACACTGTGCTCGAATCCCGCAGCGACAAAGGCCGAGATGGGGAAGATGATGGCGGCGATCTTATCCAGGGTGCTGCGAGCGCTGAAGGTCATCCACACCGCCATGCACACCAGAGCGTTGCACAGAATGCCCAGGGCGATGGCCTGCATAAAGCCCAGCTCGCACTTGGTCTTGGCGATGTTCAGGGCGGTCAGGCCCACCGCGCCGCTGCCGAAGGTGTATTGCTGGCTGAGGAACAGCAGCAGGGCGCTGCCTAACGAGCCGACAAAGTTGCCCAGGTAGACGATTGCCCAGTTGCGGAGCAAGCCGGTGGTGGTAACCTTGCCGCTGGCCCAGGCCATCACGATCAGGTTGTTGCCAGTAAACAGCTCAGCGCCGCCAACCACCACCAGGATCAGGCCCAGGCAGAACACCAGGCCGCCCAGCAGGCGGGTCACGCCGTAAGGCAGGGCGGTGCGGAAGGCTACCGCTCCGTCGGGGGCGTTGACGGCCATGCCGCCGGAAAATATCGTGGTGGCAAAAATCGCGCCCATGGCGATAAATGCTCCGGCCAGAACGGCCAGGGCGAACAAGGTCAGCGCGGCCGTTTCGGCTTTGCGCACGCCTACGTACTCGGCGCGCTTCGCCATTTCGGCCGGCATCAAGGCGTCAATACGAATTTCAGTAGACATATACAGCCTTTCTCCTGGAGAATGGGTGAAATTAAAGCATTCTTATCTTAACGAAAAAGGCGTAATTTGCCAAGTGACAAAGTTCACTATTTGGATTCTTCCGGTAGCTCCCCACTCAACCGGGGTGGAGGCGACTGGCGAGCTTTGCCGAAAGAGGGTTAAGCGAACGAGAGTCAAAATTACCTGCGCTTGAACAGCAGCCGCAGGAAGGTCAGCCCGGCAGCGGCCAGCAAAAGCTGGCCGGCTGTTTCGCCGCCGCCCAGGTAAACCTGCACGCCGCCCAGCAGCAGCCCGCTGAACACCACCGCCAGGGTCAGGCGGTTCAACCCGCTTTCGATGCGCTGGACTTCCTGAGTCACTTCCGGGGCGCGCACGGCCACGTCGCCGCGCTCCAGCTTAGAAAGCAGGGTATCCATCTTGGTCGGCACGGTTAGCAGCGAGCGAACCAGTTTCTCCAGCTCACCCAACCAGACCTCTCGCCCGGCGCGGGCCTCGCCGGCGGTCAGCTTGCGGGCATAGGGGGCCAGGTGCTCCCACAGGTTGAACTGCGGGTCCAGCCCGGTGCACATGCCCGAAAGGATGTTGACGCAGCGCCCCAAGAAGATGATATTTTGGGGAACCTGGAAGGGAAGCTGGTAGATCAGATCGCGGAATTCGTCGGCGAACTGGCGCATTTCCTGGTAGCTGACCGCGGTCAGTTCGCTCATATTCTTGCCCCAGTAGCGCTCGAAGGCGCGGGCTTCGGCCCGCTCGATCAGTTCCACATCTGCGCCGGGCAGCAGCAGATCCATCATCTGATAGGCCCGCACCACCCGTTTGGCGTCTTGCGTCCCAACGCCGATGACCAGTTCGCGCAGGCCGTCGCGCAGATTAGGCGGCACGCTGCCCACCATGCCAAAATCGACAAAGGTCAGCATCCAGGTTTCGCCGTGCGGTCCGGGCGTGTCCAGGGGTTGGACGAACAGGTTGCCGGGGTGCGGGTCGGCGTGGAAAAAGCCGTCCTCGAAGATCTGCTTGAGATAGGTGTCGAGCAGGCGCGCAGCCACCTCGGCCCGGTTGACCCCAGTGGCGGTAATGGCTGGGTAGTCGGTGATCTTAATCGCCAGCACATTCTCCAGGGTCAGCGTCCGGCGGGTGGTATGGGTCCAATACACCTGCGGCACGCGCACGCCAGGGTAGTTTTTGAAATGGGCGGCGAAAGTCTCGGCGTTGCGGCCTTCAGCCAGGTAATCCACCTCTTGCAGCAGAATGCGGGTGAACTCGTCCAGCAGGGCCGGCACGTTGACCCGCCGGCGAATGGGCGGGTAGCGCTGCAGCCAGGCCCCCACCGTGCGCAGGGCGGCCAGGTCGGTTTCGATGATGGCTTCAATGTTGGGGCGCAGCACTTTAACCACCACCGCCGCGCCCGAGGGCAGCGCGGCGCGATGCACCTGGCCCAGCGA
>CAYQDU010000177.1:0-9167 GCA_964416275.1 uncultured Anaerolinea sp. | reverse complement strand
ATCCAGGCGATGTCGCGCTGGCCGATGTGCTGGATGCCGGACGCGCCGTTGACGAAGTAGTGGATCTGGCGCTCCAGCACCGGTTCGAAGTCTTGCTGCATGGCCCGTCCGGCCACGCTGACCACGATGCCCATGTCCATGGCGCCCTGGGGCGGGATGTTCTCGATGCCGGGGCCGACGATGTCAACCTTGCCGTCGACCACTTCATCCAGGCCGGCCATGTGCAGGTATTCGAAGCAGCGGGCGTGCTTGCCGCCGAACTCGATCCGCATATCGGCCTTGCGCACCACTTCGCCCTCGAAGGCCGAGCCGTACGGCACCGGCACCGGCACGTCGGACACTTTGACCTTGACGCCGCGCACTTCGATGCACTTCTGCACCAGGCGCTCGGCCCGTTCCAGGTCGTCCTGGCCGTCGATTTCGTTGAACGGCATGCTGACGACATGCTCGTAGCGGGTGATGCCGGTGGGCAGAATTTCGGGGATGACCGTATCGGCGATGACCGGGAAGCCGAAGTTGATTGCCCCGGCCGCGGCGGCGTATTTCAGGTCGTCCACTTCGCCCAGGGCCAGCACGAAGGCAAAGACGCGCTCTTTGTTGTACATCAGGATGTCGCGCGCCTGGCCGCCTTTCATGCCGCCAAAGGTCAGGGCCGAGCGGGTGGCGAAGCCCAGGGCGTAGATGGCGCTCAGGGTGTCGCGCCCAAACGGCACGGTGTAGGTATCGTAGCCCAGCTCGACGCCTTCTTCGACCAGCTGGTCGATGATCGAGCGGCCGTTGACGTTGCCGCACAGGAAGGTCAGGATGTTGCGCTTTTGCAGCTCGCGCACGATCTTGACCGCCACTGCGTTGCTCTTGGCGCAGCCCACGATGGCCGCAAAGCCGGGCATACGCCCATCGACGAGCTGGATGCCCCACGAGCGGAGCTGGATGTCGTCAATCGGGCCGTTCAGGTGGCCGTCGAGCGGGTCGTCAGAGCCGGGCAGCTTGTGGCCGGTGCCGCCGGCCAGGTGGAAGCCGGGCATGGGTTCGGGCTGCTGGCCGTAGATGTAGCGGATGGCTTCGATCACCTCGGCCGCCAGCAGGGTAGCCATGCCGCCGTCCAGGGTTTCGCCCAGGTAGGGCGTCCACTTGCGGTTGGCGGGCGAGGGGTGCAGCAGGCCGCGGGCCTGGGCCAGAATTTCGGGCAGCTGCCCCAGGGTGGCAATTTCTTTGCCGGTCATGCCCAGGATGGTGGGCAGGTAGTAGGCGGTGTTGGGGAAGGCCACTTTAGCGTCGGGGCCTTTCTCGGCCAGGGCGTCGGGCCGCCACAGCTCGGCCTCGGTCACGGGGGCGTTGACGCCGCGGATCGCACGGGTAGCGATGTATCGAGACATAGCAGAACTCCTCTAAAACAGTAATCGACCTAGTCGGCGGCCACGCCGTACAGCGCCTGGCGGCGTTCGGCGGCCGGGATTTTCTCGAATTCGAGCATGCGGGCATCGCCGCTGCGCCCGAACTTGGCCGGGTCGTAGACAGGCAGGCCCAGGGCGGCCCGCTTGGCGTCGATGTGGGCCAGGGTGCGGCGCACCATCTCATCGGGGTCGGCCACGAATTCCATCTTGCCGCCGTACAGCTTCTCCCAGCCTTCGCCGATGTAGCGCAGCACGATGTCGCTGTCGGCCATCTTGTCGGGCATGCCGCTGATCGGCGAAGAGCCGCCGAAGATCACGTAGGCGCCGGAGGCCACGCAGTAGGTGCCAATCGCCAGGGCTTTTTCGCTCATCCATTCGGGGGCCAGGCCCACCGCCGGCACCTGGTCGATGTCGTCGCCCAGGCCGCCCTCTTCTACGATCTGGGTCAGCACCGTCAGGATGCGGGTGTTATCCACGCACGAGCCCATGTGCAGCACCGGCGGGATGCCCACCGTCTCGCAGATTTCCTGCAGGCCAGGGCCAACCTTCTCCAGCCCGGCTTCGCCCAGCAGCAGGCCCAGCTTGGCGGCCGCGATGGCCCCGCAGCCGGTCTCGACCACCAGCACGTCTTGCTTGAGCAGTTCCTGGGTCACGTAGGTGTGCAGGTAGTCCTGCTTGGAGTGCGGGTTGTTGCAGCCCACGATGGCGGCAATGCCCCGGATGCGGCCCGACATGACCGCGTCGTTGAGCGGGCGGAAGGAGGCCCGGTACGAGCCGCCCAGCATGTAGTTGATGTATTCGTGCGAGAAGCCGGGGATCAGGTCTTCTTTGACCTGCGGGATGTGGGTGGTTCCCCGGTTTTTGTAGTTGTCGATGGCGGTCTTGAGGATGTTCTTGGCCACCGTCAGGGCGTGATGCTCGTCGAATTCGATGTGGGTGGCGCCTTTGATCTTGACTTTGGGCGAGGTGGTGATGATCTTGGTGTGGAAGTTGCCGGCCAGTTCGACCAGGGCCTGCATGATGCACTGCACGTCGACCACCATGGCTTCCACCGCGCCGGTCAGGATCGAAAGCTCCTGGTGCAGGAAGTTGCCCGCCGCCGGGATGCCCTGGCGCATCAGGATTTCGTTGGCCGTGCAGCAGATGCCCGAAAGCTGGACGCCCTTAGCCCCAGCGGCTTTGGCGTATTCGATGATCTCCGGGTCCTGCGAGGCGGCCACGACCATCTGGCTCAGGGTGGGTTCGTGGCCGTGGACGATCACGTTCACCATGTCGTCTTTCAGCACGCCCAGGTTGGCCTGGCCCAGCACGGGGGCCGGGGTGCCGAACAGGATGTCGGAGATGTCGGTCGCCATCATGCTGCCGCCCCAGCCGTCGGCCATGGCGGTGCGCACGGCGTGCACCAGGATGTGTTCGGGGTCCTGGTCGTCGCCGATGTGGGTGCGGTGCAGGGCTTCGACCACTTCACGGTCGACGCCGCGCGGCACCACTTTGGTCTGGCGCCAGATCTCCTGGCGTTTCTTGGGGGCCCGCTTGATGGGGGCCAGTTCGCCGTTCTGCTGGCCGTATTGGGCGATGTACAGGTCGGCCAGGTCGTTGGCGATCTCGCTGGGCGAGCGGCCTTCGATCTTGATCCCGTTCAGGGCGGCCACGGTGCGCAGCTTGGCTACATCGCGGATCATATAGCCCTCGGCTTCGCCGTTGGCGACGGCCTTGAGGGTGAAGGCCATATCCCGCCCGTGGTCGGAGTGGGCCGCAGCCCCGGCCGCCACGGCCCGGATGAAGTTGCGGGCCTGGATGGTGTCAATCGTCGCCCCGCACACGCCGGTCTGGCCGTCTTTGGTCAGGCGGCAGGGGCCCATGCCGCAGATTTTGCAGCACATGCCCGCCCCGCCGATGTTGCAGGGGGACATATCGTTGGCGCGCGAGAAGGCCGTGCCAATCCCCAGGTCGTCGGCCCGGATCAGCATTTCCTGGGCCGCCGGGTCGGCGGTTTGCTCGTCGTAGCTCTTTTTTGGCTTAGCCATTTTGATTACTCCTCCATTTTGCCCTTAATAACGCCAAACCCAGGGCAGTTCCACAGGGGTCTACCGGAATAGTTTACCTTCTGAGCAAAACTGATAACCTGGCGGCTGGTTTCAAAGACTTCCGTGTGCCGGAAAAAGTTAAGCGCCTTGTCGGTCTGCAGGTGCGCGGCGATGCCCTGCTCGGAGGGCAGCAGCCATTCGCCCAGGTAGCCGGCTTCGTCCAACGGGCCGGCGATCTGGGCTTCGCTGAGACGGGCGTCGTCGTAGGTGACTTCGACCACCCGGAAGGCGCTGCTGGCGTATACGTCTTCTACGCCAGGAATGGCCTGCAGGATGCGCCGCACCTCGAGGACGTGGTGGTCTCCGTACAAGGCCGGGGTATCAAAAGTTACGGTTTTTTTCATGGGACTCCTTCCCTCTACCTGGAAAAGGTTGAAATGGATCTGGTTTTTATGCGGGCAGCCGGGCGAATACCATCACAGGGGTGAGCCGGGCGGACGAAAAAACGAAACGCCTGAACGGGAATGACAACCGTCATCCGGCTCAGGCGTCAGGTAATAGATCGGGCGGGATCGGCTCGTACCAGGATCGCTTCATATCAAACGCTCAAAGGCGGCTCCGAGAAAAACAACTATTCCAAGACCTGGGGCCAGTTATAGCAAAGTTGTCAAGTTCCCACAAGTGACATATATTACATTGCGCGATGACTATTCTTCCTTCGGTTTTGGCAATTCAGGGGAAGAAACTCCGCTTAAAGCGACAAGTGTCATCACCCGAATAGCCGAAAAACCGCGCCCCGCCGGGCGCGCCCGGCGCAAAGCGGCCTCCCGCCTGGGGAGCTGGAGACGGATCCAGGATCGGCCCCCCCCCGCCTGCGGCTGCCCGCGGGGCCAGGCCCGATTGCCTCTTGACTTTAACCTTACGTCAGGGTTTATACTGGCGGGTATGAACGCGGAAATGCATTTCACCGTCAACCAGCTCGCCAAACTGGCCGGGGTCAGCCCGCGCACGCTGCATTATTACGACCAGATTGGCCTGCTGCGCCCCAGCCGGGACCCCGCCAACGGCTACCGCATCTACCAGCGCCCGGCCGTCCTGCGCTTGCAGCAGATCATGTTCCTGCGCGAGCTGGGCCTGAGCCTGGAAGACATCCGAACCGCCCTCGACCGGCCTGATTTCGACCTGCCGAGCGCCCTCGAGCGCCACCGCCAGGCCCTGCAGGCCCGCCAGGAGCGCCTGGCCCGCCTGATCCAGACCGTCGAGCGCACGCTCTTATACTTGAAAGGAAGCATCGATATGCACGATCAAGAATTCTTCGGCGGCTTCAGCGCGGAAGAAGAACGCCGCTACACCGAACAGGCCCGCCAGCAGTGGGGCGACAGCCCGGCCTTCCGCCAATCGCAGCAGCGCTGGGGCAGCTACACCCCGGCCCAAAAGCAGCGCATCCTGGACGAGGGCAAGCAGGTCTATCGCCAGGCGCTGGCCGCCATGCCCTTCGGCCCGGCCAGCCCCCAGGCCCAGGCCGCCGTGGCCGCCTGGCGCGAACACCTGCGCTATTTCTACGAGCCGTCTACCGAAATGCTGCTCGGCCTGGCCGATCTGTACAACGACCAGCCCGAGTTCGCGGCCAACTTTGCCCGCCTGCACCCCCAACTGGCCGCCTTCATGCGCCAGGCCATCCAGGCCTACTGCGAGAAGCTCGATTAGGCCGGGCGCAGCGCCCCTACATGCGGCGTTGGCCCCCCGCGGGGGTTTGGGGCCGGGCCGCGCCGTGGCATCACCCGGCCCGGCGCAGTCAGCGCCGGCGGCGCTGGCCCCAGGCCCACAGCCCGCCGGCCGCCAGGCACAGCAGCGCCCCGGCCGCCAGCAGCCCGGCAGACCACCCCGCCAGGGCTGCCGCGCTGCCCTGGGCCGCCGCCCGGCCGGTCTGCCTCAGCACATCGGCCAGGCCGGGGGCCAGGGCGGCCCGGCCCCCCCCGGCGATCAGCCCGCCCACCAGGCGGGGCAGCAGGAGGGCCTCCAGCAGGCCGGCGGCCCCGGCGGCGGCCAGCGGCAGGCCCCACAGCAGCAGCCCGCTCACCGGCCGCCGCCCACGGGGGGCCGCCAGGGTCAACAGCAGGGCCAGCCCGGCCAGCCCCAGGCTGGCCAACCCGACCAGGCGGCCCAGGCGCAGCCAGCCCGCCGCCCGGTCGACCCGCAGGCTGGTCACATCGGCCAGGCTCAGCTCTTTGGGCAGTTGGGCGGGCAGCCCGGCCAGCAGATCGCGGATCATGGCCTCGCGGCTGTCGTAATCGCCCAAGAAGGCGGCGATGTCCGACAGGTCGGGGGGGATGTTGCAGATCGGCAGGCGGGCGCTGGCGTCTTCTTCGATCCAGGCCACGATCTCGAAGAAATCGTCGAACCCGCACTCGCGCTTCGACTGGATGAGCTGCTGATACAGCCGCAGGCCCGGGTCGCCCGTCAGCCGGGCGGTCACATCGGCAAGCGGGATTTTGATGGTCGTCGGCGGCGCGCCGGCGAACAGCTCGTCCAGCAGGCGCTCGACCTGGGCCTGAGTCCATTCGGGCGGGAACAGGGCCTGGGCCAGCAGCTTCCAATCCGCCGGGCCAACCCCGGTGAAGTCGATGTGGGCCTGCCGCCCCAGGCTGGCCTGCGAGAGGGCCATCTGCTCGGCCAGCAGGTCGGGCAGGCGAGCGTAAACGTTCTGAGCGCGCAGCGATTCTTGATAGACCTTCGCATCCAGCAGGCGGCCGCCCAGGGCCAGCAGCGGCAGCCCCACGGCCAGCAAGACCGCCGCGCCCAGGGCGGCCAGCCCGGCCAGCAGGTTGGCGGCCGGCCCCAGCGCCCCGCCCGCCCGGCGCGGCGGCGCGGCGAGCGGCGCGTCCAGCGGCGCACCACACCGGGCGCAGAAGCGCGCCCCCGCCCGGTTCACCCAATGACAATTGCGGCAGCGAATGCCCGGCTCTATGCTCATACAGCGCCTCGCCCCAAATATGCCTGAATCTATCCAGAAAGATACACCTAAAGCACGCCGGGCGCAAGGGGGGAAACCCTCGCGCCCGGCGGCAAATGAGAACCACTCTCTGCTCAGCTATAGAAACCCCGCCCGGCCGGAAAGGTTACGCGCCGGAGGCAAACTGGCCGGCGGGCGGTACCCATCTGCAGCTCTCCGCCTTCGGCGGAAGAGCCTGATGGGTTAGAATTCAGCAAACCCGCCCTGCGTTGGCGCCTTTTTCAGAAAATCCCCCGGCGCGAGATATAATACATCTATACAGAAAGAGGCCCCGTATGACTCTGCCCGTTCCCGACCCCGCCCTGAGCGCCGCCTGGCGCGCTACCGTGGCCCGCTATCAGACCCCCGATCTGCGCCGCAGCCTGTGGATGCTGGCTAATTCGGTGCTGCCCTTCTTCGCCCTGTGGGCGCTGATGGCCTGGAGCCTGCGCTACTCCTACTGGCTCACCCTGGCCCTGGCCGTCCCGGCGGCCGGGTTCCTGATGCGCATCTTCATTATCTTCCACGACTGCGGCCACGGATCGTACTTCAAATCGCCGCGCCTGAACACCTGGGTGGGCCGCTTCACCGGCCTGCTCACCTTTACCCCTTTCTACGCCTGGACCCGCGACCACGCCATCCACCACGCCAGCGCCGGCGACCTCGACCGGCGCGGCATTGGGGATGTGATGACCCTGACCGCCCGCGAGTACCTGGCCCTGCCCTGGCCGCGCCGGCTGGCTTACCGCATCATGCGCTTCCCGGTGTTCACCTTCATCGTGGGCGGGCCGCTGGTGTTCGTGCTGGGCCACCGCATCCCGCGCAAAGGCAGCGGCTGGCGCGAGCAGCGCAGCGTGTGGAGCACCAACCTGGCCCTGGCGGCCGTCCTGGGCGGGCTGGGCTGGCTGGTGGGGTTCAAGACCCTGCTGCTGGTGCAGGCCCCCATCACCTGCCTGGGGACGGCCCTGGGGGTGTGGCTGTTCTACGTCCAGCACAACTACCCCGGCGTGTACTGGGCCCGGCACAGCGAATGGAACTACCTGGCCTCAGCCATCTACGGCGCGTCGTACTATCAACTGCCGGGCCTGCTGCAGTGGTTCTCCGGCAATATTGGCTTCCATCACCTGCATCACCTGTCGCCCAAGATTCCCAACTATCGATTGGCCCGCTGCCAGGCCGAAAACCCGGTCTTCGGCGGGGTGCGCCCGCTCAGCCTGCGCGGCAGCCTGGCCTGCCTGGGCCTGCGCCTGTATGATGAGGAGAACCGGCGCATGATCGGCTTTGGCGAGCTGAAACAACGCTAGTCTGGGTCGTCTGCGGCTGCATATAATCTGTGGATTCCGCGTGATTTGGGTTTCCGTGTAATCTGTGTTTCAGCCCGCTCGAAACGGTACTAAAATGGGGGACTGAATGACCGATCCTACCTACCTGACCCTCAACGGCGCGCGCCATTGGGTGCGCCTGGCCGGGAAATCGCCCGGCGATGGCTCCGAGCCGCCCATCATCGTCTTGCATGACGGCCCCGGCGACGACAGCGCGGCATTCGAACACAGCCTGGGGCCGCGCCTGGAAGAAGAATTCCGCCTGGTCTACTATGACCGGCGCGGCTGCGGGCGCTCGCGCCTGCCGGGCGACGAAGCGCCGCTCCCTGATGGCTATGCGCTGCCCCAGCTGGCCGCCGACCTGGAAGCTCTGCGGGCGGGCCTGGGCTTCCAGCGCATCGTCCTGCTGGGCCTGGGCCTGGGCGGGGCCCTGGCGGTCGAATACGCCCTGGCCTACGGCCAGCACATCGACGGCCTGATCCTCGACGCCCCGCCCCTGGCCGAAGACTGGCGCATCGCCGCCGTGCAGACCGCCGGCTTCTTACAGGTGGCCGGGGCCGACGACCTGCCCGCCCTGCGGCGCATCGGCCAGGCCCCGGCCGCCCCGGCCGAGCGCCTGGCCGCCCTGTGGGCCGCCGCGGCGCCCGAAACCCAGGCCGCCTTTCTCTTCTACGACCCCACCGCCGCCGCCGGCTGGCGCGCCTCCCACCCGGAAAGCGACCCGGCCCCCGCCTGGCTGGCCCAACCGCCCCGCAGCCCAACCCTGCTCGAAGCCCTGCCCGGCCTGGGGCGGCTGCCCGTGCTGCTCACCTGCGGCTGGCACGACCGCTGCGTGGGCCCCGAAATCTGCCGCGACGCCGCCCTGCGCCTGCCGCGGGCCGAGCTGGGCCTGTTCCAGAACAGCGCCCACTACCCCTATTTGGAAGAGACCCGACCCTACACCCAAACCCTGATCGGCTGGATGCGCTCTAACGTGCTGTTCAACGACGCCCGCAATCACCCCCGCAGCCTGCCGCCCCGCCAGCTGCAGATGATCTGGCCGGCCCGGCGATTGGACGACCCGCCCCGCGCCGCGCCGCCCGAGGGCTACACCTTGCGCGCCTTCCAGCCCGGCGACGAGCAGGGCGAGGCCCACGGCTTCTACGAACTGATGGATCTGGCCGGGTTTGGCAGTTGGGACGAGACGTCCATCACCCCCTGGCTGCGGCGCATCCTGCCGGGCGGCTGGCTGTGCGCCATCCACACCGCCAGCGGGCGGGTGGCCGCCAGCGCCCTGGCCCTGCACGACGCCAGCCACGAACACCCCTACGGCGGCGAGCTGGGCTGGGTGGCCGCCCACCCCGCTCAGCGCGGGCGCGGGCTGGGCGGGCTGGTCAGCGCGGCCGTCACCGCCCGCCTGCTGCAGGCGGGCTACCGCGACGTGCATCTCTAC
>CAYQDU010000176.1:0-9243 GCA_964416275.1 uncultured Anaerolinea sp. | reverse complement strand
CGCTTTGCATCACGGACCCAACGCATGGGCAGTTCGGCCATTCGCGAGCTGCTCAAGCTGACCGAGCAGCCGGACATCATCTCCTTCGGCGGTGGTATGCCGGCTCCCGATGTGTTTCCAACGGAGGAGTTCCTGCATGCCTGCGAGCGCGTCCTGCGGAATAATGGCCCCCAGTCCCTGCAATACGGCGCAACCGAAGGGTACCGCCCGCTGCGCGAGATGATCACCCGTCACACGGGGCGCTACGGCATCGAGGTGACGCCCGATAACGTGCTGATTACCTCCGGGTCGCAGCAGGCGCTGGATCTGCTGGGCAAAATCCTGATCAATCGCGGGGATCGCATCCTGGTCGAATCGCCCACCTACCTGGGCGCATTACAGGCCTGGGCCCCATACGGCGCCGAGTACGTCACCGTGCCGATGGACGAAAACGGCATGGTGACCGACGCCCTGGAGGAAGCCCTGCGCAGCGGGCCGAAATTCATCTACGTATTGCCCAACTTCCACAACCCCACCGGGGTCACCCTGGCGCTGGAACGGCGCAAGAAGCTGATCGAACTGGCCGACCGCTATGGCGTGCCGATCATCGAAGACGATCCCTACGGCCAGCTGCGCTACGAGGGCGAGAACCTGCCCTCCGTGGTGGTGCTGGACAGCCAGGCCCGTAATTCCTGCGACCCGTGCTACAGCGGCAACGTGATCTACCTCAGCACCTTCTCCAAGACCCTGGCCCCCGGCATCCGCCTGGCCTGGGTAGTAGCCCCGCCCAAGGTCATCCTTAAGCTGACCCAGGCCAAGCAGGGCGCCGACCTGCACACCTCCACCTTCAACCAGATGGTGGCCTACGAAGTGGCTCGCGACGGCTTCCTCGACAAGCACATCGAACTGATTCGCAAGGTCTACCGCGAACGGCGAGATGTGATGCTGGGCGCCATGGACGCCTACTTCCCGCCCGGCGTGGAGTGGACTCACCCCCTGGGCGGCCTGTTCCTGTGGGGCGTCTTGCCCGAAAGCCTGGATGCAGCCGACGTACTGAAGGTAGCCCTGGAACAGAAGGTGGCCTTTGTGCCGGGAGCGCCGTTCTACGCCACCGGCGGCGGACACAACACCATGCGCCTCAACTTCTCGAACGCCAACAATGAGAAGATTCACGAAGGCATTGCCCGCCTGGGCCGGGCGCTGTACGAACGTCTCGGCCAACCCGTAAACCGTTAGCTTCGCCGAAAGTACCTGAATCCGATTGGGGAGGATGCCGGTGGCTGCGCCACCGGCATCCTCCCCAATCACGTTTATCGAGGCGGGAAACGCCTTTTTATTTGACAGACAGCAGTTCTACCTCAAATACCAGGGTGGCGTTGGGGGGGATGACCCCGCCCGCCCCGGTGGCCCCGTAGCCCAGTTCGGGCGGGATGACCAGGATGCGCTTACCGCCCACTTTCATCCCCGCCACGCCCTTGTCCCAGCCCTGGATGACCTGCCCGGCCCCGATATTGAAGCTGAACGGCTGCCCGCTATCGCGCGATGAGTCGAACTTCTGGCCGTTGGAACGCAGCCAGCCGGTGTAATGCACCGTGGCGGTCATACCGGGCCTGGCTTCTTCGCCGGTTCCCACCACCACGTCGCGATAATCCAGCCCGCCGCCGGAAGTGGTCAGTTCGCTCAGGTCGGGCATCCCGCCGGCCGCGTCAGGGGCGCTGGTGGCGTTTGCCGCCGGGGTATTTTTATTGAAAGCAGTGAAAACGAAATATCCGCCGCCCGCCAGCAGCAGGGCCAGCAGGACAATCAGCCCAATGCGCTGGTTGCGAATTTTCGTCGCCCGCCGCCGGGCGCGTTCCGAACGGGTAGACATACAAACACCTCGACTTTTTAGAATAGTTTTTGGTTCTTCCGGCTTCGCCGGGAAAATACAGATCAAACCCCGCCGGCGGCGGAAGAGCCTGGTTTTTTACAGCCCTTGGGCTGCGCAAGCTAAAATTATAGCAGAAGATTTCGCGCGCGAGCGGCGCAACTGCATTGCGCCGTAATGCAGTTGCGCCGCTCGCAGCCTCCCCGATAATCAAACTTCGGACCGAATATGACAATCATCCTGCCCAAACGGGACAATTGTCAGTAGCCACACAGGGCGTAAGTCGAGTAATATTTTTATAGTCGTCCATTCGACTATGGCGGTAGCGCCCCACTTAACCGGGGTAGAGGCGACTGGCGAGCTTCGCTCGCCTGGGAAGAGAGGAGTAATCGTAGATTTTGTCGCACTTCGTGCGACAAAATCTACGGAACAGCTCTTTTTGAAGGCGCTCGAAGAGCGCCCTGCCTGTTCCACGGTTTAACGGGGTGGTACCACTATGGCAGGCAAAGGGGGATATACGACTGAATATTACCTCATAATCCATCATTCGTTTGCGTTTGCAGGATTGACATGGGGCGTTAACCCGCTTTTTATATCGCTGTCGCTGTCCTTTGATAGGATAGAGTCAGAGGTATCTATGAGGTTAAATTACAGCGGGTCACAAAACAGGGTTGGTTCTATGCGCCGCCGGTTCAGCCGAACTGCAGCCGGCCAGGGGTGAAATCAGATCGTTTGGCGCGCCTCGCGGCAAGCCTGCCGGGCCGCAACCATCATCCAGTCAGAAGTGAATAGATAGAAAGGGGACTAAGACAATGAAGAAACGCGTTTGTTTGTACGTCATTCTCGCGATCGCGCTGGCGCTGGGCGTCTTCCAAAGCGCCGCCGCCGCTACACCCATCTTCGTTCGCCCGGATGGCGATGACCTCGCCTGCAACGGGACCGTCGACGCCGACGCATCGGCTGCACCTGCCTGCGCGGTGAAGACGATCCAGAAAGGCATCAGCCTGGCCGACGCCGGCGGCGTGGTCAATGTAGCCGCTGGGACGTACAACGAGGAAGTCAATATCAACAAGCAGCTCACCCTGCAAGGGGCGGGCATCGACCAGACCATCATCGCTGGCCCCAAGACCGGCGGGGTGAACACCCTCATCATCGGGGCCAGCGGCAGCATCGTGGATGGCGTCACCGTCACCCGGGATGGCAACAACGTCACCGATTGGCCCACCAACGCCAAGAACCAGGGTGTGATCTTCACCAGCAGCAACAGCACCCTGCGCAACAGCAAGGTGACCGGCAACCGCAACGGCGTTTACCTGAACAACGTGCAGGGCAACACGGTGCGCAATAACATCATCACCTTCAACCGCACCGGCATCCAGGTTGCCAACAACGTCTCGAACCTGGTGATTACCGAAAACGAAATCACCGATAACTGGACCATGGGCCTGCTGTTCAACTTCGACACCGGCGGCGTGACCAGCGGCGTGCAGGTGACCAACAATAACATTTCCGGCAACTGGTATGGCGACGTCTTCAGCCGTTACACCAACGGCGCGGCCAGGCTGAACGTTTCGGGCAACTGGTTTGGAACCACTGCCCCGGTCATCACCACCGCCGCCTCGACCGAACCCGGATACACGGCACAGATCCCGGCAGCCTATGGCGGCGACGCCGCGAACCCCGGCGGCGCGCCCAACATCGGCGAAGGCGCAACCAATTTGCTCGACTACAGCCCCTGGCTGAACAGCGGAACCGACACCGCCCCGGCCAGCCTGGGCTTCCAGGGCGATTTCTCGAACCTGTGGGTGGATGCCGTCAGCCCAATCGCGGGCAGCGCCACTGGCAACCTCCAGGACGGCATCGATACCGTCACCGCCGGCGGTACGGTTCACGCCAGCGCTGGAACGTATGTAGAGAACGACGCAGCCTGGCGCGATCTGCACATCACCAAATCCATCAGCCTGATTGGCGTGGGCAGCGGGTCTGCAATCGTGCAGCTTAGCGAGGGCAAGACCAACGGCCTGGAAATCTATGGCAGCGGGCTGACGGTAACGGTTGAGGGCCTGGGCTTCACCCGCGACCCGGCTAAATCCTACGGGCCGGGCTTCGCCATCCGGGTGGGCGAAACGGCCAGCGCTTTTACCGCCCTCACCTTCCGCGATGTAGACGTGAGCTACGCCAAAGGGCGGGCGCTCTTCCTGGATCAAAACGGCGCATTCCCGAACGTGCTGCTGGAAAACGTCAACTTGCATCACAACGGGGCCTGGGGCTTTACCGCCTCCGGCGACATCAGCGGGCTGAATGTGGTCAACTCGCACTTCGATAACAACGGCTCAGACGACCCCAATCACGGGATCGGCTTTGACATCAGCCCGGCCACGGGCAAAACCATCCAAAACGTGACCGTAACCGGCGGCACGTTCAACGGCAATACCTCCAAAGGCATCAACCTGGTGCGCCTGACCAACGCCACCTTCTCTGGCTTTACTGCCAATGACAACGTGGGGACGGGCAACAACGGCTACGGCGTGTCGCTGTGGGAGTGGAGCGGCGCGACCAACAACCTGACCTTCCAGAGCTTCGACGCCATTGGCAACTCGCGACAAGGGATGCTGTTTGGTTCGGAAACGGGCAAGACGGTATCGAACGTAACCGTGAAAAACGCCCGCATCACCGGCAACACCGGCGACGGCATCCTGTTCTACCGCGAGGCGGGCTGGGCCGAGGGCGCCTTCACCAACATCACGGTGGCCTACTCAGACGTGTCGGGCAATGACGGCGGGGGCATCATCTATGCCACGCCCAACTCGACCGTCAAGGGCATCTGCAACTGGTGGGGCGACCTCAGCGGACCAACCATCGCCGACAACCCCGGCGGCCTGGGCGAAGGCGCCAGCGCCAACATTACCTACTCGCCCTGGCTGATCGACCCGGCCGCCGCCGATGGCGACCCCGCCGCGCCGGGCCTGCAGCTTCCGACCGGCTTCGATGTCATCGCCGGGGCCGACGCCTCGGCTGCCGACAACAACTACCGCACCCTGGCGAACGCCATCGGCTGCGTGACCGATAACCAGACCATCAACCTGAGCGGCGTGTTCGACTTCAGCCAGCCCAACGCCCTGGCCTCCTGGCCCTTAGGCACAGATGCCGTTGCTGGCACGAATGACGACTGGGAAGTGGACGTACCCGCCAACGCCGACGGCGTGACCCTCACCGCCGTCAGCCTGGGCGACGCCATCATCCAGGGCCCTGGCGACATTCCCACCGTCGACCTGGAAGGCTTCCTCCAATTCTACAACAACGGAACCAACCAGAACTGGACCATCTCCAAGCTCGACATCCGCAACTTCGACCTGAGCATCGGGATGTACTGCTGCGGCGGCTCGCCCTCCACCGCCTATAACGGCACGACCATCACTGGCAATCACATCCTGATGGCGACTGACCTGAAGGGCGAAAGCGCCAGCGGCAACGAAACCCTCCAGAACATCGGCCTCCACCTGGCCTATGGCAAAAACCAGACCATCACGAACAACACCTTCGACGTTCCCGGCGACGGCCTGAGCGATGCCGCCACCGATGGCCTGCCCTGGTACGGGGCCGGCTCGGCCGCCAGCTGGATGTACGCCGTCGATGTGGTGATGCAAAGCAACACCAGCGGCGGGAACGCCTACGATGGCTTGCTGATCGACCATAACACGGTGCGGGTGTTGAACGCCCCCTCGGCCTATCCCCAGAAGGTCATCGGCCTGTGGGAGAATGCCCACGGCCATAGCAGCAACATCACCCTGAGCAACAACACCTTCGTCAACCTGGACGCGGGCAACAACCCGTTCGTCAACCGCCAGATGGCCTTCCGGCCCACCTCGCACTCCAGCGCCAGCACTGCGGTGCAGTACACCGACAACCAGATCACCGATTGGGCCATCGGCTTCTACCCGATGAGCGTCAGCGCCGGCAATCTCCCCATCCAGATGACGCGCAACCAGATCACGGGGGCGCAGGTGGGCTATCTGCTGGGCCCGAACGAGAACTGGAACATCACCGACAGCGCCCTGAGCAACCCGATCTACGTCAACAGCGGCATAGGTGTGTTCATCCCGTCCACAGCCCAGGCGGCCCTGAACGGCGTCAGCATCGAGTCGTTCGACACGGGCATGATGATTACCGGCACGACCAGCGTGGCTGCCAGCCACCTGCGCTACAACCAGACCGGCGTGCTGCTCAAAGACAGCGGCGCGGGCAGCTTCAACGGCAACGAGTTCGCCGGCAACATCGACTACGCCATCAACAACACCACCGGGGCCTGGGTGGACGCCAACAACAGTTGGTGGGGCGATACCACCGGCCCGATGGACCCCGAACCGCCCTGCGCCGACGGCGAATGCAACACCCCCGGCCTGGGCGACCGGGTGAGCGACTACGTCCACTATGCGCCCTACACCAGCGCCCCCAACGACGTGAGCGCCACCTTCACCACCCAGGCCGAGCCGGTGAAAGCCATCTTGAACTGGGAAACCACCACCGAAGAGTTTATCCTGCACTTCAACGCCTACCGGGCCGACAGTGAAACCGGCCCGCGCACCCTGCTCTCGCCGTCCGACATCCCCGCCCAGCACACCGGCCAGGCCGTGGGCGACAGCTACACCCTGACCGACGCGGGCGTGACGGCCGGCAGCGCCTACTACTACTGGCTGGAGATTGTGGATACCAACGGCCGCTCGACCTTCATCGGCCCGCGCGTCCAGTACATCAAACAGGCCAGCAGCCTGGGCCTGGTTTCTTCCAAGAACCCGTCGGTGTTGGGCGAGACGGTCACCTTCACCGCCACCCTGGGCCAGGTAGACGCCACCGGCGTCATCACCTTCACCGCCGATGGCGCAACCCTGCCCGGCTGCGGCGGCCTGGCGGTCGCCAGCGGCAAGGCCGCCTGCGCCGTCGGCACGCTTACGGTGGGCGCGCATCCCGTCGCGGCCATCTATGGCGGCGACGCGGTCTACTTCGGCAGCGCCGCCCCCGCGTTGGGGCAGGTGGTTGGTCAGAAGGCCAGCAGCCTGGCGCTGGCTTCATCCAAGAACCCGGCCCTGGTGGGCGAGACGGTCACCTTCACCGCCACCCTGGGCCAGGTAGACGCCACCGGCGTCATCACCTTCACCGCCGATGGCGCAACCCTGCCCGGCTGCGGCGGCCTGGCCGTCGCCAGCGGCAAGGCCGCCTGCACCACCGCCAGCCTGAGCGCCGGGACGCACCCCATCACG
Organism: uncultured Anaerolinea sp.; assembly: GCA_964416275.1. GTDB lineage: Bacteria > Chloroflexota > Anaerolineae > Anaerolineales > UBA4823 > RBG-16-57-11. The sequence goes on along the minus strand of CAYQDU010000176.1, from coordinate 2,139 downwards.
GCCGTCTACGGCGGCGACAGCGCCTACCTGGGCAGCACGGCCAGCAGCCTGAACCAGGTGATCAACAAGAAGGCCAGCAGCCTGGCGCTGGCTTCGTCTAAAAACCCGGCCCTGGTGGGCGAGACGGTGACCTTCACCGCCACGGTGACTCTGGCCGCCGCCCGGCCTGAGGCCGCCGCCGCCATCACCTTCCAGGCCGATGGAGCCGACATCGCCGGCTGCGTGGCCAAACCGGTCAGCGGCGGCAAAGCCGTCTGCGCGCTCAGCGGGCTGGCGGCCGGCGCGCACGCCATCACCGCCAGCTACAGCGGCGACGACGCCTCCACCGGCAGCGACTCGGCTGCCTTGCAGCAGGTCATCAACAAAAAGCCCAGCAGCCTGACGCTGGTCTCCTCGCTTAACCCGGCCCGCCTGGGCGATCCGCTGGTCTTCACGGCCACCCTGGCCCAGGCCGACGCCACCGGTACAATCACCTTCCAGGTCGATGGGGCTGACATCGCCGGCTGCGTGAACGTGGCGGTAACAGACGGGAAAGCAATCTGTACTACCAATGCCCTGCCGGGCGGCGATCTTGCGATCACCGCCCTGTACAGCGGCGATGCAGTCTATCTCAACAGCGCCTCCTCCGCCCTGACGCAGGTGGTCGAAGCGCTGCGCCGGGTGATGCTGCCGGTAGTTTTCAAGTAGTCCGATAGGGCCTGCTGCTCGCAGGAGCGACCGGCCCTATCCCTCAGCCTGTACGTGTGAGCGCCCTCCTCGCCTCAGTCTCCGGCGAGGGGGGCGCTCCGTTTCTTGCGCCTGTCATCATCTGGACTACAAATACAATAGGCGTGCGCCAATAGCCAGACCGCCATTTTGTCCTAGAATCAATCCGTTGACGCAGGCCAATGCTGTGGAGCTTTTGCCGTCTACAGTCCGGCCAAAGCTGCCGGTAAATCGATCCCTATCAGGCGGGCGGCGCGGCTTACGCCCCTATGCGCGCCAGATTTCATCGCTGGCCCTGCCTGCGTCACGCATGAAAATCAGACCGATCATTCAACCGAGGTTTCTATGTCAACTGATCAAATCTGGCCGGGCGAATCCTTCCCCCTGGGCGCTACCTGGGACGGGGAAGGGGTCAACTTCGCCGTCTTTTCGGAAAGCGCCGAAAAAATCGAACTGTGCCTGTTCGATGAGAGCGGAAAAAACCAGACCGCCTGCCTGACCCTGCCAGAATATACCAACCAAATCTGGCACGGCTATGTGCCGGGGCTGAAACCGGGGCAGCAGTACGGCTTCCGGGTTCATGGCCCGTTCAACCCGGCCGAAGGGCACCGCTTCAACCCGTCCAAGCTGCTGCTAGACCCCTACGCCAAGTCGATTGCCGGGCTGTACCAGTGGGACGATGCCCTGTTCGGCTACCCCATCGGCGGCCCCGAAGAAGACCTGGCCCTGGATGAGCGCGACAGCGCCCCCTTCACCCCCAAATCGGTAGTCATCGACCCCAGCTTCGACTGGGAGGATGACCGCCCGCCCCACATCCCCTTCCACCGCACCATCATCTACGAGGCGCACGTGCGCGGCCTGACCATGCGCCATCCCCAGGTGCCAGAAAACCTGCGCGGCGCCTACCAGGGCCTGACCTGCCCGCCGGTCATCGAGCATCTCAAGTCGCTGGGCGTGACCGCCCTGGAACTGATGCCCGTCCACCAGTTTGTATCCGACAAATACCTGCTGGATAAGGGCCTGAGCAACTACTGGGGCTACAACACCATCGGCTTCTTTGCCCCTCACGCCGCCTATTCCAGCCAGGGAGTGCGCGGCCAGCAGGTGACCGAGTTCAAAGACATGGTTAAGGCCCTGCACAAGGCCGGTATCGAGGTCATCCTGGACGTAGTCTACAACCACACCGCCGAGGGCAACCACCTGGGGCCCACCCTGTGCTTCAAAGGCGTAGACAACGCCGCCTACTATCGCCTGGTGGATGGCGACCGGCGCTATTATATGGACTACACCGGCACCGGCAACACCCTGCACATGAAGCAGCCGGCCGTGCTGCAGCTCTTGATGGACAGCCTGCGCTACTGGGTGCTGGATATGCACGCGGATGGCTTCCGCTTCGACCTGGCCTCCAGCCTGGCCCGCGAGCTGCACGAAGTG
>CAYQDU010000175.1:0-9272 GCA_964416275.1 uncultured Anaerolinea sp. | reverse complement strand
GGTCGCGCACGTCTTCGACGCTGGTATTGGAGGCCGCGTCGATCTCGATCAGGTCAATGAAGCGGCCCTGGGCCACTGCCTGGCAGCGGTCACACTGGCCGCAAGGGCGCTGGCTGGGGTCCGGGTCGACGCAGTTGACGGCTTTTGCCAGCAGACGGGCGGTGGTGGTTTTGCCGGTGCCGCGCGGCCCGGCGAACAGGTAGGCGTGGGCGATCTTCCCGGCCGCCAGGGCGTTGCGCAGGGTGTTGACGATGTGCTGTTGGCCGATGACCGAATCCCAGGATTGGGGGCGCCATTTACGATACAGAGCTTGCGACATGCTGGTGATTCTATACGCAGGTGGGGATTATGACAACCCTTGAATCTCATTCTCGGCGTCCAGGCGACGCAGCTCGAATTGCAGGTTGGGGATTTGCAGGTTGTAATCGCCAATTTTACGGTTGATCTGGGCTGCTTGTTGGCGAAAGGCGGTCAGCGCCCGCTGCCATTCGGCTTCGACCGCCGGATTGAGCTGGCTGCGCTCCAGGGATGTCTTCCGCCAGGCCCAGGCGCGCTGAAGCGCCCGGCGGGCGACCTGTATTTCGGCTTCGATTTCGTTGCGCAGCTCGATCCAGGGCAGGCTGAAACCGGCGTTGCGTAAGAGGTGATGGGCGGCGCGCCAGGCCGGGTCTGCGTGGGGGTTCTCGTCCAGGCGCAGGGGCTGCCCCTGACCGGGCAGATTGTCGAACTTGCCTTCTGCCATTGCTTTGCGAATGGCATCGTCAATATCGGTCATAGAACACCTTTAAAATAGCGCCGTATCGCTGATGATAGTGATGAGTCAGCCTTCTATTGAGGAGTTTGCGGATGACGCAGCCATCCGCAAACTCCTCAATAGAATTTTCTCCGGCCCAGCCGGATGCGCCGCTAAGGAACCAGGTAGCGGGCCTGGACGTTGCCATCGGCGTCGCGCAGAATCACCGTGCTGCCCGACTTCCACAGCGGCTGATCCAGCCCCCAAAACAGATCGACTACGGTATTAACCCCGCTCTTGGTGTAGATGTTGACCGCGCCCCCGGCGAATAGGGTCAGTTGGGGGGCTTCTGGGAAGGTGAACAGGCGGCCCTGGCCGTCATCCAATTGCCAGCCCACCAGGGATAGCTCGCCGCCGCCGCTGTGCTTGAGCAGCACCCGCTCGGCGTCCAGGTCGCCGGCGCCGATTACGCTGTCGATCACCACGCTGCCCTGGGGATGCACCGGAATGCGCAGCACCTCGCCCTCGCCCAAAGGCTGCGATTTGGTGAAGCCATTGACCGCCACCAGCTCGTCGGGGCTGACGTTATGTTCGGCGGCAATGCTCTCGAAGGTGTCGCCGCTCTTGACCTGATAGACGGTATAGGCTTCGGTGGCGGTGGGGCGCGGGGCCGGCGTGCCGCGGGCCTCGCCTACCGGCTGCCCGCCGGCCGCCCCGGCCGCCTGGGTGGGGCGCTGGAATACGCTTAAGGCTCGCGGCAGCAGACCACGCGGCAGCGGCCCCGATACCTGATCCCACACAAACAGCACCACCAGAGTGGTGCAGGCCGATACGATCACGTTGAGCAAAACGTAAAACAGCAGGCGTTTCCAGGATTTCATTGCTCGATTGCCTCACACACGGAAAATGATAGCACAGATTCGGTTTTTCCGCTAAAATGAAGTCATGCCTTATCTGATCGACGGTCATAACCTGATCCCCAAACTGCCAGGACTGGACCTGCGCCAGATGGATGATGAGCAGGCCCTGTTAGAGCGGTTGCAAGAATTCTGCCGCCGCCAGCGCAAACCGGTGGAGGTGTACTTTGATAACGCCCCACCCGGCGCGAAAAGCAAGCAGCGTTTTGGGGCTTTTCTGACAGCTCATTTTGTGCGCCGTGGGACGACCGCCGATACCGCCATCCGCCTGCACCTGGACCGCCTGGGTGGGGCGGCTCACAACTGGATTGTGGTCAGCTCAGACCTGGCGGTACAGGCGGAGGCGCGCACGCATCGGGCGCGGGTGATGTCGGCCGAGGATTTCGCCCGGCTGCTGCAAAGCGCGCCGGGCTTGCCCGGCGGCGAGGCCCAAAAGTCTGGCGAGGCCAACCCATCTGCAGATGAAGTGGAGGAATGGCTGCAGATTTTTCAACCCGGCCGGCCGCAGAAACCCGGCCGCCCCGCTCCGTAAATAAGACCTATTTGGTATGGTTATTCTAATTGTGCATTCATGAAATGTTGATCGAAATAAGGTATACTATTTCTATCCGACACCTGCCTCCCTGTTTACCGGTGTTAGCAATCAGGTGTCGCGTCACCGAACTGAGCAGCATGCCCCCCCATGTTGTGCCTCCGGTGGCCCTCCTTAGACAAGCCGGGCGTGTTCCCCACACGCCCGGCCCCTTTTTCTGTGTCTTCCGCTGGCTTTGTCGGGAAAGAAGTTATATTTGGGGGCTGCTGCGTGGTGTAGCCACGCAGCAGCCCCCAAATATAGGAAAATTCCCGCCTTTGGCGGATGAGCCAAAAAGCTGCTCGCCCGAACGTGGGCCACGCAAAATGTCCAACTGTCGATTCGCACATCCACAAGGGGCGCAGCAGCGCGGCCGGGGTCATGTTCATCCCAGAATTCGCGGCGTTGCAGCGCCCCTACCGCGGTTGAGTGGAAGCCGCCCGGTGTGCAGCGCGCGGCGTTTCCAGGGCATTCCAGGGCCTTGAATGGTATAATTTCTCCGCTCGCCCCAGTAGCTCAAAGGATAGAGCGAGGCTCTCCTAAGGCCGAGGTTGTGGGTTCGACTCCCGCCTGGGGCGCTCTCGTCAATCTTAAGGGATTGGGCGGCGGTGTAAAACACCGCCGCCCAATCCCTTAAGTGGGGTAGCGCCACGTAGCCACACATCCCCCAAACTATAACCTCTTTGCCGGCAAAGCCGGAAGAACTTCATTTTTTAGCCCTTGCAGTTTTAGAAAAATCAGGTATAATTTTGCTTGTCTGAAGCCAGGGTGCCCCCCTCACTCTGGCTTCAGACATTTAACGGCCCCTTGAGCGAAGGGGCGCCGCATCCCCATTTCTTTAACGCAGATCCGTAAAACAGCCGCGCGCCAGGGCCATAATCTGGGCCAGGCCCTGCGCCAGCGGGGGGATATGGATATATTCATGCGCCGTGTGCGCCCCATACCCGGTCGATAACCCCACACAGATAGCCGGCAGATTCCGGCTGAGCGGCACGTTGGCGTCGGTCGAGCTGATGGTCAGGTTGGGCGTAAGGCCCTGCTCTTGCAGGCAGCGCCGGGCCAGCTTCACCAGCGGATGGTTGGGGGCAATCTTCCCGGCCGGGCGCTGGCCGATCATCTCCAGCCCAAAGCGCACCGCCGGGCTGTCGGCCTGGCTGACCAGGGCCTCCACCTGGCGCACCAGGGACTGCAGGGCTTCCTCGCCCTCCGAGCGTAAATCCAGCTCCAGGTGGGCTTCGGCGGCGATGGTGTTGATGCTGGTGCCGCCAGCAATCACCCCCACATTAAGGGCCGAGCGCGGAACGCCCGGCACATCCAGGGCGGTCAGCCGCATGATCAGCGCGGCCAGTTCGTGGATAGCCGACGGGCGACCGTAATCCACCCAGGAATGCCCCCCCTCGGTGCGGGCGGTGATGCGATAGCGCTGTACCCCCAGGCCGCGATGATAAATCTGCCCCAGGGCCATACCCTCGAAGACGATATAGGCGCAGGCTTCCTCGCCGAACCGGTCGACCACGGCTTTCATGCCGCGCAAGTCGCCCAGGCCCTCCTCGCCCACGTTTGCCACCAGCCACAAGTCGCCGGGCAGGTCTGGGGCGCCGGCCTGGCGCAGCCCCCACAGCAGGCCAAACAGCCCGGCCACCCCCAGAGAATTATCGCCCAGGCCGGGGCCGAAGATTCTGTCAGCCTCGCGCTGCACTTGTAAATCGGTGCCGAAAGGGAACACCGTGTCCAGGTGCGCCGAAACCACCAGCGGGCGAGCCTGGCCGCTGCCCGTCAGGCAGCCATAAACGTTGCCCACCTCGTCGATGGTCACTTCTTGCAGACCTTCCACCTGGAAGCGGTCGCGCACAAAAGCCGCCCGTTGGGCCTCGCCAAACGGCGGAGCAGGCACTTGTTGGATGGCAACGGCAATGTCTAGCACGCGGGCAACCAGGGCAGGGTTCATACGAAGCTCCATCTTGTTTATAGGGCTTATGTGGCTCTTCCGCCAAAGGCGGAGATTTTCCCGGCCAGGCCGAAAGAACCGCTTATATTTTTCGCACCGATTGGCGCAGCGCTTCCAGCCGGGCGGCCGGCAGGCCGGGCAGGGTGTCCAGGGCGTAAGTGGGCAGATGGCCTTCCACCACCAGCGAGGCCGAGATGTTGCCATACAGGGCGGCTTCGAGCGGATCGTAAGCCCGGCGATAGCCGGCCAGGAAGCCGCCGCAAAAGGCATCGCCGGCGCCGATGGGGTTGACCAGGCGGGCCGGGTAGGGCGGCACTTCCCACCGGCTGTGCGAGGCCGAGTCGTAGATCAGCTGGCCGCGCTCGCCGCACTTAATCACGATAATCTCGCAGCCGTAGCCCGACACGGCCTCGGCCATCTCCCACAAATCTGCGCTGCGGCCCTGGAACAGGGAACGCATTTCATCCTCGGAAGGCAGAAAGGCCGTCAGCCCGGTGAGCAGGGCCGGAACTTCATTCCAGTACGTGGGGTTCATGTAGCCAGGCGATGGGTCGAGGGTGACAGTGGTGAACTCGGCCTGGCGCAAGACAGCCGGGAGCAGGCTGTGGGTCAGGTAATCCAGCGGACACAGGTGGATGGCAATCGCATCCATAAAATCGAGCGGCAAATCGCCCTGGCGCAGTGAAATGGATTGCAGGCGGGTTCGGCTATCGACGTTGGGGGCTGGTGGGCGGTAGCCCAACAGGGCCTTGGGGAAAGGCAGCCCCAGGCGAGCAAAGTGGGCTACCGGATCGTCGCCCACCCGGCTGCTGCGGTCTACAAAGGCGGTAAAGGTGCGCAGATCAAGCGCCTCGGGCAGAACCCGCACGCCGCGCACGTCCAGGCCGCGCCGGGCCAGGTCGTCCAGCCAGTCCTGGGGATAGTCTTCCCCCACCCGGGCGACCAAAGCCGGGGGCGGGGTTGGCTCCCAGATTGCCAGGCCTACCGCGGCGTATAAAGCATTCCCGCCGGGAATATCCAACAGCGGGTCTTGAGCCGGAAAAACGATATAGTCGCGGGTGAGCTTCCCGGCAACCAGGAAACGGGGGGCGGCGCGCTCCATATCTTCCCATTATACCCGCTCTGCCGGTTTTATTTTCTTGCGCCCTGGCGGCTTTGCCGGAAGAAGCATATCTTCCCAGACGGGCGGCGCAGACGAGATTGAGACGCCCGCGATATAATTTCCTCCGGCTCCTCTGGGGATCGCTCATTCCTGCCCCGGCGGAGAAAGCGGTTACATCAAAGCGATGCCGCGCATCAGCCCCATAACCATCACACCCAGTTTGACCCCGTCTCCGGCCGAGAATTCGGGCGATTGGCCGCCCGTGTCGTGCTGCTGAATGAACAGATAGGCGGCTCCAGCGCCTATCAGCAGACCCAGCACCGCGCCGATAACCAGGGTGTTGCGTTTCCATTCGGTGTTCTTGATGACAGTGATTTCTTCTTGCATAAAATTCCTCCCAGGAAAACAAAACGAGTTCAGTCTCCCCAGATTCAGAGCGCAGTCCGGCGGTAGACAGGGTAAAAGCTTTAACGGCGGCGCGGCTGTCGCCATACGTTCCTACGCAGCGCGTCGTAGGAGGCCTTCCACCCGTTGACCTTGAGCACCGGCGCGGCCAGCCTGTCGCTCGCCTGGCGCGTCAGGCGATGCAAGCGCAGCAGCAGAGTTTGCAGCCGGTAAAACTGGTAGGGCAAGATGGCGATCAAGCGAATCAGCAGGTAGATCAGCCCAACCAGGATCACCGTGCCAATCAGGGCAAACAGCAGGGCCGGGGGGATCAGCCAGATCAACGAAATATCGGCCCATTTGCTGGCCGCAGCCGGGCCAGCTTTCCAGGCCGCCAGGACGGCCACCGCCAGTACGATCAACCCTCCCACAAGGATCGGCAGGGTGATCTGCAGGCGGGTTTCGCGCTGATGACGCGCTTGCGCCACCGGGTTGCGCGGTCGATAGGGGGTGGGGTCAAAGTCGCTCATCGCTATCATTTTAGCACAATTCGGGTCGGGTTTTGAATCACGGATGTCATTGAATGCCGGTGGCTGCCGCTGTTGGCGGCATTTGTACGATCCGTGGCATCTGCGGGGTATGCCGCTGGCAATTTCAATTCATCCGAATCGGCGACATCAGTGTTTCGTGTACACCTCTGGCTTCAATTCGGCTACGTAAGGCAGGGTGCGGTAGCGCTCGGCGTAGTCCAGGCCATAGCCTACCACCCACACGTCGGGAATATCGAAGCCCAGGTAGTTGACGTTCAGGTTCAGCGCCACGCCGGGGCGCAGCTTGCGCACCAGGGCGCAGGTGTGCAGCGAGGCCGGGTTGCGGCCCTGCAAGACGTGGTACAGATAGCTCAGGGTGTGACCTGTGTCGATGATGTCTTCGACCAGCAGCACATGTTGGCCTTCGATGGGTTCGCGCAGATCCATCAAGATGCGCACCGCGCCCGACTCGGTCGACTTGCCGTAGCTGGATAGGGCCATGAAATCGACTACGTGCGGCAGGGTCAGATGGCGGGTCAGGTCGGCGGTGAAGATAAAGGCGCCCTTCAAAATGCCGACGATATACAGGCGGCCGGCGTCTTTGTAATCCTGGTCGATCCGCTGGGCCAGCTCTTGAACCCGCTGTTCGATGGCGGCCTGCGAAACCAGGATGCGCTCTAAATCGGGGTGCATATCGCTCATAGGTAAAACTCCTTGTCAATTTTATTGAAATGCCTGCGCTGGTTCTCTTTGTCGCACGCGGGATGGTCGCTGGCCGCATCACTGACGGCGGTGGCCCGGCTGGCAACCAGCCCCTGGCCTGATTGTACCGTATTATCTGATATACTCACCTCATTCGGACCGGCCAGCAAGCTGCTGTGGCAACTTGCCGCCGCGCCCGGCAAACCCCAAGGGAGGCAGACTTATGACCGATTCGAATCCTTCTCCTGCTGTACGCTTTTTTACCCAGGCCGACGCCGACCCGCAGGCCCTGGCCGGCGAGCGCATCGCCGTACTGGGCTACGGCCACCTGGGCCAGCCCTTTGCGCTCAACTTGCGTGATTACGGGGTAACCTCGCTGGTCGTGGGCAATATCGAAGACGACTACGCCGCTCAGGCCCGGGCCGAAGGCTTTACGGTCCGATCGCTTGCCGAGGCCACCCGCCAGGCCGACATTGCCCTGGTGCTGCTGCCCGACGAAGTAATTCCTGAGGTCTACGCAGCCGAGATTGCCCCCAACCTGCAGCCCGGCGCGGCGATTGTGTTCGGCTCTGGTTATACCCTGGCCTATGGGCTGATTCAGCCGGCGGAGAATCTGGACGTGCTGCTCCTGGCTCCGCGTATGGCCGGCGAGAACGCTCGCCAGCGGTTCATCCAGGGGCGGGGGTTCTACGCCTATGTCAATGTAGAGCAAGAGGCCAGCGGCAAAGCCTGGCGACGGGTTCTGGGCCTGGCGGCCGGGGTGGGCGTACTGCGGGCCGGAGCGGTGCAGCTCAACGCCCGCCAGGAAGCCGACCTGGATTTGCTGGTCGAGCAGACGGTTGGCTCGGCCCTGGGCATGGCGCTGATGAACGTGTTTTTCTTGGGGGTCGAGGCGGGCATTCCGCCGGAAGCCATGGCGCTGGAAATGTATATGTCGGAAGAGATGGAGCAGGTCTGGCGTTCGTTCCGCGAGGTGGGGCTGATGCGCGCCTCCATGGCCCACGGACCAACGGCCCTGTACGGCGGCTTTGTGCGCACGATGGATTTGCTGTCGTCCGACCTGGCAAACAAGTTCCGCCAGACGATGCAAGACATCCAGAGCGGCCAGTTTGCGCGCAACTTCCAGGCCGAGCGGCAGGCCGGTTACCCCACCCTGTCGCAGGCCATGAACATGACCGTTAGCGATCACCCAATCACACGCGCCGAGCAGAATCTGCGCCGGTTACTGGGCCAGGACCGGCTCGAATAACCCTGCTCAGACAGAAAACTGGCTCAGCCGCGCTTGCGGGGTACCACCCCATTAAACCGTAGAGCAGGCCTGGCGCTCCCGCCGAAGGCGGGAGCGCCACATTTCTTTTCGGGCGCCCAAAAAACGTCATAGGCTACCCGCGGTTGAGTGGGATGATACCAGGCGTATTCCCTTGCCGAAAATAAGTCTATCCTGTATAATCTAAAACGTTTTAGATTGGTGGCAGGGACGTTATCACATGGTTGTTACGATTCACCAGGTAGCAGAAAAGCTGGGTCTCTCCATTACAACAGTTTCCCGCGCTCTGGCCGGACACAGCGATATTGCGCTCAAAACTCGCCAGTTGGTTCAACAGACCGCCCAGGAAATGGGCTACACACCCAACCGGGCAGCGCGTCAGCTTCGGCGCCAAAAGGCAGATGCTATTGGCTATATCCTGCCGATTGAGGCCGCCCGTTTCTCAGAGCCGTTTTACGCAGAGTTCCTGGTGGGGCTGAGCGATGAAACAGCCGCACAGCCATTCGATCTGCTGATTTCCGTATCGGCCAAAGTTTCGCAGATCGAGCAGCGTATTTACCGGAATTGGGTGCAGAGCCAGAAAGTAGATGGGTTTGTGGTCAACCGGGTGCGGCGCAGCGATTGGCGTTTGCAGTACTTAACCGAACAGCACGTGCCGTTCGCCGCCTTGGAATGCTGTGATGACTGCGCTGCTCAACCCCACATCGCAGTCGATCACGCGGCCGGAATGCAGGCGCTGGTGACGCACCTGGCCCAGGAAGGTTACCGGCGGCTGGGGTTCGTGGGCGGGCCAGAATACCTGGTGATTCACGCTGCCCGGTTGAACGGTTTTCGATCTGCGCTGGAATTGGCGGGGCTGCCTTTCTGCCCGCATCTGGTCGAACATGGAGATCTGACCAGCGACGGGGGCTACCAGGCCGTCAAGCGCATGCGCTGGATTCCCGACCCGCCGGACGCCCTGGTGTGCATCGATGACGAGACAGCCATTGGGGCGCTGCATGCCTTGCACGAAATGGGCATACAGGTTGGGAGGCAGGTGGCTGTCGCCGGTTTTGATGGCTTGCCGGCAACCCGGCATACCGACCCGCCGCTGACCACGCTGGAAATACCGGTATATG
>CAYQDU010000174.1:0-9298 GCA_964416275.1 uncultured Anaerolinea sp. | reverse complement strand
GTTGAGCGGGGTCAGGCGGCGTTCGGTATACAGGTGCCTGATCTCGACCGTATCCGGGCCGATGACCACCGTCTCAGGGGCCACGGCGCGCAGTTCGGCCAGCAGCGCTTCGGAAAAGCGGCTGCGCTCGAAGGTCAGATGCTCGAACTCCTGGGCGTCCACCAGCCGGCCGGCCCGGTCGTGCTTGAACACCAGGTCGTAGCGCGCCATCACCTCCCGGCGGCTGGTGGTCTTGGGCGGCAGGATGCGGTCTTTGATGACCTTGAACACCATGTCGTAGGACGGCAGGGTGAAGACCGCCATCACCATGCCCCGCTCGCCGGGGGCGATCTGAAACTGATCGTTCGAGCGGGCCAGGTGCTTGAGCAGGTCGCGGTACAGCTCGGTCTTGCCGTGTTTATTGTAGCCGATGGCGATGTACAGCTCGGCGACGCGCTTGAGCGGCATGATCGACTTGAGAAAGCCCACCAGGTCGCAGGGATGTTCGACCGCCACGTGGAAATAGGAGCGGGCGAAGCTGAACACGATGCTCACTTCGTCTTCATCGGTCAGGATGGCGTCGATAACCACCCCTGGCCCCGGGTTGCGCAGGCAAATCGCCAGCGGCAGGTAGGCCGGGCTGCCGTCTGGCCGTGGGTAAACCAGCCGTCCGATCAGGTAAGCCCCAAAATTGCGATAGAACTCTGGCAGCAAGACCTCGACCCGCAGCGGGGGCTGCGGGCCGCGCCCGGCCGCCTGAAGCTGGGCCTGGAGGGCCTGGGCCGCCAGGGCAAGATCGGCCTCCAACCGGGCGTAGCCGCAGGCAAAGGGATGATCGGCCAGAATCTGGCCCAGGAGCGAGGCATATCCATCCTGCGCCGCCCCCGGCGCGGGATGATAGACCCGGTACAGCGCCCGGCTGCCGGGCGGGGGGCGCGGTTCGAAGTCGGTATCCACAAACTCGATGTTCGCATCGACGCCTACCGTCGAGAAGATGCGCCGGGTGATCGAATTGAAGAACGTCTCGGCCAGCTCGAAATCGTTGCAGCAGGTCATCCACCCGGCATAGGCGGCTTTCATGGCCGCCCACAGGCGGCGCGCCTGGGTCTGCGCCCCCAGCCTGGCCCGCGTCTCGGCCACCGCCCCGGCGACCACCTGCTGATACAGCTCCAGGCGCAGGGCGGCGTCGGCATGCCCGCCGCGCCAGTCGCAGGCGCTAAAGCGCGCTCTGGCCCGGCGGGTGATGGCCTGGAACTGCTCCTGGTAGGCCTGATAGGCCCGGTAAATCTGCCCGGCGGTTTCGACGGCCAGCGTTTCTTCCATCGCTCATTCTCTGCCTGTTCTTCCGGCCCGGCGGGCGCGCAGCTTTTTGACCCACACCGCCCAGCGCGAGCTGAAATGCACCAGCGGCGAAGACAGGCGGGCGTCGATCTGCCCCTGGCGAATCACCTGGCGCAGCCCGTCGGCGGCGTCGAATTCGGGCAAGAGCAGGTTGGCCCGCCCCAGTTCGAAGGTGGTGTGGGCGTCTGAGCCGACCGTGCCGGGCAGGTCGTGTTCCTGGGCAAAGGCCTGGGCCAGGCGGTTGAAGCTGGCGTCGACGCAGCGGGCGTTGAACACCTCGATGGCGTCTACCAGCGGGGCAATCGCCAGCAGTTCGGGCAGCTCCCAATCTCCGCCGCGCAGCCGGTCGAACGGGTGCGAGACGCTGATGAAAGCGCCCTGGTCGCGCAGGCGTTGGATCGTCTCTTGCGGCGAGCGGTGGGGCGGCACTTCGGCGCGCACAAAGGCCGCCAGGATTTCGCCCTGGGTGGTCATGATCTCCTCGCCCACGATCACCCGCTGCGGGTCGATCTGCTGCGCCGCCCAGGCCCCGCGGGTGGTGTTGTGGTCGGTGATGACCACTTTGTCGATCCCTTTGCGCCGGCAGGCGTCTAGCAGGGCCTCCGGGCGGGTCAGGCTGTCTTTGGAATAGACGGTATGGCAGTGAAATTCGACGCGCAGCATGGGAGAACCTCGCTGGCGGCCCGCTATCCTTTGTCGCAGCCGCAGCCGCGGCCGGTCTTGCGGCTGAGCAGATAGCCCAGCCCGGCCCCGGCGGCGGCCAGCAGGGTCAGCCCGGCCGCCGCTTCGATCACCGTCTTAGGCTGCATGCCCGGCATCACCACCTGCCCGTCGCCGTATTCTTTGAACAGCCGGCCCCAGCGGGTGTCGAGGGCCTGGGCCACCCGCGGCCGGCCCACGAACGGATACCAGTACACATTGTGGTAGAAGTTGCTGGCAAAGTACGACCACGGCACCAGCGGGCTTTGCAGCAGGAGCTTTTCGAAGGGCTTGAGCGGGCCGTGGTAGATCATCTTCTGGCCCTTGCTGGCGAAGGTGTCTTCCTGCACAAAGCCCCACGGCTTTTCCTGCTCGATGTCGTAGCCCACGATCTCGATCTGGCGCGGGTCGCCCACGCCCAGGTCCAGGTCGTGCGCTTTGCGGATGAAGCGGATGTTCAGCGGGTCGAAGCCTTGCAGCCTGGCCGACACCGCGTCGATTGCCACCTGGTCGGCCGAGGCCAGCAGGATGTCTTTCTCGTGCCAGCGCATGGCGCGCGGGCCGGGGCCGTCTCCGGCGAAGGTGCCGTCCATCACCGCAAAGATGCCGGGGTGGATGTCTTGCTGGATCATCAGCAGGTCCACCAGGGTATCGTGGATCACGGCGTGGGTCCAGTGGCGCTGGCGGTGCAGCAGCCCACCGAAGGCGTTTTTCATCGCCCCGGTGATGGTGGTGAAAACGTGGGTCTTGACGGTGGGCAGGTGCAGAATGTTGATCCCTTCCAACGCCTTCGGGATGAAGACCCCATCCGGGTAGACTTTGTCCAGCACCAGGAACGGGCGCTGCTTGGGCTTGTATTCCACCCACTCGAAATCCTGGTTATACAGGTACAGGCAGGGGATATCGTACTTGTCGGTGACGAAGCGGTGTTTGTTGTTGCGCTCGCCGTCGGCGGTGTTGACCACTACGGTGTCATTATGCACCCCTACCACGTCTTCGTAGCCGGATTTCTTCAGCGTGCGAATCACGCCTTCCAACTGCCAGGGGGTGGACGAGCAGGCCGGGTACCAGGTCTGCCAGGAAATATTGATCTTGATGCCGGTGCGCACGTTCTTGGGCAGGGCTTCTTCAAAACAGGCCAGCTTCATCAGCTTTTCGATGTCGTCTAAAACCGTCTCGGGAGAGGTCTTGAGAACCGCAACGCGGCCTTTACCGGGGAAATTGGACATGAGTTTCCTCCTATAGTTCTTCTGATAGATGTATTGTATCCTGACCCACCAAAATGTGACAGATGTCATGTCAAAACTGTAAAAAATGCGGGTATAATTAATGTTGCTTTTACTTTTTATTAATTCCGCCTGGTACTCATGTACCCTTGACAAATCTGGTGAATGGGTGTGATTTGCGGCGCCATCCATGAAATCGGGGGGCCGGTATAACGCTCTGCGAGCGCCTTCAAAAAGAGATGTTGCGTGGATTTTGGCGCACTTCGGGCGACAAAACCCGCGATGAACCCTCTTTCCTGGCGAGCGAAGCTCGCCGGTCACACCCATCCTGGTCGAGTGGGGAGCTACCTGATTTGCAAAGGGGCAGACCTGTGCAACTACCTGAGAAATATCGATCTCAGGCGGCTGCGGGCGGCGCAGCCGCCCGCAAACCGGCCCGATAGAAATTTCTCTGGCGAAACCGAAAGAGCCATCAATCTTCAATCAAAAGTTGACCATCAAGGTGGGTGATATGTCAGCATTGAAAAACCCCAAAACCCAGGCGCTAGCCTTCTTTATCGTTGTGACCCTGATCTACCTGATCGCTTCTCGCCCGCTGGAGAAGGTCACCGATTTCGTCAAGCTGGATGAGCGCGTGTACCTGACCGCCGGGCCGGCCGGCCTGCGCGTGCTGGACGGCAGTCCCCAGGGCAAGCTGAGCCTGTTGGGCGCTTACCTGACAGATGACGACGCCCTGGCCGTGGCGGTCAAGGGCTGGCCGGCCGCGGCCCCCAGCCGCTACTTCGCCTACGTGGCAGCCTCTGGCGAAGGCGTGCAGGTGATCGACGTGACCGACCCGGCCCACATGACGGAGGCCGGCCGCGCCGCGGTTGGCGGCCAGGCCCTGGACCTGGCGGTGTGGGATAACTACCTTTACGTGGCCGCCGGCGCTAAGGGCCTGTATATCTACGAGCTGAAACCGGACGGCAAACTGAGCGAAGTCAAAGACAGCCAGGTCAAGGGCGATATCACCCTGGTGGAAACATTGGAAGAACGCCTGTACGCCCTGGACGGCGAGACCCTGCGGGTGTATTGGCTGAAAGACCTGCCGCTCAAACCGCAGGAGCTGGGGGCGTTCGACGCCGGCAACCCCGTCCACGGCCTGGACCTGATCGACGGCGAGAAAAGCCAGCAGGTCTACCTGGCCGCCGACTGGGGCGGCGTGCAGGGCTTGCAGGTCAGCAAACCCATCACCCCCACCGCCCGGGTGACCATTTCACCCACCCTCACGGTCGAGACCCCCGGCCAGGCCTACGATGTGGCCCGTTTCGATGAATATCTGTTCGTGGCCGATAACCGCAAAGGGGTGCGGTTGTATGACTTGACCAACTCGGAGACCCCTACCGATGGCTCGACGTCCCCGGCCCAGCCGCCGGAAGTGAAAGTTTACGACACCTGGGGGCAGACCACGACGATCTGGTTCGACCGGTCGACCTCGCAGATCTATGTGGGCGATGGCTTCAGCGGGCTGCGCCGGCTGGACTTCCGCCTGGGGCTGAACGCGGTGCAAGAATCGGCTTTGCCGGCCTCCGAAACCCTGGGCATGGCCTACGCCCCGCCCTATTTCTTCGTGGCCGCCGGCGGGCGAGGGCTGCGGGTGCTGGCGCGCGCCCCGTCTGGCGACCTGGCCGAGGCCGCCCTGTACGACACCCAGGGCTACGCCTGGGCGGTGCAGGCCCGCCCGGAAACCTGGCAGGCCTTCGTGGCCGACGGCAACCAGTTTGTCTCGTTGGGGCTGGCGGCCCTGTACCATCCCACCCCGTGGCCCAACCTGCCCGCCGCGCCGCAGATCACCCTGATGAGCCGCCTGCCGGCCGGGCCGGATGAAGTTTTCCAGGATGTCCAGCTTTCCCCAGACCGCAAGACGGCCTACCTGGCGGCCGGGCCGGGCGGCGTCTGGTCGGTGAATGTGAGCGCCCCCGATGTGATGCTTGTGCTGGGCAAAGAGACCATCCCCGGCCAGGCTCTGCGCCTGAGCCTGGATGGAGAAGGCAAATACGCTCTGGCGGCAGGCGGGGCAGGCGGCGTCAGCCTGCTCGATGTGCGCAGCGACGCCTTCCCTACCCGTTTGCAGACCTTATCCCTGGCTGAAGGCGACCAGGCCGGCCCGGCCCAGGGCGTAGCGTTCGTCACGTTGGGCGGGCGCACGTTTGGCTACGTGGCGGCGGGCGACCGCGGGCTGTGCGTCATCCCACTGACCGCCGCCCCCCGGCCTGAAATGCTGGCCCCCACTTGCCTGGGCGCTTCGGGCCGGGCCACTGACGTATTGGTCGACGCCCGGCGCTCGCTGGCCTACGTCGCCACCGATACGAAGGCCCTGGATCGTTATAGCCTGATCGATCCCGCTCGCCCCATCTGGTTAGGAAAGGACGACCTGGGGACCCCGACCCGCCGCCTGGCGCTGTTCGATGGTTGGGTGGCGGCCTCGGCCGGGCCGGTTGGGCTGCGCCTGCTCAACCCCGATAGCGCCGCCGCCCCGCCCGCCGTGTACGACTTCGCCGCCCGGGTGAGCCAGTTTGTGGTGCGCGGCCCCTATGTCTATGCGGTGAATGGGCCGGGCGACGGCCCAAAAAGCACCCACCTGGGGCTGACCATCATCGACGCCAGCCAGCGCAAGAATGAGCGCGAAGTCAGCTTCTTCCCCTCCACCCCCGACACCCACGGCGGGGCGGCCTATGCCGTCGATCTGCATCCCCTGGGCAACCCGGCTTACCTGGCCGATGGCGCCAACGGCCTCAAAGTGTTGGACGTCACAGACCCCACCCACCCGCGTTTGCTGAATACCGTTCTGCCCAGCCTGGATGTCCGTCATTTCTGGGTAGACCGGGGCGATCCGGGCCGGGGCTACCTGGCCCTCGGGTCGGGCGATGTGGGGCTGGTCGATCTGGCCGATCGCTACCGGCCAGGGCTGATCGCCTCGGTGAAAGTGTGCCAGGCCAGCCCGGCGGTGTGGGTGCAGTCGTATCAGCGCGATTACGCCCTGGTGGGCTGCGCCGGGCGGGGGATTAACAGCGTCGCCATAATCGACCGCCAGCGCCTGGAAGTCGGCGCGCCGGTGGCCGTTACCAGCCAGGCCAACCATTTCCTGATCTACGGCGGTAACCTCATCGCCGTGCCGGGGCCATCCGGCCCAGACATCATCGACGTAGCCCGCCCGGTGCGCCCGGTGCGCATGGAGAACTTCAAAAAGGGCTCGATTGGGGCGATTACCGAAGTCTTTCCCAGCCAGCACTTCCTGTTTGCAAACCGCGGCGCAGGGATTATCGAATCCTATTACCAGATTGGCACGAACGACGCCTTCCCGGCCGGCAAGCTCACCACTGACCCCGCCCTCCCGCCCGCGGAGACCACTTTCTTATGGACCGCTCCGCTGACCGGAACGAAGCAGGCCCCGCCGCCCCTGGGCTACCAGATCTATACGGCCAATAACGGCAACGGCCTGAATTTCTACCGGGCCTTGCGCGACCCGCGCCTGACGCAAGAAGCTCTGTACGAACCGCCCGGCCCGGCTCGCCCGGCCGAGGTCTTCAATGTGCTGTTTTCCGACGTAAACGCCGGGCTGGAAGGGTTCAGCAAATGGCTGAAGCGCATCGAGCTGGAGCCGGTCGCCGCGCTGGTAGATTGGGCTCGCCATGGCCTGGAGCGCATGGTCAAGACGCTGGCCGAGCGCCTGGGCACAAAGTGGCCGGAGACCGGCGTTTCGCCCAGGGCCCGCGCCAGCCTGAACCGCCTGTTCTGGGGCGATTTCGTCTTCTTCGGGTTGGTGGGAGTGTTGTTGTGGGCGGGCTTCTTCGCCCAGTTCGCCCTGCCGGTGCAGGGGATCGGGCAGCGCTGGCAGGCCGCCCGGCGCCTGTGGGACTATCTGCTGCACGGCCACGGCATGATGGCGCGGGCGCGCGATGGGGTCGTCTCTCGCCCCGACGACGACGCCGCCTGGCGTGGGCCGGGCGTGATCCTGGTCGATGTGACCAGCGCTGTGGTGCTGGAGAAGCGCCCCTTAGAACGCGCCGCCCTCTTGCAGTTGGTCAGCCGGCCGCTGTATCGCCTGGTGTACCGGCTGCTGGGCGACCTTGACGACCCGCCGCCCTATGGCCTGGAACTGGGCCGGCTGAACCGCCTGCGGCTGTGGCTGCAGGGCGAGGCCCCGCCCGACCTGCAAGCCCGCCCGCCGGAGCGCGTGATGGGGCCGGGCCTGGTGTTTACCCAGGGCAACCCCAGCTTCATCGACCCCAAATGGGACGAGGCGGCCCTCAAGGCGGTCGATTTACGCAAGCAGGTGCGCACCACAGCCGAAGAAGTGCGGGCGGTCACCCGCGAAGGCATCGAGGTCAAAAACAAGGTTTTCTGCGTGTTCAGCGTCAGCCAGCCGCCCGACGTGGTGCTGGTGACCTACGCCGGCGGGGTAGAAGCCGCTGCGAACATCCGGGTGGTGAAGACCTCTACCCAGACGACCCAGGGGATGGCCGGCCAGACGCGCATTACCGTGAATGCGCTGGACGATGAGCTGGATCAGGCCGATCGAGAAGCCATCCACGACCAGGTGCAGGCCTGGCGGCAGACTGGGCAGGCCAGCCGGCCGTTCTCGCCGGCCGCCCTGGATGAATTTACCCGCCCAAACCGCCAGCCGTTTGGGGTGCAGCCCGAGCGCATCCTGGCGGCGGCCATGGCCCAGGCCGATAAGAACGGGCAGCCTAAACCACAAGATTGGTACGAACTGCCCGAACAGGTGGCGGTGAAGATGTACCTGTACATGCTGGCTCAACAATCGTACGACGGCCTGTACCGCCCCAGCGACCCGGACGACTTCCCCTTGCAGCGCTTCAAGGAGGACTACGCCAACCAGATGCGCAGCCAGGGTAGCCTGGCCTTCCAGTACATCGAGCGCGGCCCGCTGGCCGCCCTGCCTCTCCCGCCCGACGACCAGGCCCCGGTCGACTTGCCCCCCACCGCGCTGGTTCCGGGGCTTACGCTGCAGGCAACCGAACTGCAGACCTACCCGATCACCCTGCTGACCAACCCTAAAGTGCTGCGCGACCGGGGCATCAAAGTCATCCGCGCCAATTTTACCGAGATGCGGGCCGTCAACCCCGGCGTGGGGCAGCGCTTTGTGGGCCATTGGCAGGCGCGTTGGGAAAAACACGCCGACCGCATCCGCACCCAATATCAAGTCGATGGGATGCGCATCCGCAGCCAGGCCCGCGCCCGCGCCCAGATTGACATGATGCGGACCCTGCAAGACATTCTGGACTGCGGCGAGCAATCGCGCGAGGTGCTGGCGCTGCGGGTCTTCCAGGCGCTGGAATCGGCGGCGGCCGACCCAGCCACACGCCAGCTTTTACCGGCCGAGACGATCAACATGCTGAACCTGCTGCAAGATTGGCTGACCGCGTTGAATTCAGCGCGTTAGGGAGGAGCGTATGACCAACCGACTGAACCGTGTGCTGCGCATTCCGCTGGCCGGGCTGGAAGCCCTGTTGGGCGGCGGACAGGCCTGGGGCTACCTGCGCCTGGGGCTGATGCTGATTCTGGTGTACCTGTGGGCGGCCTGGAACCGCCGGATGTGGGTGGAGCCGGGCGCAGAACCCTACCCGTTGTGGTGGCCGATTGGCTGGCGCTATTTCATCCCGGCCGTCTTTGCCCTGCTGGGCGGCCTGCT
Organism: uncultured Anaerolinea sp.; assembly: GCA_964416275.1. Classification (GTDB taxonomy): domain Bacteria; phylum Chloroflexota; class Anaerolineae; order Anaerolineales; family UBA4823; genus RBG-16-57-11. The sequence continues at coordinate 358 of CAYQDU010000174.1, read as the reverse complement.
GGCGGCTGGCAACTACGCCGCCCGTCTGTACCAGCTCAACAACTGGCGGGCCGGGCTGCGCTATGTATGGGCCAACGCCGCCTCGCTGGGCCTGCCGCGCTTGCAAGTGCAAGATGGCAAACCCGAAATCGAAGTGGGCCAGTCGAACCTGATCCAGCAGGTGGGCGGGCCGGGTTATCTGTACGTGCGCCCCGGCACGGCGGTGGCGCTGGAAAGCCTGACCCAGCCTACCCGCGTGCTGGGCGCCGGGCGGCACTTCATCACGCGCACCGAGCGCATCCGCGACCTGATCAGCCTGGCCGACCAGCACGCCTCGACCGAACGCCTGAGCAACATGTCGAAAGACGGCATCGAAGTG
>CAYQDU010000173.1:0-9310 GCA_964416275.1 uncultured Anaerolinea sp. | reverse complement strand
CTGGCCGGTTCGTTCCTGGGCATCCTGGTGATCCTGGCAATCTTCTTGCCCTAAGTTGCGGCGGCTTCCGCTAAAAGCGGAGAACGATCGGTCGGGTGGTTTGGGTGGGGCGGTGCCGCGCCCAAACCACCCGACCGAAATTTTACCGGCAAAGCCGGAAGGGCCAAAATTCATTATAATGGGGGCATGATCGATCGTCCGCCCTGGTCTTCGTCTACCAAGCTCACGATCTGGCTCCTTTTGCTGGGGCTAGGGATTTATCTGTTATCCCAATTCCGGGCGGTATTGATCCCGCTGATTTTGGCGTTCATCCTGGCCTACGTCCTGTTGCCGCTGGTTAATTTTTTTCAACACCGCCTGGGAATGCAGCGCGGCTTCGCCAGCCTGCTGGCTTACCTGGCCCTGCTGGTGGTGTTCAGCCTGCTGCCGTTGATCCTGGTTCCAACCCTGGTCAGCCAGTCGGCCGACCTGGGGACCGGCATCCAACGCATCGTAAGCCAGGTCGAAACCTGGATGGGCGAATCGTATACCGTGTTTGGGCAGACCATCGACCCGCGCAAGTCTTTGGAGCAGGCCTATGGCTCGATCAGCGGGCTGCTGGAGCCAGTATTTGGGCAAACTGTGCAGGTTGCCATCGACATCGTCTCATCTCTAGTATGGATCATCTTTATCCTGGTCATCGCTTTTTATCTGGTCAAAGACAGCCCCGGCCTGGCAGCCTGGGTCGAGAACCTGGTTCCGCCAGATTACCGGGAAGACTATCTGCGCCTGCGAAGCGAGATCGGCGGCATCTGGGCGGCGTTCTTTCGCGGCCAGATCACCCTGGCGCTGGCGGCGGCCGGCATTTTCTCGGTCGCCGGGCTGATCTTAGGGCTGCCGTTTGCCATTGCGATGGGCGGGCTGGCCGGGCTGCTAGAATTCCTGCCCAGCCTCGGACATGGCATCTGGCTGTCCATTGCAGTTCTGCTGGCCCTGTTTGCCGGCTCCACCTGGCTGCCCCTGCCGCATTGGGCCTTTGCCCTGCTCATTACTGGCCTGCACCTGATCTATCAACAGTTTGACCTGAACTACCTGATCCCGCGCATCATCGGACGGCGCGTGCACCTGCCGCCCCTGGTGGTGATTTTGGGGATCGTCAGCGGCGCGTTGCTGGCCGGAGTGCTGGGGGTGGTGCTGGCCGCGCCCAGCATTGCCTCGCTGCGGGTGCTGGGGCGCTATCTGTACGCCCACTTGCTCGATCAGGAACCCTTCCCTGCCCCCATCGCCAGCGACCTGCCGCCGCCCAACCCGCATTGGTGGCGCAAATCCGGCGCGGCTGCAACCAAAGGCCCACCCTCCATGGAGAACTCATGAACCAGCCGACTTCCCCTATCCCAGTTTCAACCGCCTCACCCTCGCCAGGCAGCGGCATCCTCCCGCCAGAGCCAGATCGCCCGGCCCCGGCTGGGGGGCCGCTGTCGAGCGGCTCGCCAAAGTGGGGCAGTAACTTTAAGCTGATCGTTGGGCTGACCGTCGTCGGGCTAATCGCCGCTCTGATGATCTATTTCCGAAACATCATCGGCCCACTGCTGCTGGCGTTTATCCTGGCCTTTCTGATCCAGCCTATGGCCAGCCGGCTCTCGCAAAACGCCCACATCTCCTGGCGGTTGGCGGTCAACGTCATCTACCTGGTGCTGCTGGTAGTCGTCATCTCGACCGCCACCGTGGCCGGGTTGGCGATCTTACAGCAGGCCCAAAGCGCCATCACCTACATCACCGATTTCGTCAACGCCCTGCCGCAGACCCTGCAAGACATCTCCCGCCAGACCTACGGCATTGGCCCCTTCCAGTTCGACCTGACCAGCCTGGATCTGTCCACCCTGGCCGAGCAGGCCCTGGGGCTGGTGCGCCCGCTGCTGGGCGAGGCCGGCAGCCTGATCGGAGCAGTTGCCAGCGGCACAGTCAATACCCTGGGCTGGGGGCTGTTCATTCTATTGATTTCGTATTTCCTGCTGTCGGAATCGGGCCGCTGGAGCAATGAGATCGTCCACATCGAGGCCGGCAGTTATACACCCGATCTGCGCCGGCTGATGAAGGAACTGGCTAACACCTGGCAGGCTTTCCTGCGCGGGCAGCTCATCATCTCGCTGATGGTGACCAGCGCGTACTACCTGCTGCTGACAATCTTGGGGACGCGCCTGTCGCTGGTGATCGCCTTGATGGCTGGGGTAGCCGCCTTCATTCCCTACGTCGGCACGGCCATCCTGTGGGTGGTGATGGGCATCATCGCCTATCTACAGACCGATAACTATTTCGGGTTGTCGAACTTTTCTTATGCCCTGCTGGTCGTGGGCTGCGGGTTGGTGCTAAACCAGATTTTCGACAACCTGATTACGCCGCGCATCCTGGGCGACACCTTGGGCGTCCACCCGGCCGGGGTGCTGATTGCAGCCATCGTCGCCACCGACCTGATCGGCTTTGTGGGCCTGATGCTGGCCGCGCCCGTTCTGGCGACGGTAATGGTGCTGGGGCGCTATATTAGCCGGAAAATGCTCGACCAGGACCCCTGGGCCGGGCCGCCGCCCTCCCGCAAATCGACCATCTCGCCGCGCTGGATGCGTCTTGACCGGCGTATCCAGGCCTTTGGGCGCTGGCTGCAATCGCGCTATCGCTAATGAAAGGGATCTTTCGCAGATAGCTTCGCCGGGAAAATTTCTATATTTGGGGGATGGCGGGTGGTGCAGCCACCCCCCAAATATAGATCAAATCCCGCCCGCGGCGGAAGAGCCTAAAAAAAACGGATCGGGCGCAGCCATGGCTGCGCCCGATCCGTTTTTACGTTCCCAGGCTGCGGCTCAGGCTGAGGTTGCTGGGGCCGTACAGCCGTTCTTTGATGTCGATCACCTGGCGACGCAGTTTATCGTCCTGCTCCAGCATTTCAGCCACTTTTTCGCAGCCATACATCACGGTGGTATGATCGCGGCCGCCCAGGGCGTCGCCAATCTGGGGCAGCGAGATATTGGCCTCTTCGCGCATCAAGTACATCGCCACCTGGCGCGGCAGAGCCACCTGGCGCGATCGGTCGCGCCCCAGCAGATGCTCAACCGTAACGCCGAAGGCGTCGGCCACTTTGCGCATAATCTCATCGGGGCGCACTTCGCTGCGCCGGGGCAGCAAGTCGGCCAGGGCGGTTTCGACCAACTGCGGCGAAAGCGGCAGGCCGCTCAGGTCGGCAAAAGCGGCCACGCGGGTAAGCGCCCCTTCCAGCTCGCGGATGTTGGATTGCACCCGCCGGGCGATCAGTTCCAGCAGCTCGTTCGGCACCTTGCAGCCCAGGCGATCAGCCTTGGCTCGCAGGATCGCCTGGCGCGTCTCCAGGTCGGGCGGCTGGATGTCGGCCGTCAGGCCCCACTCAAAGCGTGAACACAGCCGCTCTTCCAGCGTCACCAGGGCCTTGGGGGGCCGGTCGGACGAGACCACGATTTGCTTATCCTGACCGTGCAGGGTGTTAAAGGTGTGGAAAAACTCTTCCTGGGTCGATTCTTTTCCGGCAATAAATTGAATATCGTCCACCAGCAGCACGTCGATGCTGCGATATTTATCGCGGAACGCCTGGGTGGTATGATTGCGGATGGCGTTAATCAGGTCGTTGGTAAATTCTTCGGAAGAAACGTACAATACTTGCAAACCACGCTTGTGGCAGTGATTGCCAATGGCCTGGAGCAGGTGAGTTTTGCCCAGCCCGACCCCGCCGTACAGGAACAGCGGGTTATAAGCCTGGGCGGGCTTCTCGGCCACAGCCATCGAAGCGGCGTGGGCCAGGCGGTTATTCGGCCCCACCACAAAATTTTCGAAGTTATAGCGCCCATTCAGGCTTTGGTTGGGCTGAGCGACTTCGACCTCATCCTCGGCTTCTTCGACCGGTTGAGCCGCGGTTTCTACGGCCCCATTTTGCCAGACGATGAAACGCACCTCCACCGTACGGTTCATCATCCCGGTCAGCAGGCGGGTAACGGTGCTGGACAGGCGGCTTTGCAGCCAGTCTTTGGCATACGCGTTTGGTACACCGATGATGAAGCTGCCATCCTCATAGGAAACCAGCTCGGCGTGGCGCACCCAGGTGTCAAAGGCTGCTTTGGGGATTTCCATTTGTAATTGGCCGCGTGCGGCTTGCCAGGCCTGTTGAGCATTCATATAAACTTCCGCCTCCTTTGGGTCACGCCGCCTCATAATTTTGCGTGAGACCCTCCCCTTCCGGTCGGCCCTGTCTCATAAAATAGAGCGGGCAAACCAAAAAAGAGAACAATTTTGAGATAAAAGCGCAATCGAACAAGCGACCTGCGACATAATATGCCGCAGGACACTTCATAAGGATAAAACAAGCTCAATTGTTGTACCGCTGCTCTGAAAGTTCTTCCCCTGCATTGGCGCCGAACTGCCAACCGCTCTGATTGTAGCAAAGCCTGCCCGGATGAGCAATATACGAACCCTACGCCCGCCTAAAAAAACCCAATACTTTAAGGTACAAAAACGTTAAAGAGAACCACGCGCGCCGGCTTTACGCCTTTCTGCCATCTTTAGACAGGTTTAACCCACTAGTGGGCTTTACGGTATCTCCCCCCCCATATCTAGGGAAAAGTAGCCCGATCTGCCCCCTGTCCCCCAGATACCGCGGTACTATCCTTAAAAAAATCATTAAGAGAATGTTATGCGAATCCCGGCCCGGATGCACCGTTTACCTCGCAAACGTTGACGTTCCTCTTACATTGCGCTAACCCGATTCTTGCACGCATCCGGTATCTTAAGCACATCTGAATTCTTCCGCCTGCGGGCGGAAAACGAAAGACGATCCCCACTCAACCGTGGGGGAATGACTGACGAGCTTCGCCAAAAGATGGTTCAGCGTGGATTTCTCGCACAAAGTGCAACGAATCTACGCAACATCTATTTTCGAAGGCGTTCGCAGAGCGCCACGCCTGCTCCACGGTTTAACAGGGTGGTACTACACCCGCTTGAGAAGAGATAATAACAGATAACAACCGCAAGAAAGGATGACTCTTATGGCTAAGATTATCGGTATCGACCTCGGTACAACCAACAGCGTGGTAGCCGTGATGGAAGGCGGCGACCCCACCGTAATCCCCACCGCGGAAGGTTCGCGCCTGCTGCCCTCTGTGGTTGGTTTTAACAAGAACGGCGAGCGCCTGGTGGGGCAAACCGCCAAGCGCCAGGCCGTGGTAAACCCTGAAAATACGGTTTTTTCGATCAAACGCTTCATCGGCCGCCGCTACGAGGATGTGTCCCAGGAACGGGCCATGGTTCCCTATCAGGTGGTCAAGGGCTCCGCTGGCGACGCGCGGGTTAAAATCCCGCAGACCGGGCGCGAATACAGCCCGCAGGAAATTTCGGCCATGATCCTGGGCAAGCTTAAGGCCGACGCCGAAGCCTACCTGGGCGAGGCTGTATCTCAGGCGGTGATCACCGTTCCGGCCTATTTCAATGACAGCCAGCGCCAGGCCACCAAAGACGCCGGCCGCATTGCCGGGCTGGATGTACTGCGGATCATCAACGAGCCTACCGCCGCGGCCCTGGCCTACGGCCTGGACAAGAAAGCTAATGAAACCATCCTGGTATTCGACCTGGGCGGCGGCACCTTCGACGTGAGCGTGCTGGAAGTGGGCGATGGCGTGATCGAAGTCAAATCGACCAACGGCGATACCCACCTGGGCGGCGACGACTGGGACGAGGCCATCGTCAACTGGGTAGCCGACGAATTCAAGCGCGAGAACGGCGTGGACCTGCGCACCGACCGCCAGGCCCTGCAGCGCCTGCGTGAAGCCGCCGAGAAGGCCAAAGTGGAGCTTTCCAGCGTGATGGAGACCGAGATCAACCTGCCCTACATCACCGCCGACGCCAACGGCCCAAAGCATCTCCAGATCAAGCTGACCCGCTCGAAGCTGGAGCAGCTAACTGAAGGCCTGGTGCAGCGCCTGCGCGGCCCGTTTGAAGCCGCCCTGCGCGACGCCAACCTGAACGCCGGGCAGATCAACGAAGTGGTGCTGGTGGGCGGCGCAACCCGCATGCCGATGGTGCAGGAGTTGGTGCGCTCGCTGACCAGGAAAGAACCCCACAAGGGCGTCAATCCCGATGAGGTGGTAGCGGTGGGCGCAGCCATCCAGGGCGGCGTGCTGGCCGGCGAAGTCAAAGATGTGCTGCTGCTCGACGTAACCCCGCTTTCGCTGGGCGTCGAGACGATGGGCGGCGTGATGACCGTGCTGATCGAGCGCAACACCACCATCCCGGCCAAGAAGACTGAAACCTTCTCGACCGCCGATGACAACCAGACCGCCGTCGATGTGCATGTGCTGCAAGGCGAGCGCCCGATGGCCGCCGATAACATGAGCCTGGGCCGCTTCCGCCTGGAAGGCATTCTGCCCGCCCCGCGCGGTGTGCCGCAGATCGAAGTCACTTTCGACATCGACGCCAATGGCATCTTGAATGTGACCGCCCGCGATCAGGCTACCGCCAAGGAGCAAAAAGTCACGATCACAGCCTCGACCAACCTCAACCGGGGCGAAATCGACCGCATGGTGCAGGAGGCCCGCCAGAACGAAGCCGGCGACCGCCAGCGGCGCGAGCTGATCGAAGCCCGCAACACGGCCGACTCGCTGGCCTACCAGACCGAGAAGGCGCTGAATGACCTGGGCGATAAGGTCCCGGCCAACGAGCGCCAGGCGATCCAAAGCCAGGTAGAGGCCCTGCGCTCGGCCATGAACGGCGAAGACGTTGCAGCCATCAAACGCCAGAGCGAGAGCTTGCAAAACGCCTTCCATGCCCTCAGCCAGCAGATCTACGCCGCCCAGGCGCAGGCCGGCGGCGGGCGGCCCGGCGGCTTCCCCGGCGGAAATGGCAATGGAAATGGTCATAACGGCAACGGACACCGCTCCCACGAAGACGAGGGGGAAGTGGTGGAGGGCGAATTCCGTCCGTCGTAAGACAATGAAATCGGTAGAAAGAAAATGAGCGGCGTAAGCCGCTCATTTTCTTTGCGCCATCTTTCCTCGATTATAATATCTTCGATATGGCGGGCCTGTCTTCTCCTCTCTCCGTGCGGGCTTTGCTGCCTACCAGCCTGGCGTTGATGCTGATTGGTTGGGGCGGATTGTATGGCGTGATCATGTATACTGCCCCCAACGGCGGGACGCGTTGGCTTTTCTTTTTCCTGGGCGTGCTAGCGGCGACGGGGACCTTCCTGCCCGCCGCGGCCTACCTGAACCGGCGCTTTCCATCGACCCCGCCGCCTACTGCGCTGGTAATCCTGCGCCAGGCGCTGTGGGTGGGCGTGTACATCCCCACCCTGCTGTGGCTGCGCATTGGGCGGGTGTTGACGCCTTCGCTGGCCCTGCTGCTGGCTGCCGGGCTGATCCTGATCGAATTTCTGCTGCGCCTGCGCGAGCGCGCCCAATGGCGCCCGGCGCGCGGGGCCGGCGCGACGGGCGAAGCGGACCCATCTCCCAATCCGCCGCCCACACCCTGATATTGACGCTCTGTGACCAGCCTGCGCGATCTCCCCTCCGTCGATCAAGTGCTGCAAACCGACGCCGCTCGCGGCTGGACGGCCGTCTACGGCCGTCCGTTAAGCCTGGCGGCGGTGCGCCAGGCGCTGCAAGAAGCCCGCGCCGCCTATCTAACTGCGGGAGAGCTGCCTTCCCCCGCAGCTTTGTTGGCGCGGGCCGGGCAGCTTTTGCAGAACTGGACCACGCCTACCCTGCGCCCGGTGATTAACGCCAGCGGGGTGGTGCTGCACACCAACCTGGGCCGGGCGCCGCTCAGCCGGGCGGCGCTAGAAGCGGCCCAGGCGGTGGCCCTGGGCTATTCCAACCTGGAATACGACTTGCCGGGCGGCAAGCGCGGCTCGCGCCTGGTGCACGCCGAGGCGCTTTTGCAGCGCCTCACCGGGGCCGAGGCGGCCCTGGTGGTGAACAACAACGCCGCCGCCGTGCTGCTGGCCCTCAGCGCCCTGGCCCGGCGGCGAGCGGCGGTCATCGCCCGCACCCAGTTGGTCGAGATCGGCGGCGGCTTCCGCGTGCCCGACGTGATGAAACAATCTGGGGCGCGCCTGGTAGAGATCGGCGCTACCAACCGGGTGCACCTGGCCGATTACGAAGCCGCCCTGGACGAACACCCGGCCTTGTTCCTGCGCGCCCACCGCTCCAACTTCCGCCTGGAAGGCTTTGTGGGCGAGCCGCCCCTGGCCGAGATCGCCGCCCTGGCTCATGCCGCCGGTCTGCCCCTGGTGGATGATCTGGGGTCGGGGGCGCTGCTGGATACAGCCCGCTATGGGCTGGCGCACGAACCCACCGTACAGGAATCGCTGGCCGCCGGGGCCGACCTGGTGTGCTTCTCCGGCGATAAGCTGTTGGGCGGCCCGCAAGCCGGGATCATCGTTGGCCGGGCCGACCTGATCGGTAAGCTCAAAAAGCACCCCCTGGCGCGGGCCATCCGGGCCGATAAGCTGTGCCTGGCGGCCCTGGGCGCCACCCTGCTGCATTATTTAAAGGATGAAGCCGAGCGTGAAATCCCAACCTGGCGGATGATCGCCCAAAGCCAGGCCGAGATGGCGGCCCGCGCCGCGGCCTGGGCCGCCGCCCTGGGCCAGGGCGAAGTCGTCGCCAGCCAATCGACCATCGGGGGCGGCAGCCTGCCCGGAGAGACCCTGCCCACCTGCGTGCTGGCCCTGGCCCTGAAAAGCCCCGACCAGGCTCTTGCCCGCCTGCGCCGCAGCCACCCGCCCATCATTGCCCGCCTGCAGGACGACCGCCTGGCGCTCGACCCACGCACCGTACTGCCCGAACAGGAGGCCGACCTGCTGGCCGGGCTGCAGCAAATTTTTGTTTGATTTTTCTGGCTCTTCCGGCTTCGCCGGAGAGAAAGTTCTACGGGGGGAATTGTGGGGCTATGCCCCACAATTCCCCCCCGTAGCAAAAACATCCTGCTTCGACGGAAGAGCTATTTTTCTGGGTTTGCCGCTGGCGCAGTCAGCGGCAAACTCAGAAAAAATCAAAGGAGATAGACCATGAAATCTGACCTGGATGCGTTGATGCAGGCGCGGGGCGTTGACGCCCTGCTGGTGGTTGGCCCTGGCTTCCACAACCCGTTTATGACCTACCTGACTGGCGGGGGGCACATGACGCTGGCCGAGCTGGTTAAGCAGCGCGGCCAAACGCCCCTGCTGTTCTGCCGCTCGATGGAGCGCGAAGAAGCGGCCCGCACCGGCCTGCCAGTGAAGGTGATCGACACCTACAACCTGGACGAACTGCTCAAACAGGCC
>CAYQDU010000172.1:0-9326 GCA_964416275.1 uncultured Anaerolinea sp. | reverse complement strand
CACGCGGCGGGACGGGATAGACGCGCGTGTGGTCAACGACGTGCGCAACGGCACGGGCCGCATCATCGACTCGCCCGACCAGGTGGGCGGCTGGGTCACCCCGGCGGCCGGCTCGCCCTGCGCCGACAGCGACCAGGATGGCATGTCCGACGCCTGGGAGACCGCCCAGCTTGGCTCGCTGCAATACGGCTCGCCGGTCGCCTCGACTTCCGATTATGACGGCGACGGCTACACCGACCTGGAAGAATACCTGAACGGCACCGATCCGAAGAGCGCGGCCGCCCCGCCGCCCACCGCCATCCCCACCGCTGCGCCGACGGCCGTCCCTACCGGCGCGCCCCTGCCCACGGTGGCCCCCACCGCCGCGCCCCCCGGAGCGCCCACCTATACCAGGCTGTTCATCCCGGCCATCTTCCAGCGCTAAGAGAATAAAGGTGAGCGCTGCGCCGCTGCACGGCGCAGCGCTCACCTTATGGCTCTTCCGGCTTGGCCGGGGAAAAGCTATCGTTTGGGGTTTGCGGGCGGCTGCGCCGCTCGCAAACCCCAAACGATTTTTTATGGTAGCCACCCATTTTCCCCGCTTTCGGTCAAAAAGAGTGGTTCCGTGGATTTTGTCGCCCGAAGTGCGACAAAATCCACGATTAATCCTCTTTCGGCGAAGCTCGCCAAGCGAAGCTCGCCAGTCATCTCCACCCCGGTTAAGTGGGGGGACCGCGGTTGGCGCCAGCTATGCTGCGCCAACCGCCAAAAAATCATACGTGACAGGACGCGTATTTTCTGCCATAATAATCATGCAGGGCGACTGCATGCCACGGCTGAAAATTACCTGACACGGAGAGAATAATGAAAAAGCGGCCCATTCTTGCACCCTTAATCGGTCTGTTCCTATTGCTTGGGGGGATTGGATTAAGCGCCTGCACCTCCAACGCCTTCGCCGGGCAGAAAGGCGGGGCGGAGGCCTACATCAGCACCTCGGCGGCGGCCACCCTGGTGCAGCACATGATTGAAACCGAAGTGGCGGCCCAATCTGCGGCCCTGTTCACTGCCGCGCCGGCGGCCCTGGCGCAGGCCACCCAGCCGCCTACGCCCCCCCCGGCCGCCACGGCCACGCCCCTGCCCACCCTGGCCCCCACCGAAGCCCCCACCCCGGTTCCGCCCACTGTTCCGCCGCCCACCGCCCTGCCCGCCAGCGTGACCTTCCCGGCCATCACCGCCGACCAGAACACCAACTGCCGGATTGGCCCCGGCACCCGCTATGCGGTCGTCGCCGGCTTCCTCAAGGGCGCCGAGTCGACCGTCCAGGGCCGGGATGCGACCAAAGACTGGTGGTACATCGCCAACCCCGTCACGCCGGGCCAGTTCTGTTGGGTGTGGGATGGCTCGACCACCGTGGTGGGCGATACCAGCGCCCTGCCGGTGGTCAACGCTTCGGTGGCCGATATTTACGCCAGCAACACGTACCCTGACTATGGCGCCTACGACCCCTCCGGCTGGTATGGCTACGGCTTCTATGGCTGCAATAACTGCCAGGCCTGGCCCTCGTACTGCTGCGGGAAGAAGAACTGCTGCAATAACAAATGCTGCAACAACAATAACTGTTGTAACAACAACAACTGCTGTAACAACAACTGGCAGGGCTGCAACTGGGGCGACTGGTGGAACTGCGCCAACTGCGGCTGCCCGCCGGTCATCAACTACAACCCCTGCAAGCACTCCAACTGCCCGCCGGTGACGGAAGTCAACTATAAGAATTACTGCAAGAAATATCCCAAGTGCTGCGACGATTAACCTGGCGCACCCGGCTGCGTCGCTTCCAGAGCGTCATTGGATCGGCAGGTCAGGGGCTGCGGGCGGTTACGCCACTCGCGGCCCCTGACCTACCGCGATTTTCCTGGCAAAGCCGGAAGATTTACGGATGGTCGCAGGCGGAGAAGAAGGGATAGCCATACAAATTCGGTTAACTCCTCTGGGCCTGATTCACGATCCAGATGCCCCCTAACGTAAGCAGCCCGCCCAGCACCTGGGCGACGCCCAGCCCCTCCCCGGCGAACGGGATCGCCATCAGGGCCGTCAGCACGGGCTGGAGGACCATCGTCGGCGCGACCACCGAGGCCGGCAGAGCGCCCAGGGCGTAGGTGATGCAGGCGTAGGAGGCCAGCTGCACCACCAGCGAGGTGGCCAGGAAGATCAGGTTGGTTTGCGGCGAGTAGCCGGTGAGCGGCATCCCCCACAGGCGGGTGGCGACGAACAGGCAGGCCGCCCCGGCGGCCGAAAACGACCACAGGTAGTACAGGACGCTCAGCGCCTGGCGGCCCTTCTTCGAGAGCAGGAAAAACCCACCGTAGAACACGCTGGATAAGATCGCCAGGAAATCCCCGCCCGAAAACCGGCCTCCACTGAGCAGGCTGCTGCCCAGCACCAGGGCCGTCCCCAGCAGGGCCGCCGCCAGCCCCAGCCAGAACTTCGCCCCAAGCTTCTGCCGCCAGACCAGGATGGCAAACAGCCCCACCCACACCGGCGAGAGGTTGTTCAGCAGGGTGCTGTTGGCTACGCTGGTCATGCCAATGGCGGTAGCCCACAGCCCGTGATCCAGCGCCGAGAAGACCCCCGCCGCCAGGGGAAAGGCAAATACCTTCAGCCCCGCCAGGGAGGCCGCCGCGGCTTCCTCGGGGGCCGCCAGCCGGCCGCTTGCCGCCCGGATGAAGCCGGCGATCTCGCGCCGGGCGGCGTAGATCACCACCGGCGTGAGCAAGAGTGGGGTGATGAACATCTTGTAAAAGGCTGTTACCAGCCCCGGAGCTTCAGACCAGCGGATGAAGAGCGGCGAAAGCACCATCGCCAGCACCCCGCACAGCAGGGCGGCGTAGGCTCGCCCTCGGCTGGGGAGCGCCGTGGAAGTTCTGGGGAGTGTTTGGGTGGGAGAGGTTGACATCCACTTGATTATACCGTTGATGCATCCGCTGGCCGGGCAAAGACCGCAGCCATAGATGGGGGTATAATTACCAGAACCCTTTCTCGAATTGCCCACCTAAATACAAACTCTCCCGGCAACGCCGGAAGCGCCTAGAACAGCCAATGCCCCAATACCACCGCCGCCAGGGTGATGGTGAGATTATCCACGTCTGGCGGGGAGAGGGCCTCGACCAGGGTGGCCGCCAGGGCGATGATCGTCAGGGCGGGCAGGTAGGCCGCCAGCGGGGCGGGGAACAGCCCGGCGGCCACGAACAGCCCCAGCATCAGCCCGCTCAGCGTCCAGGCCCCGAACAGAAAGCTCAGGCTGCCCACCCACGACTTATGGGCGTTCCAGGGCAGCTTGCGGGCCCCAAAGCGCCGCCCCAGCACATCGGCCAGCCCGTCGCCGCCGCACACCAGCATCAGCGCGGTGATCCCAATCGGGCTGGCCCGCCAGTAGAGCAGGGTCAGGGCCACGAAGATCAGCCCGTAATACAGCGGGCCGCGCAAGATTTCGCGCCGGTCGCCAGAGCGAGACATGGCCTGCACGGCGGCCGGGTCTTGAATCACCCCCAGCCCCACCAGGGCAAACTGTACGGTGATCGCCCCCGGCACCAGGGCGGCCAACCAGCGGGCCCCGGGCGCGGCGTCGAACAGCAGCCAGCAGGCCACGAACAGCGGCCCGGTGCCGATGTGGATGATCTTACGGCTCAGGCGGCTCTCGACCCAGCCGCGCTGGGCGGCAAAGTCGATCAGGCGCAGCCAGAGCAGGGCCGCGCCGAAGGTGGCAATCAGGGCCAGGAAATTGTTGGACAGCATACGGGCGATTTTACCACTCGCAGCCGGGGCAGGTGTTCACCTGGGCCGGTTGGCTGATGATCTTATACATGGTCACATCGTGAAACGGCTCGCCCAGCAGGCCATCGTGGATGGCCCACGAGCGCAGGCGGATGCTGCCGGCCGCTTCGGGCTGGCGGAAGGGGGTCGAGCAGTCCAGGCGGGCGGCCAGGTCGCCGCCCAGCTCGAACCCGGCCTGGATGCGCTCCATCAGCCGCCGGCCCCGCTCGTAGCGGAATCCGTAGCGCTCGAAGATGACCGCATTGTGATAATACAGCGGCTCGGCGAAATACAGGCTTTGCCCCAGCCGGGCGACAAAGGCCTCGAACTGGCGCACCACCGCCCCCAGCAGGCGCATCCCCCGCCGCGCCTGGCCGGGGGCCAGCCCGGCCAGCAGGGCGGCCTGCTCGGCGGGCAGGTTGCGGCATTCGGTTCCGAAGCGGGTCGAGCGCCCGTCGGGCAGGCAATCCACGTCGAAGCGCGGGGCGCGCGGGTCGTTGAGGGTGTACAGCAGGACGTGCACCTGCCCGGTCACCGTATCGCACACCTGCCCATAGCACAACGGGTCGCGCGGTTGGAGGGGGTGATACAGGGCCAGCTCGAAGCCGGGGCTGCCGGCCGGGCAAACCAGGCGCAGCAGGTCTTGCCCGTCGGCGGCGCGCAGATCGGGCGGCAGGTCGAACAGGGCGATCAGCTCGCCTGGGATCAGGTCGGCGTAGATGGCCCGCTTCTCGGCCTCGGGCCGGCGGTTGAGGGCCGCGATCGAGCGCGGCGGGCCGTCATTCGTATCGGCGGCGGAACTCGCGCTCCACTTCGCGTTGGGCGTCCCGCTCGGCCAGGGCTTGGCGTTTGTCATACAGCTTTTTGCCTTTTGCCACCGCAATTTCCAGTTTGGCTCGCCCGTCTTTCAGGTACACCCGCAGGGGGATGATGGTCACGCCCTTCTGGCGCACCTCGTCCCACAGCTTGCGGATCTCCTTGCGGTGCAGCAGCAGCTTGCGCGGGCGGCGCGGTTCATGGTTGTAATGGCTGGCCTGCACGTAGGGGGCAATATGGGCCTCCTCCAGCCAGGCCTGCCGCCCATCAACCCGCACGAAGGCCTCGGCCAGGCTGATCTGCCCGGCGCGGATCGACTTGATTTCGCTGCCCTGCAGGGCGATCCCGGCTTCCAGCCGTTCGAGCAGGAAGTACTCGTGGCTGGCTTTGCGATTGGTGGCGACAACTTTGATTCCGGTTTCCATAGATTCGACTCAATTCTAGCACAGTTTATGACGCAGCGCGTAATAACCTGGATGAAATTTGGCTCTTCCGGCTTCGCCGGGGAAAATGCTATAGTTTGGGTCAATTGGGGGCCGGCGCCACCCCATTAAACCGTGGAGCAGGCGTGGCGCTCTTCGAGCGCCGGCAAAAAATCCAGGCTGAACGCTCTTTCCAGGCGAGCTTCGCTCGCCAGGCGAAGCTCGCCTGTCGTCCCACCCCGGTTTCATGGAGCGCTACAGGGGGGCTACGCCCCACAATTCACCCAAAATATACAAAAGTTCCCGCCTTTGGCGGAAGCGCCGAAAATTTAATGAAACATCTCATCCACCATCGGGCGGATTAGCTCCCAGTTGGGCAGCAGCACGCTGGCCCCTTCGGGCGTGGTGTAGGGCGTGACCATCTCGCGCCCCACGATGCGGCTGTCGATGCCGCCCGGCCCGGCCCGCAGCAGGGCAAAGCCCAGGCGCGGCCACAGCCAGGCCGGCAGGTTGGTGTCGATGGCCTGCCAGCCCGCCCGGATCACGGCCGGCAGCCGCAGCCACTTGAGCGGGTTGAGCAAATTGCGGAACAGCGCCCGGATCATCAACTGCCCGTGCGACATGCGGTTGAAGTCGTCGCTGCTGTAGCGCTCGCGCACAAAGGCCAGGGCCTTGCGCCCGGTGAGGTGATGTTTGCCGGCCGGGTAGCCGGCGGCCGGCTCGCTTAGGGTGATGTCCACCCCGCCCAGGGCGTCTACCACTTCGCGAAAGCCCTCGAAGCGCACCCGCACGTAGTACGGCGCGCTGACCCCAAAATTCTGGCGGATGGTCTGCTGCAGGGCGGCCGGCCCGCTGCCGGGCTGCTGGCCCTCGGCGTAGAAGTGGGCCGTGTTGATCCGGTTTTCGCCCACGCCGGGGATGCTCACCCACAGGTCGCGCGGGATTGAGAGCAGGCCCACGGAGGGCCGCAGCGGGTTCACCGTCGCCAGCATGATCGTATCGCTGCGGGCCACGTTGGTGGTCAGGGCCGGGTCGATGTAATCCACCCCGATCAGCAGCAGATTGGTGCGGAAGGGGATCAGCAGGTAGACCGCCAGCCCGAACAGCAGGAGCAGCCCGGCCAGCAGCCCCGCCAGGCAGCCGGGCCGCAGGTGGGGCGGGCGCCAGGTGGGGCGCCAGGCCGGCGGCCAGGTGGGCGGCCAGGCCGGCGGCCGCCGGCGCGCCAGGCCCTGCTGCTCGGCCGCCCGGCGCAGCGCCTGGCGCTCGCGGGCGGTGAGCGGGCGGCCCCTCACCCCCTGGCCCCCTCTCTCCTGCGGGGAGAGGGGAGCGGGCTGCCGCGGCGTATTCCCCCTCCCCCCACCGGGGGGAGGGGGGAAGGGGGGAGCGGCGGGCCTACGATCCATGCGCCCCAAACCAGTGGGCGATGACCGCCTGCAAGACCGGGTCGGGGCCGCCGGGCGCGGCGGGGGCCGGCACGGGGATGTCGGGCTGCAGGCCCACCCCCGCCAGCGAACCCGCATGCCCCGGCACCCACCAGTGGGCGGCGGTCACGTGCAGGCTCGACCCATCTTGCAGGTTGAACACCAACTGCACCGTGTCTTTGCCGTAGCTGGGCTGGCCCACCAGCAGCGCCCGCTGGCGGGCTTGCAGCGCCCCGGCGGCGATCTCGGCCGCGCTGGCGCTGCCCTGGTTGATCAGGATCACCAGCGGAATGTCGGCCAGCGGGCCGGGCTGGTCGACCGTGAAGGTCTTGACCGCCTCGCCGCGGTACTGCTGCTGGATCACCGCTCCATCTTTCAGGAACAGCCGGGCGATAGCCACGCCCGCATCCACCAGCCCGCCGGGGTTATCGCGCAGGTCGAGGGCGTAGTGGGTGGCTCCCCGGCTGCGCAAGTCGTCCACCGCCCGGCGGATTTCGTCGGCCGTGGTGGCCGCCATCCAGTTCACCTTCACCACCCCCAGGCGGGCTTCGTCGGGGGCCAGCCGCCAGGTGACCGATGGAAGCGGGATTTCGGCCCGCTTCAGGCGCACCTCGAAGGGCGTCTCGCTGGGCGGGCGGCTCAGGCTGAGGGCCACCTGGCTGTCGACCGGGCCGCGCAGGGCCGCCACCAGGGTCTCGCTGGGGGTCTGGGCGGTGATCGCCTGCCCGTCCACCTGCAGCAGTTGGTCGCCCTCGCGGATGCCGGCCAGGGCGGCCGGGCTGTCGGGCAGGGGATACAGCCGCCAGCGTTTCTGGCCGTCCTGTTCGACCTGCGCGCCGATGCCGCCGTATTTGCCCGCCAGGCGGTTGCTCTCCAGCTCGTTCTGGGGCGGCTCGAGGAAGGAGGTGTGCGGTTCGGCGTAGGCCTGCAGCAGGCCGCGGATCAGGCCGTATTCGATGACCGGTTTGGCGGGCAGGTCTTTCAGCCCGTGTTTTTCGATCAGGGTATAGGCCTCATCGAACAGCGGAAAATCCAGGGCGGCGGCCTGCGACTGGCGGTACAGGTAGCCGCCCGCAAAGGCCAGCCCCAGGGCCAGCAGGGCCGCCAGGGTGAGCAGCATGGAACGGATCACAACACGAACAGGCGCCATACGTCTCCCCCTACTCTCCCATATTGCAGCGCGGGCAGGGTTGGGCCAGCACGGCTGCGATCTGGCGCAGATCCATCCACCACTGCTGCTTGGGGCGTTGGGCTTTCATATCCACCATCCGGTCGAAGTCCTCGATGGGCAGGAAGCGGATCTCTTTGCCCTGCAGGCCGATGAAGGCGCTCTGCGGGTTGGGGCTTTCGATCTGCTGGATCAGATAGTCGATGCAGCGCGTCGCCAGGCGGGTGGCCTGGATGCGGTCGAACGGCGAAGGGTTGCCGCCCTGCTGCAAATGCCCCAAAATCGACTGGCGCACATCGAACAGGTTGTGGCCCTCTTCCTCGAACAGCTTGCACATGAAAGCCGTATCGTAGACCGGGTTGGCGTGCTCGCTGCGGATCATCAGCCCCAGGCGCTTGCCGTGGCTGAAGCCGTAGTTCAGCTTCTGCACGTCGGCCAGCAGGTCGGTCAGGCGCACGCCTTCTTCGTTCAGATACACCCGTTCGGCCCCGGTCGCCAGGCCGGCCATCAGGGCCAGGTAGCCGCAGTTGCGGCCCATCACCTCGACCACAAACACCCGCCGCAGGGCCACGGCCGAGTCTTTGATCTTATCCACCGCCTCCGAGATGTTGTTCAGGGCTGTGTCGGCCCCGATGCTCAGCTCGGAGCCGGGCAGGTTGTTGTTGATTGTGGCCGGCAGGCACACGATGGGCAGGCCGAAGGCGGGGTAGTTCTCGCGCTGGCGCACGATTTGGAAAGCCGTCTCGTAGCCCGACCAGCCGCCGATCATCAAGAGGCCGTCGATGGCGTGCTTCTCGATGGCGCGGGCGATCTGGTACAGGTCGGGGCCGGTTGGCACTTTGCGGCTGGTGCCAAGCTCGCACCCGCCGCGCAGCGCCCAGCCGTTGACGCTCATCCAGTCCATCTCGCGCACCGTGCCGTCGATCAGGCCCTGGAAGCCGTTTTGCACGCCCAGCATGACGTGGCCTTTGTCGATGCCCATGCGCACGGCGGCCCGCACGGCGGCGTTCATGCCGGGGGCCGGCGCGCCCGAATGGATCACCGCGATGCGCCGCTGGCGCTGGCCGGGCTGGGGCGGGTGGGGCAGGGCCCGCAGCATGGTCTTGAGGGTGTCGAACGATTCTTTGAAGCTGCTGCCGCGCAGGGCCATGGCGGTTTCGTAGTCGTGGGCTTCGATGGCTTTCGCCACCTGGCGGGTCTTTTCGACCGCCTCCATCAGCGGCGAGGCCACGATGCGGTTGCCGCGCAGGCCGATCATCTGCGGCTCGCTTTCGGGCCGGGCGGCCAGCAGGTTCTCGACCGCCGCATGGCCCACCAACGTGCCCAGGTTGCGGTCGAAGGCGCTGGGCGCGCCGCCGCGCTGCACGTGGCCCAGCACGGTGACGCGTACTTCTTCGCCGGTGGCTTCTTCCAAAGT
This sequence comes from uncultured Anaerolinea sp., assembly GCA_964416275.1. GTDB lineage: Bacteria > Chloroflexota > Anaerolineae > Anaerolineales > UBA4823 > RBG-16-57-11. The sequence goes on along the minus strand of CAYQDU010000172.1, from coordinate 293 downwards.
CTGGGCCACGTCGCTGCTGCCGATGTAGTTGCCGTTGCGGTCGTGGGCGCCTTCGGCGATGACCACGATGGTGTCTCGCCGCCCGGCCCGCCGCCCGGCCCGCACCCGTTCGACCATCACCTGGCGCCAGTTGTCTACATCCGGCGGGTTTTCGGGGATCAAGACCCAGTCGGCCCCGGTGGCGAGGGCGCCCATCAGGGCCAGATAGCCGCAGTTGCGGCCCATTACCTTGACCACAAAGCTGCGCTGGTGGCTGGCGGCCGTGCTGGAAATGGCGTCGATGGCTTCGGTGA
>CAYQDU010000171.1:0-9429 GCA_964416275.1 uncultured Anaerolinea sp. | reverse complement strand
CAGCGCGAAACCGAAGTAATGCGCGATGTGATGGCCGCCCTGGCCTCGGCCGGCGACCTGAAACAGACCCTTGAAGCCCTGCTGGTGCATCTGCACGGCTTGATCCATTATGACCGGGCTGGGCTGTTCCTGGTAGACGAGAACCAGCGCTTTGTGCCGGCTGAGGAGAGCCTGGCCGGGGGAGCGGAGACTGGAAGCGCCCCTCTGGTCTTCCCGGAGGACGACCCCCTGGTGGCCGAGCTGCGTCGCAGCCGCCGCCCGCTGGTGGTGAGCGACGCCCAAGACGACCCGCGCTTCGCCCATTGGCCGGAGATCCGCCGCGTGCATGGCTGGTTGGGCGCGCCGCTGTTGGCCGGCGACGAGATGCTGGGCTTTCTTTCGCTTGGCTCGCTGCGGCCCAGCGCCTATACCCAGGCCGACGCCGACACGATGGCAATGTTCGCCGCCCAGGTGGCCCAGGTGTTGGAGCGAGCCTGGCTGGGTGAGCAGTCCAGCCGCCGGGCCGAGGAGTTGGAGGTCTTATCTTCGATCACCTCCGCCCTGGGCCAGGCCGAGCGCGGCGAAAACACCCTGGCGGCCATTGTGGCCCAGTTGGCGCGTTTCTTCGACGCCAGCCGGGCCCTATTCCTGCTTCCCGACCGGCTGGCCTCGCAACTGGTGGTGCAGGCCAGCCTGGATGACGGCCTGGTGGGGCTGTCCCACCCGCCCGATTGGCCCGACGATTGGCTGTGGCAGACATTCCACACCGGCCAGGTGGCGGCCCTGGTTAACCCAGACGAATTTTTGCCGCGTCACCCCGCCCCGGTCTACGCCGCTCTGCTGCGCGGCTGCCAGTCGGCGGCCGCCATCCCCTTGATGGCAGAGGAAACCGCCTTTGGGCCGGCTTTCGGGGTGCTGTGTTTTGGCTTCACCAGCCGGCGGCGCTTCTCGGCCCAGGATATGCGCCTGTTTCAGATCGTGGCCGAGATGGCGGCCGTCTCGCTGCGCCGGGCGGTGATGCTGGAAGCCCTCGAGAAGCAGGTGCAGGTGCGCACCCAGCATCTTACTACCCTGTACCAGATCAACGCCCTGGCGGCCGAGCCGCTCAACCTGCTGGCTCTGCTGGAGGAGGTGCTGGCGGTGACGGTGGCGGCCCTGCACGCTTCGGGCGGGGCGCTGCATTTTCTGGAGCCGCTCGACGATGGCGCGCCCGGCGGCCAGCTTTCTCTGGCGGCGCAGAGCCGTCTGCCGGCCGAGGCCCTGGCCGGGTTGGAAGTCTTTTCGGCCCAGGAAGCCTTCTGGCAGGGAGTGCTGACCTCTACCAGCCCGCTGGTCATTCCCGATATGAGCCTGGAGGCGGGCCTGCCGCCCGGCCTGGCCCAGGCCGGGCGCAGCCACGGGGCGGCGCCCGATCGGCTGGCCTATCTGGGCGCGCCGCTGCGGGTCAAGGGCGAAGTCCTGGGCGTGTTGAGCCTGTTCGCCCCCAGCATTCAGGATACCTCTATTGAGGAAATTACCCTGCTGATGACCATCGCCGATCAGATCAGCGGCATGGTGGAGCGCGCTCGCCTGGTGCGCCAGTCGGAGCTGGCAGCAGTGATGCAAGAGCGCCAGCGCCTGGCCCGCGAGCTGCACGATTCGGTCACCCAGCTTCTTTACAGCCAGGTGTTGTTTTCGGGGGCCGGGCTGAAGGTGCTGCGCAAAGGCGACCAGGCCCTGGCCGAGCAGCACCTGGCCCGCATAGAACAGGCCGCCCAGCAGGCCCTGAAAGAGATGCGCCTGCTGGTGTACGAGCTGCGCCCTTCGAATGAGCTTGATGAAAGCCTGGCCGCAGCCCTTGACCGGCGGCTGAACGCGGTCGAAAAGCGCACCGGCATCAACGCCCGCCTGAGCGTCCAGGGCCTGCCGTCTCTTGACCCGGCTACCCGTATGGCGCTGTACCGCATCGCCGAGGAGGCCCTCAACAACACCCTCAAGCACGCCCAGGCCAATAGCGTTAGCGTTTCGCTGTTCGTGGAGGGCGACCAGCTGGCGCTGGAGATCGAAGACGATGGGCGCGGCTTTGACCCCCATGAGTCCCCGCGCGGCGGAATGGGCCTGGCGAACATCCACGAGCGGGCCGCGGCCCTGGGCGGAGCGGCCGAAGTGTTATCCAGCCCCGGAAAGGGAACGCTCGTCCGGGTTGCGGTAAAATTAACCCCAGACGCGAACGCCCGAACGGAGGCAAGATGAGCAAACCGATCTGTATCCTGATCGTGGACGACCACACCGTCGTGCGGGATGGGTTGAACGCCCTGCTGGCGGCCGAGAGCGGCATGAAGGTGGTGGGTATGGCGGCCAACGGGGCCGAGGCGGTAAAACTGGCCCAAGAGCTTCAGCCCGACGTGATCCTGCTCGACCTGGTGATGCCGCAGATGGACGGCGTGCAGGCCACCAAAGAGATCAAGAAGGTCTGGCCGCAGGCCCGCATCCTGGTGCTGACCAGCTTTGCCGAGAACCACATGGTCTTTTCAGCCATCAAGGCCGGGGCAATGGGGTATATGATGAAGGATACGTCTTCGGATGCGCTGATCCAGGCCATCCGCGATACCTATCTGGGCAAGCCTGCTCTGGGGCCAGACATCGCCCGCAAGTTGATGGACGACATCCAGGAGCAGGAGGGCGGCGGCGAAGAAACCGGCGACCTGACCGAGCGCGAGATCGAGATCTTACAGCAGATGGCCCTGGGTAAGACCAATCAGGAGATCGCCGACGAGCTGTACCTGAGCGAGCGCACCGTGCGCACCCATGTGACCAATATTTTGGCGAAACTGAGCTTATCGAACCGCACCCAGGCTGTGCTGTACGCCCTGCGCCAGGGCATCGCCCACATGGATTACCGGAGGGGCGAATAGGCAGTTTCGGTTTCCCGGCGAATCTGGAAGACCGCCCGGTAGAATAATGACATCTATCCTTGACGCTCACCCGGTGAATGTGATACAAACAAACCGATGCGGACGTACCCGATTTGTTTGGTACAGCTAGACCGCCGCCGGTCGGTGGTTGTCGGCGGGGGGCAGGTGGCCGCGCGCAAGGTAGAGGCTTTGTTAGCAGCCGGGGCGGCGGTGACCGTCATCAGCCCAGCGTTAGACCCTCATCTGGAAGAACTGGTTCAAACGGCCTGTGTGGAGTGGCTTTGCCGCGCCTACCAGGATGGCGATCTGGAAGGAGCTTTTCTGGTCATCTCGGCCACCGACAACCCAGACGTAAACCAGGCCGTGTGGCAGGAGGCCGAGCGGCGCGGCTGCCTGGTGAACGTGGTCGACGAGCCAGAGCGCTGCAATTTCATTGTCCCGGCGGTGGTGCGGCGGGGCGAAGTGCTGGCCGCCCTGACCACCGGCGGGGCCAGCCCGGCCCTGGCCCACCGCCTGCGCCAGCGCCTGGAAGCCTGGCTAACCCCCGGCTATGCCGACCTGGCGGCAATCCTGGCCGAGCTGCGCCCCGAGCTGAAGCGCCGCTTCTCGCCCGAACTGCGCCTGCCGGCCGCTCTGTACCTGATCGATTCCGACCTGCTCGACCTGACCGAAACCTGGGGGCCGGCCGCCGGCCTGGCCCATGCTCGCGTTTTGCTGGATGAATTTGAGCGCCTGAGAACCTTCCCAGACCCGTTATGAATTTACCGTTGCCTTCTCCGTCGTTCTATGATCGTTCCCCGCTGGTTTTCCTGGTGGGGGCCGGGCCGGGCGACCCAGGTCTGCTGACCCTGCGCGGCGCTGAATGTTTGCAGCAGGCCGACGTGGTCGTGTACGACCGGCTGGTCAGCCCGGCCCTGCGGCGCTATGCCCCCCAGGCCGTCTGGCTCGATGTGGGCAAGCAGCCCGATCATCACCCTGTGCCGCAGGAGCAGATCAATGCTATGTTGATCGAGCAGGCCCGGGCCGGGAAAGTGGTGGCGCGCCTGAAAGGCGGCGACCCGTTCGTGTTTGGGCGCGGCGGCGAGGAGGCCCTGGCCCTGGCCGAAGCGGGCATCCCGTTCGAGGTGGTGCCGGGGGTCAGCAGCGCGGTGGCCGTCCCGGCTTACGCCGGCATCCCCGTTACCCAGCGTGGGGTGGCATGCAGCTTTGTCGTCCTCACCGGCCACCGGGCCGAGGGCGACGATGCCGGCTGCCCAGACGAAGACGTGCTGCGGGCGGCGGCCTCGGCCGACACCAAAGTGTTCCTGATGGGCGTGAAGAACCTGCCCCTGATCGTGGCGCGCTTGCTGGCAAGCGGCTGTGCAGCCGACCTGCCCGCCGCGGTGATCGCGCGCGGCGCAACCCCGCGCCAGCAGGTGGTCGTGGGAACATTGAAAGATATTGTCGAGCGCTCGCGCGGGCTGCACCCGCCGGCCATCGTCATTGTGGGTGAGGTGGTGGGCCTGCACGACCGGCTGCGCTGGTTTGCCCCGGCCCAACGCCGCCCGCTGTTGGGGCTGCGGGTGTTGAACACCCGCCCCACCGGCAGCGCCGCGCGAGATGAGTTCTCCGCCCGGCTGGCGGCCCTGGGGGCTGATGTACTTGATTTGCCCGTAACGCGCTTGTCTCCGCCTGGCGACCTGGCCGCCCTCGATCAAGCCATCCGGCGCCTGGCGCAGGCTCTGGCCGGCCGGCCGGCCTATGATTGGCTCCTGTTTACCAGCGCCAATGCGGTTGAATTCTTCTTCAACCGCTTGAACGGGCTGGGGTACGATGCCCGCTGCCTGGCCGGGGCGCGCCTGGGGGCGGTGGGCGCAGCCACGGCCGAAGCGCTGTGGCTGCAGCAGCGCCTCAAGGCCGATTTCATCCCCAACCAGGCTACCGGGGCCGCCTGGGCCGCCCAGGCCCCAGACCTGGCCGGCAAGCGCGTTTTGCTGCCGCGTTCTGAGGTGGCCCCCGCTGATCTTCCCCAGGCGTTGGCGGGCCGGGGCGCGGCGGTCGAAGTTGTCGCCGCCTATACCCTCGTCCCGGCCGACCCCGACTTGATGATTCTGGCCGATCTGCTGGCCGGGGCGGTGGATGTCGTTACGCTGTTCAGCCCTTCGGCCGCCGGCGGGTTGGTGAAGATGCTGGCTGGCGCGCTGGATGAGACCGCCGGGGGAAGCCCGTATCCCGGCGACCCGCACGCCCAGGCGGTTGAGCGCCTCAACCATGCCCTGATCGTCTGCATCGGCCCGACTACCGCCCAGGCTGCCGCCAAACTGGGCCTGCGCGTCGACCTGACCCCGGAAACGTATAGCCTGGATGGGCTGGTGGAGGCCCTGGTCCAATGGCGCTTGCCCTCGTAACCGGAGGAACCGGGTTTATCGGCTCGAATATCGCCCTGCGGCTTTTGGAACGTGGCTGGCAGGTGCGGGTGCTGGCCCGCCCCCAGGCTTCGCATCAACTGCTGGAAGGCGGCCCGTTCGAATTCGCCCCCGGCGACGTGCTGGATGGCGACAGCCTGCTGGCCGCCATGCGCGGGGTGCAGGTGGTCTTTCACGCCGCAGGAGTGGTGGATTACTGGCGCCAGGGTGTGGAGTGCATGTACCAGGTCAACGTGCAGGGCACGCGCTGCGTGATGGAAGCCGCTTTGCAGGCTGGCGTGGAACGAGTGCTGCACGTCAGCTCGACCGCCGCCCTGGGCATCCACCCCAACACGGTTGTCGATGAAACCTTTGCGTTCAACGTGCGCCCAGAGCGCTTTGTATACGGCCACAGCAAATTTGAGGCCGAGCAGATCGTGTTAGAGCTGGCCCGCACCCGTGGCTTGCCGGCGGTGATCGTCTGCCCGACCACCGTCATTGGCCCGCGCGATATCCGCAAAGTGTCCAGCGGGATGGTGGTGGAGGTCGTCAAACACTGCGTGCCGCCGCTAATTCCGCCCGGCGGGACCAATGTCATCCCCATCTGCGACGCCGCCCAGGGCAGCATCGAGGCTGCCCTCAAGGGCCAGGTGGGCGAGCGCTACATCCTGGCGGGCGAGAACATGACCCATTTGCAGCTTTATCAGACTATCGCCAGTGTGGTGGGCTGTGGTATGCAGATGCGGGTCATGCCCCGCTGGCAGGTGGCCTTCTTCGCCGGGCTGACCGATATGCTCCAGCCGCAGACCAGCGGCCCGGTGCCGCTCACCGGCGCCCGGCTGCGCCTGGAAGCGCAGATGTTCTACTTCGATGGTTCCAAGGCCCGCTCGACCTTTCAGATGCCCAATACGCCCCTGCGGGTGACCATCGGCCGCACCTTTGAATGGTATGAAGAGATGGGTGAGTTCGCCGGTATCTATGAGAAGCTGGAAGCGGGTGGGGAGTGCAAATACTGCGGCCGCACGCGTTACTGCGCCTGGCCGCCGCCATCCGCGGCCCTGCCGGCTGTAGCGCAAAAAAAGAAGAGGCATGCACGATGGCTGTTCCTGAAATAACGGCCGCTGACAGCCGCAAGGGGCGGCTGCGCCGCCTGGCCAACCGCATCTTCGAGCAGCGCTGGATCAACATCGGCCTGCGCGCCAAAATGAGCCTGATGATCGAGATCGGCGTGGTGGGGTTGATTGCCATTTTCTTGTTTATCGGTGTCAGCAATGCCCGCCAGGCCACCCGCCAGATCCTGAATGAGCGCGTCATGCTGGCGCGCCTGAGCGCGGCCACATTGGATTCTAACCTGCGCCATATCCGCAGTGTGCTGCTGATCGTCGCCAGGCGCAACACGCTGCGCGACCCATCGCTTAGCGATGCCCAGATCCAGGCGGCCCTGGACGAAGCCTATGACCAGATCTCGATGGCTAGCCAGGGCCTGTATTTGCTGGACATGCGGGGCGGCCTGCGTTATGCGGCCAACCGCTACAGCCTGGATATCCCCTGGACCGAGCTGCCGGTTTTTCGCGCCGCAACCGCGCCGGATGGGAGCCCGGCCCAGGTTTACATGCTTTCCTTGTCCCAGCCCTGGGCGGTTCAACTGGTCCCCATTTACAGCAATGCGGGCCAGCAAAGCGGCTGGCTGGCGGCCGTGCTGGATTTCGACAGCGCCGACCTGGCCCCCTTCCGCTCGGCTATGGACCTGGGCAGGAGCGGCACGCTCGACCTGGTGGAAGCCGATGGGCGGGTGCTGATCAGTTCGCAGCCGGGGCGCATCCGCGCCGTCAGCCAGCCCGAGGCCCTGGTGAGTAAATTCTTTGTTGCCGGGCGGCCGGTGGTCGAAACCTGCCTGGGCTGCGCGGGGAACGACCCGGCCGAAGGCAGCGACGAGGTGATCGCCTTCGCTCCGCTTTCCCGCGCTCCCTGGGGGGTGGTGGTGCGCCAGAAAGCCAACGAGCTGATGGCCCCGGTAAACCAGTTGTTATTCCAAACCCTGCTGTTGGGCCTGGCGACGATCTGCGGGGCGCTGGCCCTGGTGTGGGTCACCACCGCCAGCGTCATCCGCCCGCTGCAAGCGCTGCGCGACTCGGCGGACCGCATCAGCGCCGGCGATTTGAATACGCCCATCGAGAGCATGTTCCCCGGCTGGCTGCCGGGGCGGCGCAAGCGGGGCGATGAGATTGGCGTTCTGGCCGACAGCCTGGAAAGCATGCGCCGCCAGCTCCGCCGCTCGATGGATGAAATTCAAACCCTCAACCGCGATTTGGATGAGCGGGTGCGCGAGCGCACCCAGGCTGCCCGTGAGGCCCAGCTTCAGGCCCAGGCCGCCCGCGACCGCCTGCTGCGCCGCAATCAACAGCTTGCCATTTTGAACGCGGTGGCCGCCACGGTCAACCAATCGCTGAACCTAAAGGATATTTTGGAACGCTCGCTGGATGCCGTGCTGCGCCTGACCGAGGTGGACATTGGGGCCGTCTTCTTGTTGGATGAGATCAGGGGCGCGCTGCAATTGATGGCTTACCGCGGTTTGTCGAAAGAGGCGGCCGAAATGGCGGCCGAGTTTGGCCTGCTGGACAGCAACTGCGGCGGGGTGCTGGAACACGGCCAACTGGTGGTTGTGCCAGACCTATCGCATTATCGCAATCGGCGAGCGCGCTCCTTGCAGCGCGAAAATCTCAGCACTCTGGTGCATGTGCCGTTGACCGCTAAAGGCGCTGTATTGGGCAGTATGTGCATAGGCACTCGCCGGGTGCGCGAGTTTGACCCTGAAGAACAGGAACTGCTTACCGCCCTGGGCAGCCAGATTGCGGTGGCGATTGAAAACGCTCGCCTGTACGCCGAGCTGCAGCATAAGGAGCGCCTGCGGGGCGAGCTGTTCAAGAAAGCCATTAACGCTCAGGAGGAAGAGCGCCGTCGCATCGCCCGCGAGCTGCACGACGAAACCAGTCAATCGCTGACCGCCCTGCTGTTTGCCGCCGAGACCGCCCGCGAGATGAAAGGCATTCGCGAGGCGCGCCGGCAACTTGACCAGATGCACGATCTGCTCCAGCATACCCTGGATGGGGTCCATAAAGTCATCTTCGACCTGCGCCCCTCCATGCTCGATCACCTGGGGGTGGTCCCGGCCATCCGCTCGCTGGCGAAGAGCCGCCTGGAAGCGCGCGGTGTGCGGGTGGTGGTGCAAGAGCTGGGCGAGCCGCTCCGCCTGGCCCCCGAAATGGAGACCGCGCTGTACCGGGTAGTGCAGGAAGCGGTGAGCAACATTTCCCGCCACGCCGCGGCCCGCAATGTGACCATCGCCTGCGCCCTTGATGGGCCGCAGGCTGAAATCTGCATACAGGACGATGGCATCGGTTTTGACCTGACCGACCTCAGCCTGGCCCCCGACAGCCCGCGCGGCCTGGGCCTGTTAGGTATGCAAGAGCGCCTGGAATTGTTGGGCGGTGAGATGCAGATTTTGACTACTCCCGGCAGCGGCACGCTGCTGCGCATCCGTATCCCGCTGCCAGAGCTGGGAGAAGCCCATGCCTGAGATTCGCGTCTTGATTGTGGACGATCATGCCATCCTGCGGGATGGCATTCGCTCGCTGCTTGAACGCCAGGAGGATATCTGCGTGGTGGGCGAGGCGGCCAATGGCCGGGAGGCGCTGGCCCTCACCCGCGACCTGCGCCCGGATGTAGTGCTGATGGACGTTGCCATGCCGGAAATGAACGGCCTGGAGGCTACCCGGCAGATCAAAGACCTGTATCCGCAGGTGCGCGTGCTGATCCTGACCCAGCACGATGATCGTGAGTATATCGAACCGGCTCTGCAGGCCGGGGCGGCCGGGTATGTGCTGAAGCGTTCTGGTGGACGGGAGGTGGTGGCGGCCATCTATCAGGTCTACAAGAGCGGCGCCTATCTGGAGCCGAGCGTGACCCGCCAGGTATTGAACGGTTACACGCGCGGAGAACCGGAAAAAACCGCCCCCCCGTTGACCGAACGTGAAGCCGAAGTTCTGCGCCTGATGGTGCAGGGCCGCAGCACCAAAGAGATTGCCGGGCTGCTCAAAATCAGCCCTAAGACCGTCTCGGTGCATCGCAGCAACCTGATGAGCAAGCTGGGCGTGCGCAGCAACCTGGAACTA
>CAYQDU010000170.1:0-9466 GCA_964416275.1 uncultured Anaerolinea sp. | reverse complement strand
GTCGCCCACTGGCGCCGGCCGCGGCGCGCCCCCATTCAACAAGTCAAGCGGGGCTGCTAAGCCGTTCCCGTGTCGCGGTGCAGACTTTCCCACAGAGCCGGGTCGAACGGGGCCTGGCGGCTGCGGCAGTCGGGCCGGCGGCACACCCGGCAGGTGCGGAAGTCGCCCTGGGTGGCAAACAAGACGCCCGAAACCGTCTTGACCGGCGACATCAGGTAGGTCTGTCCCAGGCTGACCCCAATCTGGGCCGGTTCAGGGCCGAGCAGGTCAAACAGAGGGCGCTGCTGTTCGATGGGCCACACATCGGCGTCGCCCGAACCAGGGTTCATAACCGCCGTCTTGGGCAGTTGATAGGCCGCCCGCAGGTGATCGTCCAGAGCGTGGATGGCCCCGCCCAAGATCTCCTCTTTGAGCGCATCCCACCAGAATTTTTTGAGCAGGTCCCGCGCCGGCGGGTCGGCCTGGTCCAACTCGCGCCCGGCGGTGACGACATACGCATACACCTTCTCCACTGGGGCCAGGTTCAGGGCCAAAGCCCGGCTGGTAAACTGCTGGCCGCCGATGGTCAGGGCGTCTCCCTGGCGGTCTTCGATAAAATGTTCCTGGTACACAGCCTTGGGGTTGGCCCGGGCCTGGGCCTGGCGGGCCAGAGCGGCCAGAGCGGCTTCGTGAGCGCTGCCCGGCTTCAGGTGCAGCCGCTCACACAGGGCGGGCAGGTCAATCTGGAAATGCAGTTGAGTGAGGATCGGCATCGGTAGGCCTCGAGAAGCGGTTAACAGGCCGGGCCTTGCAGTCACATGGTCTGCAAGGCCCGGCGGGTTTAGAACAGGACCATCGCCAGTTCGTTGCGATACGAACGGGTGAGGGGGTTGGCCTCGCCCAGCACTTCGAGCAGGGCCAGGACAGCCTGGCGGGCCAGGCCGGCGCGGTAGCGCTTATTTTCACGCAGAATATCCAGCAAACCGTCTAGGGCGGCTTCGATATTGCCGCGCCGCGCCAGGCGCAGGGCGTTGACGAAGGCCGGGTCGTGCGGGTCTTCGGGGGCGGGCAGGCCGCCGGCCTGCTCCAACTGGTGCATGGCCTGGGCTAGAGGCAGCAAGATCTGAGCGGCCTGATATTCTTTGCTGGCCGGGAAGCGGCCGAGGATGCTCAGGCTCTCGGCGCTGCGGCCCGAAAGCAACAGGCTTTCAGCCAGACCCAGCAGGGCGGCCGGGTGACCCGGCGCAGCGTCCAGCGCCTGGCGGAAGGCCTGTTCGGCCAGCGCCGTTTGAAGCTGCGCCAGCAGGCTCTGGCCTTTTTCAATCGCCAGGTCGCCTGGCGTGGGGGCCAGGGCATGCAGGAATTCACGCAGCTTCGCCTCGGGCTGCACACCCACAAACTCGGCTACCATCGCGCCATTGCGGAAGGCCTTGACCGCCGGGATGCTCGATACGCCATAGCGAATCGCCAGGTTGGGGTTCTGGTCTACGTCCACTTTCGCCAGGCGGAAAGCGCCCTGGCCCTGTTCGGCCAGGCGCTCCAGCATGGGGCCAAGCGTCTTACAGGGGCCGCACCAATCGGCCCAGAAATCCACCACCACCGGAGTTTGCTGTGAATAAGCCAGCACTTCCATCTCGAAGTCGGCTTCGGATACGTCGATAATGAAGTCGGATGCCATCATGGTTGGTTGCTCCTTGGGACGGCGGGTAATAGACCACGGCTATCGTCCACCGTCCAGTATTCGTCTTCATTCTACCAAAGGCTGTATCAGAATCGTATCACAGTTTTGTTGGCATTCTATAAACAAAGGGTACTACCCCATTAAGCCGTGGAACAGGCCTGGCGCTCTTCAAGCGCCTTCAAAAAGAGTTGTTCCGTGGATTTTGTCGCACTTCGGGCGACAAAATCCACGATTAATCCTCTTTCCCGGCGCGGCCGGAAGAACCGAGGTTTCTTGTGGGGGAAATTCTGCGCTGGCATGATTGTTGCACATCACAAAGCAGCCTAACCCGCCTCAATTGGATCGAGCGTGACTTATGAGCCTGCCTGCATCTCCGCCTTTCAACCACCGCCTGGGGTTCCATTATTGGCCCGACACGCTGCATTACCGCCAAGAAGACCTGGAAACCTGGCTGCCCCGGCTGACCAGCCTGGGCGCGGCCTGGACGACCCTGCTGGCCCCCTCCGGGCGGGCCATCCCAGAGAGTTTTGTGAGCGGGCTGCTGGCGGCCGGGGTGCGGCCAGTCCTGCACTTCGCCCATCTCACCCCCGGCGCGCCCCCGCCGCTGGACGATCTGCGGCCCTTGCTGAGCAGCTACGCCCGCTGGGGCGTGCGCGAGGTGGCCTTCTACGAGCGGCCCAACCTGCGCGCCGCCTGGCGGCCCGGCGGCTGGTGCGCCAGCGACCTGGTGGAGCGCTTTGTGGATGGCTTCCTGCCGCTGGCCGGGCTGGCCCAGGCCGAAGGACTGGCCGTGGTCTTCCCGCCGCTGGAGCCAGGCGGCGATTATTGGGACCTGGCGTTTCTGCACACCGCGCTGCAGGCGCTCCAGCGCCGGGCTGGCCCGGCGCTGCTCGAAAGACTGGCCCTGGGCGCCTATGCCCTGGCGGGTGGCCGCCCGCTGAACTGGGGCGCGGGCGGCCCGGCCCGCTGGCCGGGCCGCCGCCCGTACCAGGCGGCAAACCCAAAGCCAGAGGCGCAGGAGGCCCCCGGCGAGCAGGATCAGCGCGGCTTTCATATCTTCGACTGGTACCTGGCCGTGGCCGAGGCCGCCCTGGGCTGCCGCCTGCCGGTGCTGCTGCTGCGAGCCGGGTACTGTCTGCCTCACCCAACCGGCGCGCCGGATAAGTCGGATGCGCCCAGCCTGGCGGACCGGCTGCGGCATGCCCGGCTGAACCTGGCGATTGCCGCCACGCTGGCCCCCGGCGCGGCGGGCGACCCGACTTTACCGGGCGGGCTGCCCGGCCCCATCCCGGCCGAAGTGCAGGCGTGCAATTTCTGGCTGCTGGCGGCCGAACCTGGCCAACCCCAGGCGGGCGACGCCTGGTACGTTGCCGGCCAGGAACCACAGCCGGCGGCGGCGTCTCTCCGCCAGTGGGTACACGCCCAGAGCGTCCCTACAAAGGGCGCCATCCTAAAGGATGCCCCTTTACAGGGGCCATCCACGCCGGCCCGCGGCGCGCTGGACGATCTACGTTGGGCATTGGAGGACGAACCGGCCCTGCCGGCCCTGGAGATGGGGCCGACCACCGCGCCTTCGGCCGCTCCGGCCGCCCACCGCCCGATCCAGCACTACGTACTGCTGCCGCTCTACGCCTGGGGCGCGTCCAACTGGGATCTGGCCGCCATCGAGCCGCTGCTGCAAGACGCCCATCCCACCATCGGGTTTTCGCTGGCCGAGGCCCGTCATGCTGAACGGGTAACCGTGGTGGGCGGCGCGGGCGCGGTGTCAGGCGAGGCCCTGGCCATGCTGCGCCAATCCGGCTGCCAGGTCGAGCGGATCAGCGAGGATGGCACATTTATTGCACCCTAGCGGTTGGCTACCAACCGGTGAACCCACAGGAGAATCAACCATGAACCAAACGTTCAGCGCACTACCCTGTTCGTCTTCTAATGGGCCGCAGCCCGCCTGGATGGCCCCCCACAAACCCGTCCTGAAGGTATTGGGGCTGGGTGGAGGCGGGTGCAACGCGGTCGAGCGCATGCTGGCCCTGGAGATGAGTGGGGTCGAATTTATCGCCGCCAACACCGACGCCCAGGCCCTGCAGAGCAACCCCGCCCCCACCCATATTTTGCTTGGCCCGCAGACGGCCGGTGGGCATGGGGCCGGGGGCAACCCAGAGCGCGGCCGGGAAGCGGCCGAAGAGAGCCGCGCCGCGCTGGCCCAGGCCCTGGCCGGGGCGGATATGGTCTTTCTCACCGCCGGGATGGGCGGCGGAACCGGCACCGGCTCGATTCCGGTGGCGGCCGAGGTGGCCCGGGCCCAGGGTGCAGTGACGATTGCCATCGTGACCACCCCCTTCGGCTTCGAGATGGGCCGCCGTCAGAAGAACGCCAGCGAGGGGCTGGCCCGCCTGCGCCGTCACACCCACACCCTGGTGACGATCCCGAATGACCGCCTGCTGTACGTGGCCCCGCGCAACCTGTCGATGCAGCTTGCCTTCCATCTGGCCGATGACGTGCTGCGCCAGGCGGTGCAGGGCATCACCGAGCTGGTGACGGAGGCCGGGCTGATCAACGTCGATTTCGCCCACATCCGCCGCCTGATCCTACTGGGCGGCGGGGCGTTGATGTCCATCGGCCAGGGCCAGGGCGCAGACAAGGCCCGCCAGGCGTTGGAGCAGGCCCTGCATCACCCCCTGCTCGACTCGGTTGATCTGAGCGCAGCCGCCGGGGTGATCGCCAACTTCACCGGCGGACAGGATTTGACGCTGTTCGAGGTCCAGTCGGCCCTGGAGAGCCTGCAGGCCCAGGCCGGGCAGCAGACCGAGATCATCTTTGGGGTCAACAACGACGAGCGCATGGAGGAGCGGACGCAGGTGATCCTGATGATTACCGGCCTGGGAGCGCCCACCATGGAGGCCGCGCTTTCTGGGCTGAAGCCGGCTGAAAGCCGCCCTCAGGCGGCCCCCGCCGTCTTCCGGGCCGCCCCAGCCGCCGCCCCGTACACCCCGGCGGCCGAACCAGTCGAGCGGCCCCGCTCGTTGAACTGCAGCCCGGCGCTGCCCAGCGCCAACCTGGACCTGCCGGCCTTCCTGCGCAGCCGGGCGGCGGCCAGCGCTCCCGGCCCGGCCTGGCGGGCGCGCTGAGGCGGCGGAGAACGACCATGAACCAGACCCTGCTCCAACGCGTCAGCCGGGAAGTGTACCAACGCTGCCCGGCGCTGGCCGGCCGGCGGCCCAAAATCCAGGCCCTGCGGCCGACCGGCCCTGGCCGACCGGCCTATTTGTTGATCTATCAGACCCAGGGACTGGCCGTCGATGGCCGCCCCATCGCCGCCCTGGTGCGGGTGGTGATCGACCCAGGCGGCAAAATTTTAAAAATCAGCGCATCACGATGAGGGGACGCAAATGAGCTTTGTTACGCTATCTCGGCGCATGGAAATTGCTTTTTGGACCAGTTGGGTCTCGACGCTGCGTCTGGCGCGGGCCGCCCGCTGGCTGCCAACGCTGCTGGGGCTGTCGGTCTGCCTGGTTTCGCTGCTGTTCGTCAGCGCCTTCACCCGCTTTCAGAACGCTCCGGGCGGGGGAATATCGTCGCCCGTCAAGGGAGCGCTGGCTGTTGCGCCGCAAGCCGGGCGCACTCCAATCGTTCAGCAGAACACGCTGGTCCTGATTATCGACCGGTTGGAGGGCGGCCCGGCCCGGCTGCAAGGCGCCTGGCTTTTAGTCAGCGACCCGGATTTTCGGGAGATCGTCTTTCTGCCGATTTATCCTTCTGGAGCGCCAGGAAAGCCCACCCCGCCCCCAGATTTGAACCGCCTGTTTCGCCAGAATGCATCCGGCGCGCCGGGCGAGGCGTTTTTCGAGGCCCTACGCCAGAAGCGCATCTGGTGGAATCATTATGTCATGGTCGATTACGCATCCCTGGCCGCCCTGGTTGAACTATCGGGCGGGGTATTCCTGGACGGCGAATTGAACCCCGGCGCGGCGCTGACCGGCGGGCAGGTCATCGACTGGCTGGCGGCCTCTGACCCGGCCCCGCAGGCCATCCTGGCCCGCCAGGCGGCCCTGCTGGGCGCACTGTGCCGCCGGTCGGGCCGTCTGATCGCTGCGACCCACCCCGACCTGATGAGCGGGCTGTTGACCGGCAGCGGGCAGTCCGATCTCAGTCCGGATGCGTTCCGCCAGGGCTGGGAGCAGGCCCGACAGGCCGGGTCGTTAGTCTGCGAATTTCCAACCCTGCCGGGAGGCGGCCAATGACTCTTACACCCGGCAATTTATTTCTGATTTTGGATGCCGCCCTGTTTATCCTGGGGTTCGTGATCTGTCTCAGCGGGGTGCTGATCCTGGCCTTTCGCGCGTCCAGCGCCGATCTCAAGACCCTGGCCCACCAGGCCGCCCGGCTGGCGCAGAAGGGCCTGGCCGACGAGGTGTCGGGGATTGTGGGCAACGCCACGGCCCTGCTGGATTCGCTGGAACAGTTGGTGCGCACCACGCGCGGCATTGGGATGTTTCTGGCCCTGCTGGGCGTGGCCCTGATGGCAACCGCGGTCTGGTTCGCGCTGCAAATTGTGCAGGTACAGCCATGAATGATCTACCCTTTGTAATCCATCTAAAGAATGCTCTCCCGGCGAGCGAGTGGCCGTGGACGCTGGCAGCCCTGCGCCAGGACGCCGGCCTGTGGCGGGCCCTGGAAACTACCGACCTGGGAGCGCAGGCGCTGCGAAGCCTAGCCCCCGCCGCCCGCGCCTGGACGCCGGCCGCCCTGGCCGGGCTGGCCCTGGGGCTGCCCGTCTCGCTGGCCGAGCTGCAGGCGCAGCCGCTGGCCCCGCTGCCGCCCGCCTGGCAGATGCGCCTGGAAGCCGCCCTGGAAACGCCCGCGGGCGGCGATCTGGCTGCGGCCGGCCTGCATGCCCTGGCCCTGCGCGAGCGCTATCGCCAGCAAAGCTCCTGGCGGGCGGCGCTGCGCACGGGTGGGCTGGATCGGCCCACCGCCCGCACGGCGCTGGCCTGCCTGGCCGGGATGCTGCCGGAAGACAACCGCCTGTTGCGCTCGCTGGTCCAGGTGGGCGATGGCCGCCCCCGGCCCGAGCTGGCCCTGCACGTCTTGCTCTGCCAGCCCTGGCCGCCAGAGACGCTGGCGCAACGCCTGAACGAGCTGTTGGGCGAGCTGCCCCCGGCCTACGGGCTGGCCCTGCTCAAAGCCCTGGGGGCGCAGCGGCCGCGCCTGGCGCAGCGCCTGGCCCAGCGCTTCCTGGCCGACCATGCCCCGGTGTGGGCCGCTCCGCAGGTAGACGGGTTGGACCTGGGCGAGCAGTTCTATCGCCTGGCCGGCTCGCTGCGCCTGGCCCAGGCCTATCAACTGGCGGCCGACCCCGACCGGGCCGTACCGCTGCTGGCCGAGGCGCTGCGCGATGTGCGCCGCCTGCGCGGCCATCTTTCGGCCCACCTGGCCCAGGCTGTGGCCCAGGCCCACGACTCCAGCGACGACCACTGGAGCGAGACAGCTCAGGAAACCGGCCTGGAAGCCTGGAAACAGGCCCTGCAATTGGCCCCTGAAACCCCCGAATATACCGCCGGGTTCGTGCGTTCGCTGCTGGAGGCCGGTCGGGTGGCTGAGGCGCGCGCCTGCCTGGACAAGCACGCCGCCGAATGCGAGCGCCACGCGGCGGCCGCCCTAGCGGCCGCCCTGGCCGCCGCCCGCCTCGCCCAGACGCCCGAAGTCGCCCGCCTGGCGCAGCAGGCTTTGCGCCTGGTCCAGGCCGGGCAGGGCCTCTCGGCGCTCGAATTCCTGGGGCTGGCCCGCTTGCTGCGTCAGGCCGGGCGCCCGGTGGAGGCGGCCGAGGCCGCTCGCCTGGGCCTGGAGAACTACCCGCTGAACGGCGACCTGCTGGCGTTCGCCGCCAGCGCCGAGGCCGACCTCGACCGGCCCGAACAGGCCCTGGCCGACGCCAGCCTGGCCCTGGCTGCCGCCGAGCTAAACGAAACCGTCTCAGACCGCCCTGCCCTGCACAGCGCGCTGATCCAGGCCCTGGAATCGGTTGGGGCCTGGGCGGATGCCCTGGACGAACGCAGCGCCCGCCTGGCGTTGGGCGAGCCGCCCGACCTGACCGAGCTGCACGCCCTGATGTACTGCGCCGAGCGGGCCAACCGGCCCGACCAGGCCGCCGCAGCCGCCCGCCAGGCGCTGGCGCTGGCCTCCGACGATCTGGCTGCCCACCGCAGCCTGGGCCAGGCCGCCCTGGCGCAGGGCGACCCGGCGGCGGCGGCGCCGCACCTGGCCACCGCCCTGCGCCTTGCGCCCGACCAGCCTGGCCTGTGGTCGGCCCTGGCGCAGGCCTATCGCCAATCCGGCCAGCCCGACCAGGCCCTGGAGGCGCTGCGCCAGGCCAGCCAGGCCCTGCCCGACCAGCCGCAGTTCCACCTGGAACTGGGCGAAGTTTATCAGGCGCAGGGCGGGCTGGCCCAGGCGCTGGCCTGCTTCCGGCGCGCCGCCAGCCTGCTGGCTGAACAGCCCGGCCAGCCCCTGGCCGGGCGGGCCGCCCTGGGCCTGGGGAGCTGCCTGCTGGGGCTGGGCCACCTGGCCGAAGCGCGGCAGGCGCTGGAACCAGCCTGGCGAGCCGCGGCAGCCCAAAGCCCGGCCGGGGCGACAAGCATCCCGGCGGAACATCTGGGCCTGGCGCACACCTATGCGCAGTGCCTGCTGGGGCTGGGCGAACCTGCCCCAGCCATCCCCCTGTTGAGCGAAGTGGCCCGCCAGCGCCCCGCGGCCCCCGAACCCTGTCTCGAGCTGGCCAAGGCCCTGATGCAGGTAGGTGAACAGCCAGCCGGGGCCGAGCGGGCGATCCCCTTCCTGCGCCGCGCCCTCGAGTTAACCCAAGACGCCGCCCTGCGCGCCGAGGCCCGCGCCTGGCTGGCCGAAGCCTGCGCGGCAACCGGCCAGTGGGATCAGGCCATCCTGGCCTACCGCCAGGCCCTGGACGAGCCGCTCAACCGCGAACCGACCCGCCAGGCCCGCCTGTCCACCGGGCTGGGGCTGGCGGCGCTGAAGCTCGATCAGCCCGAAATGGCTGTAGCCGCCCTGCAAGAAGCCGCCCAGGCCCAACCGCTCAACCCGGCTTTGCAGCGGGCCCTATCCGAAGCCTATCTGGCGAACGGGCTGCTGCCCGACGCGTTTGCAGCGGCCCAGGCCGTGATCAAGATGCAGCCGCCCGATCTGGAGCGCCTGACCTGGTTCGTCGAGCAGGCAGACCGCCTCGTCAAGCGAGCGGCAGACGCCCCGGGCAGCCTGGCCCAGGCGCAGGTGCAGGCTCAATCGGCGCTGGCCCTGGAGAGCGCGCTGCAACTGGCCCCTCGCCGGGCCGACCTGCTGCTGCGCCTGGGCCATCTGGGTGCGGCGCGCGGCGAGACCTCGACCGCCCTGGAAGCCTACCGCCGCCTGGCCGAATCTGAAGGATTGGGACAGCTCCCGGCCCTGGAAATTCAGCAGGCCGCCCGCCAGGCATGCCTGATGGGCGAAGGCCGCCTGGGGGCGCAATTGCTGGAGGCCATTTTACTGGCCGGGCCAGGCGCGCCGCCGGCGGCCGTCCCGGCCAGCCAGCCGGCCGCCCGGCTGGCCGGGCTGTATGCCGACCTGGCCCAGGCCCGCTCGCTGGCGGGCGACCCACAGGCCGCCCTGCAGGCCATCGACCAGGCCCTGGGCCTGGACGATGACGCCCCCGGCCTGCACGCCGTCAAAGCCGATCTGCTGCTGACCCTCGACCGCCCCCAGGCCGCCCTGGACAGTCTGCAAGATGCGGTGCAGCGCGCCCCACGCAGCCCGGAACTG
>CAYQDU010000169.1:0-9483 GCA_964416275.1 uncultured Anaerolinea sp. | reverse complement strand
GGTAGGTCTGGATCGGCCCGGCCAGGGCGTAGATCTGTTCATAAGCCGGGATGGCGTCGAAGTCGTCGCCAAATTCGGAGGCAAAGACTTTCACCTCTTTGCGCCCATGCACGTCGATGCCGTGATACCAGTAGACGATCTTTTCGTCGGCGTCGTAGAAGCGCATGTGTTCACGCAGGTATTCGGCGCCTTTTTCGGCCCCTTCCAGGTAGCGGGCGTCGCCGGTGAGCAGATAGGCGGTGGCGAAGCCGTACACCAGGCGCGAGATCGTGTCGGTTTCCTGGCGGTAGTTGTCGCTCGGTTTTTCGCCGGTGATGCGGATGGTGGTGCGGTAGTGGTCGTAGTTGACGTTGCCATCCGGGAATTGGGCGTGCAGGTAGAAATCGCCCAGCGAGGCAATCTGCTTGACCCACCAATCCTGGTGTTCGGGCAGGAATTCGTCTGGCTTGCGGCCTACAAATACAATGAACTGGGCCTCGTAGACGTAATCGCCGCATTCGGGGTAGAACGTGCCGTAGACGAACAGGTAGCGCTCGGGGGTCAGCATCTCGCGCAGCAAGCCGGTTGAATCCTGGTAGGGTTCTTCCAGGTTGCGCACCAGTTGGGCGTAGGTGTTGCTCTTGAGGCGCACGGTAAATTCTTTGCCGCCGCTGGTGCGCAGCCCAAACGAGTCGTTTTCCGGGTTATAGCTGGTCACATACCCGGCGATGGTGTCGGAAAAAGTAAACCCGATTTCGTTCACAGTCGCTCCTCCTCAGAAAGAACGTTTCTATTTGGGATATCGTGGGGGGGCTGCCCTTCCACGATATCCCAAATAGAGAATCAACGGCCAGGGCCATCTTGCTCGGCCTGGGCCTGGTGCAGGGCGTGATGGTGGCGGCGGTCGAAGCGGGCGGGCAAGATGTAGTACACGACCGTGGCGGCGAAGATGGCCTCCGAGGCCCGGATGCTCCCCCACGAGGCGACAATCGCCGACAGGTAGAACAGCGGGGCGGCCAGGATGCGCCGGTGTACCTGGCGGATCAGGCTGGCGTCCAGGGCTTTGCTTACTAGGTGGCGGTTGTGGGTGGCATACCACCAGATCAGGTCAAGCGACAGCCCGGCGGCAATCAGGGCCGCGGCGTAGATGACCACCGCCAGGCGCTCATCTCGGTAGCGGAGCAGCAGGCTGGTGGGAAACGGCATAAAAGCCACGCACAGCAGAAACAGGATGGTCAGCCATAGAAAGGTACGGTCGTGCCGCCGGATGTGGTGCATCAGGTTGTGATGCCCCACCCAATAAATGCCCAACACCGCAAAACCGACCGCCAGCCCGGCGAACTTAGGCAGCATGGCCCACAACGCCGGCCCCAGCTGCGCCGCCGCCTGGTCGAGCGGAAGGTCGGGAATCTTCAGATCGAAGACCAGCAGGGTGATGACAATCGAGAACACGCCATCACAGAAGGCGTTGAGGCGCTCGTTGCCGGGCGCGCTGGAAGGCAGGCCAGGGTGAGGCATAGATACGGCTCAGTCGCCGGGGGCAGCCTGATCGACAAAACCCTGCGAAATCTCGACGATATTGCCCTCCGGGTCGGCGATCCACACGGTGCGCCAGCCGGGGATGAAATCGTCGAAGCTGAAGGGGCCGAGGGTGACGTTGGCGGCCGGGCCCATCTCGGCCAGCTTGGCGTCTACATCGTCCACCTTGAAGGCGATATGCCGCCATTCGGGGTACCAGGGGCCGTCGCCGGCGACGCGCGGGGCCGGGCGGCTCTCTTTGCTTTGGAACAGTTCCAGGTAGGCCGGGCCATTTTTCAGAAAGACGATCTGCGTATCGCCCAGGGGGATGACCCGGGCGCGGCGAAAGCCGAAATATTGGCTGTAGAATTGCTCGATGGCCTGCGGATCCTGGCAGGCGATTGCCATATGGTGAAAAACTTGCTGCATACATCACTCCGATATTCGATCTCTCTGTGCAAAGAGGTTTATGGCTCTTCCGCCAAAGGTGGGATTTGATCTATATTTGGGGGTTAGCGGGTGGCGTAGCCACCCGCTAACCCCCAAATATAGATCAAATCCCGCCTCTGGCGGAAGAGCCTTTCTTACAAAATCGTCGAGCGGCGTGAAGTGCAGCTTCACGCCGCTCGACGATTTTACTTTACTGGCCGTAAGGCCGGGACGGGTTGGGTCTTGGGGTCAATCGGCGGCAGGGCGATGGGAGTGTAGGTTTGCCCGGTGCCAAGCGTGCCATAGGGAACCAGGTAAAACTGGATGTTGCCATCGCCGCCGGGGTATTTCTGATAGGCGAACAGGATTTGCGCGCCATCGGGGGTAAAGATTGGATCGCGATAGCAGCACTCGCCGATTACGTTCAGCGGCCCCTGGGCTTTCTTCAGGTCGGAATTGTAGACGTACAGCTTGCCGAAGCCCTGGTTGCGGATGTAGGTGGCAAAGGTGAACAGGTCCAGCCCATCCCAACCGAAATTGATAATCATGGGCGAAAGGGCGTATTCGGGCGGGGTGAAGCGGGTGGCGGGGAAGGTGTCGATGGTCTTGGGGTCGGCGGTGCATTGGGTGAAGTCAATCGCCTGGATCAGATCGGCCGAGCCGATGCCCTTGGCGTTGCCCATGATGACCGTCGCCATCGTCTGGCCGTCTTTGCCCCAGCGCGGGAACTTGACGAAGAAGCGCAGGTAGGGCGAGAAATCGGCGCAGGTCGCCAGTTTGGTCAGGTCGTTGCGCACGCTGATCGAGCGCAGCACGTTCAGGTCGTAGGGCAGCACGTAGAGTTGGTTGTCCAGGCTCAACGCCACCTGTTTGCCGTCGGGCGAAATCTCGAACGACTTGAAATATTGGACGAAGTTGATGCAGGTCAGGATTTCTTTCTGCTTATCGGCCAGGTGGACGGTGTAGGCGCACTTACCGGAGATGTAGTTCACCGATTGGCCGTCGGGCGACCACTGCAAGTTGGATTTGAGGGTGTTGTCGCTGGTGAGCTGCTCGACCTGGGTTCCGTCGAGGTTGGCGATCCAGATGTCGTTAGCGTTGAGGTAGGCCAGCTTGTCGGCCCCGCCGATGACCGGGCCGCCGGGCAGGGCGGTGGGGGTGGGCGAGGCGGCCGGGGTTTCGCTGGCCGCGGGGGTATCCGTCGGGGCGGGGGTATCGCTGGCCGCCACGACCACCGGCTCGGTGGTGGCGGAAGACGGCTGCAAGGCCGGCGTATCGGTGGGCGGCGGTAGGGTGGCAGGGGGCGGCAGGGTAGAGCTGGGGCCGAGCATTGCCAGCGGGCCGCGCCCTTGCCGGCCCATGAAAGCCAGCCCGCCGCCTACCGCCAGCAGCAGGATCAGGCCGATGGCGAGCGGGATCAGCCAGCCCAGGCCGCCCGAACGCGGCTGCGGGGCCGGGCGCGCCAGCGGGCGCTCTGCCGGCGGGGCCGCGCCGCCGGGCGGGGCGCCGTGGCCGACCACCGTCGCCGGCGCGCCGACCACCGTCTGCACGCCGCCCAGGCGGGTTTCGCCGGGGGTGGCAGCGGTGGGCATCTGGAAGTCGGAGCGGTGAGCGCCATCCTGGTAGAGGGTGGGCAGGGCGCTGGGGCCGCCGGGCGCGGCCGGCGCGCCGCCCGGCGCTGGTGCGCCGCGCAGGGCCGCCTCCAGCGCCATCGAAAGCTCGTTGGCCGTGCTGTAGCGCTCGTCGGGGTTCTTTGCCATAGCCTTGTGGATCAGCGCCTCGCACTCCGGCGGCAGGTCGGGCCGGGCGCCGAGCAGGCTGGGCGTGGGCTGCAGGACGTGCATCATCATGACTTTGGCCGGGGTGTCGGCCTCGTAGGGGGCTTTGCCGGTCAGCATCTGGTAGATGAGCACCCCCAGCGAATACAGGTCGCTGCGCCCGTCGATGGATTTATCGCCCTGCACCTGTTCGGGGCTCATAAAGGCAGGCGTGCCGAGGATGCTCTCGCCGGTGAGGGTGGCCGAGCCGCCCTGGACCAGGCGGGCGATGCCAAAGTCCGACAGGTAGGCGTTGCCGTACTGGTCGAACAGGATGTTGCCAGGCTTGAGATCACGGTGGATGATGCTGCGGGCGTGGGCGGCGTCCAGGGCTGGGGCCAGGCGGAAGACCATCTGGGCCGTTTCCGCCAGGCTCATCGGGCCGGGTTTGAGGCGCTCGGTGAGCGACCCGCCCGACATGTAGCGCATGACGATGTAGGGCATGCCGTCGTGCTCGCCAAAATCGTACACCGGCACGATGGCCGGATGTTCGAGCAGGGCGATCATCTTGGCTTCGCGCTCGAAGCGCACCCGGAACTGCGGGTCGTGCAGGAAGGCTTCGGGCAGGACCTTGATGGCGACATCGCGCTCGAACCGCGGATCATAGGCATGGTACACCGTCGCCATGCCGCCGCGTGCAATTTTGGATTTGACTTCGTATCGGCCGATTACACGCTGTGAGGTCATAGGCGTATTTTACTCTGAAAGAGGTAAAATTGGATCACAGATGTCATGGAAATTGAAACACAGATTACACAGAATACCTGGATTAGACAGGGTATCGCCGGGTAAGATCGCCGAGAAATCTGTGTTTCAACGCTGCGGGCGTCCAATTTCAAGTGGCATTACTGCTTGATTTTGGCGCGAAATCGCTGGAAATCAAACGCTTTGTTCATTGATTCTGCCTCATCTGGGTTTCATAAGGGTGCCCCCATGCGCATGCGCCACTTCGTCGATTCCCACAAGGCCGCCACGGGGCTGTATGTCTTGCTGTTAATGGCGATTTTCCGCCAGTGGCAGAACCCGGCCGCCTGGCTGTACCTGGCAATGCACGGCGGATACGGCCTCCTGTGGCTGTTGAAGAGCCACATCTTCCCCGATAGCTCCTGGGAAAAGCCAGTTAGCTGGGCCTATGGGCTGGGGGTGATTTGGGGCGGGCTGAGCCTGTACTGGCTGGCCCCCCTGCTGTTGATCGGGCGCAGCGTTCAGCCGCCGGCCTGGTATCTGGGGCTGTGCGTGGCCCTGTTTGGCCTGGGCGTCTTCGCTCACTTCGCTTCCGATATGCAGAAATATACCTGCCTCAGGCTGCGCCCGGGCCAGCTCATTACCGATGGCCTGTTCGCCCACGTGCGCAACCCCAACTACTTCGGCGAGCTGCTGATCTACCTGGGCTTTGGCCTGCTGGCGATGAACTGGATCCCGCTGCTGGTGCTTTTGCTGTTTGTGATCTTCTACTGGCTGCCCAACATGTTCCAGAAAGACCGCTCGCTCGGTCGCTACCCCGAATTCGAAGCCTATCGTAAGCGCACGAAGCTATTTATCCCCTTTGTTTTCTAGCCGGCTTCTGCCCGGCAGAGCGTTAGGCGCCGCCGCCCAACGCTCTGCCGATCCAGAATTCTAGCCCGTGCCGAACTGGCGGTCGCCAGCGTCGCCCAGGCCAGGCAGGATGTAACCGCGCTCGTTCAGCCGCTCGTCGATGGCCGCCAGGTAGATCGGCACATCGGGATGCTCGGCCTGCATCCGGGCGATGCCCTCCGGCGCGCCGATCAGCCCCACAAACTTGATCCGGTTTACCCCCCAGTGTTTCAGCACGTCGACCGTAGCCGTGGCCGACCCGCCGGTCGCCAGCATCGGGTCCAGCACCAGGCATACCGAGACGGTCGGCTCGACTGGCAGCTTATTGTAATACTGCACCGGCTTGAGCGTCTTTTCATCGCGGTACAGCCCGATGTGCCAGACCTCGGCCGAGGGCATCAGGCCCCAGATCCCTTCCACCATTCCCAGCCCGGCCCGCAGGATCGGCACCAGGCCGATCTTCTCACGCAGCTCGTAGCCCTGGGTTTCCATCAGGGGCGTGCGCACAGTCTTGGGGGTCAGCTCCAGGTCGGCGGTGGCTTCGTAGGCCAGCAGCCCGGCGATTTCTTGCACCAGCTCGCGGAATTTTTTGGGGTTGGTAGCCTGGTCGCGCAGCTTAGTCAGCTTATGCGCGACCAGTGGGTGAGGGGAAGCATAAACGTTGGGCATAGTTCCTGTCCTGAATGGGTAACGTTCGAATACTGCGCCCTATTCTATCAGCAGGGGCGGGATTTACTGAAGTGAGTTTGAAAATCGAGCGCCCTGGGGCGCTCGATTTTCGAACTCACTCGGTTAACACATATGCGATGTTGTGATCGCGTTCTTCCAACGTGAAGCCGATCTGGCGATAAACGTCTACCGCTGCGGCGGGGTCGCCCCAGGTTTCCAGGCGGAATGGGCCATCGGCCTGAGAAGCCAGCCAGCCCATGGCGGTAAGAACCAGCGGGCGCAGCAGCGGCAGGCGGCGGAATTCGGGCGCAATGCCGGGCGCATCCAGCACTTTCTCGCGCCCGCTGGCCGGCGGGTTTTCCGGCCCCAGGCGGGTGGGGCATAACCCGATCACTGAATGGTCTGGGGCAAACACCAGGAATGCGCCTTCGTATTGAATATAGCCGGGGTAGCGTTGCAGCAGGTCTTGAAAAAATTCGACCGTGGCGGGTTCGGTGTTTTCCATGTGGCCCCACAGATCGGCGTAGCAGCGGTTGGAAGCCTGCGCCAGCAGGGGCAGGTCCTCCTCCCCGCGCATGGCCCGCGCCCGGAAACCCTGCGGCCATTCCGGTTCAGGCAGGGCCAGGGTTGCCGGGGCGCGCAGGAAGCGGGTGTGGCCGGCCGGGGCGAAGCCCATCTTTTGCAGGAAGGCATTCCCGGCTTCGTTGTTGGCTTCCGTCTCGCTGGCAATCTGCGCCGCCCCGATCTTGCGGGCGCGTTGGATGGCCTGCTGGAGCAGCGCCCGGCCCAGCCCCTGGCGCCGGCGCTGCGGATGCACCGCCGCGTACACCACCGCCCGCTGCGCCGACTGGGCAAACAGCCAGGCGTGGCCCACCGCCGCGCCGCCGGCCTCGGCCAGCCAGCGATCCTGGCGCGGGTCGTGGCCGCGCCAGCTCAACTGGCGCTGCACCGCCTCCGGGCTGGGGTCGTTGCCTGCCTGATCGACGATCTCGATCTCGGCCATCAACCCGGCCAGAGTCGGGATGTCGTGATCGGGGTCAACGCTGCGAATCGTAAAATCCTGGCTCATCCGTTTCCCTTCCGCTGGAATTTGTACGGTTCTTCCGCCACAGGCGAGAATTTTTCTCTCCGAACAGGGTTTCTTTTAGCCCGGCGACGTTTATTATATCTTGTTTCTCTTTCGGGTTATAATCCCCCGCATGACCGATTCCCCCGAACGCCTGGTAAACTCGCAATCGCAGCCCGATGACCGCCTGGACGCGGCCCTGCGCCCCAAGCGCCTGTCTGACCTGATTGGGCAGGAGCGCGTGAAAGAGAACCTGCAAATCTTGATCGATGCGGCCCGCAAGCGCGGCGAGCCGCTGGATCACGTCTTGTTCTACGGCCCGCCCGGCCTGGGCAAGACCACCCTGGCCCACATCCTCGCCAACGAGATGAACGTCAACATCAAGATCACCTCCGGCCCGGCTATCGAACGCCCCGGCGACCTGGTGGCGATCCTGAGCAACCTGCGCGCCGGCGACGTGCTGTTCATCGACGAGGTGCACCGCCTGGGCCGGGCCATCGAAGAAGTGCTGTACCCGGCCATGGAAGACTTCGTGCTGGATATTGTCATCGGCAAGGGGCCGTCGGCGCGCTCGATCCGCCTGCGCCTGCCGCGCTTCACGGTCATCGGGGCCACCACCCGCCTGGCGCTGCTTTCCGCCCCGCTGCGGGCCCGCTTTGGGGCCACCTATCGCCTGGATTTCTACGACCTGCCTGCCATGCAGACCATCGTCAGCCGGGCGGCCGGCCAGTTGAGCATCGAAGCCGAATCCGATGGGGTCGACGAGATCGCCCGGCGCGGGCGCGGCACGCCCCGCGTGGCCCTGCGCCTGCTGCGCCGGGTGCGCGATTACGCCGAGGTGCGGGCGGCCGGGGTCATCACCCGCCAGGTCTCGCGCCAGGCCCTCGACCTGCTCGACGTGGACGCCCTGGGCCTGGACGATATGGATCGGCGGGTGCTGCGCACCATCATCGAGAACTACCACGGCGGCCCGGTGGGGCTGTCCACCATCGCCGCCTCGATCAGCGAGGAGCAAGACACGGTGATGGACGTTGTGGAGCCATACCTGCTGCAATTGGGCTTTTTGGGGCGCACTCCCCAGGGCCGGGTTGCCACCCAGCGGGCTTATGAACACCTGGGCCTGGTCTATCCGAAGGATGAGCAGCCGAAGTTGTTGTAGGCTTCTTAATCGTATTTGTGTTGCGGCGTGGAAATTATTTTTGTCTGCTGTGGTGACGTAACGATGAATGACTTCTGGCTTGGCATAGCTCGCCTCTTCATTGGCATGGGCGCGGTCTGCCTCGTCCTCGGCGGGCTGGTCTACCTGGCGGCGCGGGCGGGCCTCACGCCGGGGCAGCTGCCGGGCGATATTCGCCTGCAAAGCGGCGGAATGACCTGCGTCGTCGCCCTGGGGACTTCGCTGCTGCTCTCGGTGGTGTTGACCGTTCTGCTCAATCTCATCATAAGGCTATGGAAATAACGTGCTGACTTCCGATTTCGACTACGACCTGCCGCCGGAGTGCATCGCCCAGACCCCGGCTGAGCCGCGCGACCATGCCCGCCTGCTGGTGCTGCATCGTTCCGGCGCTGAACTGGCTCACCGCCGTTTCTACGACCTGGGCGATTATCTGCGCCCCGGCGATCTGCTGGTGTTGAACGAGACGCGGGTCATCCCGGCCCGGGTGTACGCCCGCAAGCTGCCCGGCGGCGGCAAGGTGGAGCTGCTGCTGCTGCGCCGGGTGGACGCCCTCACCTGGGAAGCCCTGGTGGGCGGCAGCGGCATGAAGGTTGGCCGGCGCCTGCAAGTCGATGGCGGCCCGCAGGCCGAGATCGCCGCCGTGCTGGACGGCCCGCGCCGCCAGGTGCGCTTCGCCGAGCCGGTGGAACCCTACCTGCCCGCCGTGGGCCATACGCCCCTGCCGCCCTACATTCACACCCCCCTGAGCGACCCCGAACGCTACCAGACGGTCTACGCCCGCACCCCCGGATCAGCCGCCGCCCCCACCGCCGGGCTGCACTTTACGCCGGGGCTGATGGCGCAGCTCCAGGCCCAGGGGGTAGGCTTCGCCGCCGTCACCCTGCACGTTGGGCTGGACACCTTCGCCCCGGTGACCGAGGCCAGCCCCCTGGAACACCGCATCCACACCGAGTGGTGCAGCCTGCCGCCCGCAACCGCCCAGGCCATCCTGCAGGCCAGGGCCGCCGGCGGGCGGGTGATCGCGGTCGGCACCACCAGCGTGCGCACCCTGGAGAGCGCGGCCCGGGCGGCGGAAGGCTCTGGGCAGATCGTGGCCCCCTTCGAAGGCCCCACCGACCTGTACATCCTGCCCGGCTATACCTACCGCCTGGTGCAGGCCATGGTTACCAACTTCCACCTGCCCCGTTCGACCCTGATTATGCTGGTCAGCGCCTTCGCCGGGCGCGAGCGGGTGCTGGCGGCCTACGAAACCG
>CAYQDU010000168.1:0-9494 GCA_964416275.1 uncultured Anaerolinea sp. | reverse complement strand
TGCGGTATTCATTTTTGGCTCTTCCGCCGAAGGCGGGGATTTTTTCTATTTTTGGGAAAATGGGCGGCTACGCCGCCCATTTTCCCAAAAATAGTACCTCTGGAAAGAGGATTAATCGTGGATTTTGGCGCACGAAGTGCGCCAAAATCCACATCGATGCGGTTAGCGGGTGGGGTGGTTGGTGGGGCGGTAGTCTTTGGGCGAGATGCCGAATTCGCGCATTCGCCGCCAGAGGGTGGTGCGGCTGATTTGCAGGGTGTTGGCCATCAGCGTCACGTTGCCGCAGCAGTATTGGGCGGCGCGCAGGATGGTCTCGCGCTCGATGTCGAGCATGGATTGCACTTCGGGGCGTTCGGGTTCGTAGGCCGGGGTGGGTTGGACGGCGTAGCGCATGGACGCCGGGATCATTTCGAGGGTGATGGTGGTGCGGTTGCCCAGTTGGGCCGTGGCCCGGCCCAGCACGGCTTCCAGCTCGCGCACGTTGCCTGGCCAGGTGTAGGATTTGAATACGTTCATCACGCCCGTTTCGAGCGAGATTTTGGGCGCACCCCACTGCTGCGCCAGGCGGCGCAGGATGCGCTCGGCTATCAGGATCACGTCGCGCGGGCGTTCGCGCAGCGGCGGCAGGGTGGCCATCAGGGTGCTGAGCCAGTAGTACAGGTCGG
Source organism: uncultured Anaerolinea sp. (assembly GCA_964416275.1). GTDB lineage: Bacteria > Chloroflexota > Anaerolineae > Anaerolineales > UBA4823 > RBG-16-57-11. The sequence goes on along the minus strand of CAYQDU010000168.1, from coordinate 8,829 downwards.
CCCGAAAGCTGCCCTGGGTGACCATTTTTTCGAGGTCGACCTGGGTGGAGGCCAGGACGCGCACATCGATGTTGATGCTGCGGTGGCTGCCGATGGGTTGGATTTTACCGGTTTCGACCGCGTTCATCAGGATGGCCTGCTGTTCCAGCGGCAGGGCGTCTACGTCTTGCAGGAACAGGCTGCCGCCCTGGGCCAGCTCGAATTTGCTGGGCCGGACGGTGGTCCGGCGGCCTTCGGGGGCTTCTTCGTAGCCCAGCAGCTCGCGGGTGAGCTGGTCGGAGGCCAGCGAGGAGCAGGCCAGGGCCACAAACGGCCCTTCGCGGCGCGGGCTGAGGCGGTGGATGATGTTGGCCAGGGTGTTTTTGCCGACGCCGGTTTCGCCGCGCAAGAGGACGCTGGCCCGGGTGCGGGCGGCCGAGGTGGCGAAGTTGCGCACCTGCTGGATTTGGGGCGATTCGCCCGGCAGTTCTTCCAGGATCGGCGCCGGGTTGACGCCCGCCTGGTTAGTGCTGGCCGGGCGGCCGTGTTTATCGGAGTGCAGGGTGACGATGATCCACTGCAGTTCGCTTTTTTTGAATACGAAGTCGAGGTTGACCATGCAGGTGATGCTGTGGGCCCCGTCGCTGATGCTGATTTCAACGTCGGACAGGGGGTTGCGTTGGTCGATGGCTTCGTAGATGAACGGGGGCAGGGTGAACAGCGAGCCGACCGGCCGGCCCAGCAGGGCGTCGATGGGCGCGTCGAGGATGCGGCTGGCGGCCTGGTTGGCGTGCAGCAGGGTGCGCTGGGCGTTCCATACCAGGATGCCGTCGGAGATGGAGGAGAGGATGGTATTGAGCTGGGCCAACTGGCTGTTCTGCTCGGCCAGCAGCGTGTCGGACTGGCGTTGGGCTTCGATGGCCCGCCCGCTGGCGGCGATCAGGCCCAGGTAGCTGGCGTGGTATTGGTCGTAGGGCATGACCAGGCCCAGCCCGCCCAGCAGCCGCCCGCTCAGGTCGAACAGGGGGGCGGCTACGCCGGCTACCGGGTGCAGGTGGTGCAGGTAATGTTCGGCGCCGATCACTTCGACGGCGGTGCGCTCGGCCAGGGCCAGGCCCACGGCGTTGGTACCGAGCAGTTCTTCGGTCAGAATGGCGCCAGGGGTCAGGCCCCATTCATCCAGCCAGGCGGCGACCGGGCCGCTGCCCAGGCGGTCGAGCATGCAGCCGGCGCTGTTGACCAGCACAATCGCCAGCCCCAATTTTTCGATGTATTGGTGGATGTCTTCCATGATGGGGCGAGCTATCGAGATTAAATCGAAGCTCGCCACCTGGCTGCTTAACAGGTGGGTGGGGTTCAGGCGAACCGGGTTGGCGGGCTGGATGGGGTTGACTTTGGCGTAGCAGCGTTTCCACGAGGCGGCGATCATCGGGTTTACGGCTGCATTCACCTCGCCGCTGTTGATGAAGCGGGTCCAGGCCTCCAACATTTGCTGGGCGGGCCAGTTGGGGGGCCGGTTTTCGACCATTCGACTCTCAGACGGCCTGGGTGAGGGCCTGGATCAGCTCGCGGCAGAAATCGGGGATGTCGGCCACGACCCGGCCCCAGACCTGGTTGCCGTCGCGAAAGGCGGGCGCGTCGACCCACACGCCCCCGGCGTTGACCAGGTCGTCTTTGATGCCCAGCGAGCCGGTGACGCGCCGGCCCTGGACGATGTGGGCCGAGATGGCGATCAGCCCGCCGTGGCAGATCGTGGCGACGGTTTTGCCGCTGGCGTTGACGGCCTGTACCAGGTCGGTGACGACCGGGTAGCGGCGCAGCTTATCTGGCGCCCAGCCGCCAGGCAGCAGCAGGGCGAACAGCTCGTCGGCTTTCAGATCGGCGATGGCGACGGTGGGTTTGATCTCCAGCCCGTTCTTGCCGCGCACGGGTTTGAGGTCCAGCCCGGCGGCCAGCACTTCGGCGCCTTCTTCTTGCAGGCGCATCATCGGCACGTAGAATTCGAGGTCTTCGACGCCCTCGGCCAGTAGGATGGCGATTTTTTTGCCCGTCAGACGCATGGTAATTTCTCCCTAACTCATTATTGGCGCTTCCGCCGCAGGCGGGAACTTTTCTGTCTTTTTGGGGAATTGCGAGGCGCAGCCTCGCAATTCCCCAAAAAGATAATTTGTCCCGGCAAAGCCGGAAAAGCCACGATGATATTATATCATCACATGGCGGGGATATATCCGGCCGGGCCGCGCACGAATTGTTCTACCGGCAGTACGTCGATCAGCTCGTACTGCTGGCTGCCCAGGCCCAGGGCCGCGCCGTATTCCAGCACCTTGTAGGGGTCTTTCAGCGGGCCGTGCAGCCAGCGGAAGGGGTGGCCCTGGCGGGTGTGGATTTCCATGCCGGTTGGCACGTTTTCTTCGATCAGCGGGGTGTTGGCGGTCAGGTCGAGGGCGGCCTGGTCGATGGCGACGATGTCATCGGAGCCGAGGATGCCGCAGTCGGGCAGGATGGGCAGGCTGGTGAAGCCGAAGCAGTCGCACACGGGGGTCATGTGGGTGGCGAGGCTGAGGTGGACGGCTTTGCCCGGCTGGAAGGTGGACAGGGTGATGGCCGTGCTGATGGCGCAAGCTTCCTGGAAGGCGTGGAAGTTGACCGGGCTGATCTTGAGGCTGCCGGGCGGGGCCGCCTGCAGGCAGCGCCCGCAGGCGTTGCATTCTTCGGGGTGCAGGTGCAGGTGGTCGGGGCGGTGTTTGTCTGGTACGATGGCCTGGAAGGGGCAGGCATCCAGGATGGCCTGGCGGTCGGCTTCGCTGGGGCAGTATTCGGGGAACCAGTAGGGGTCGAAGTGCATGGTGTCGTGCATGGCGCTGCGGGTGGGGCCGGCCATGCAGCCCAGGGCCAGGTTTTTGAAGGCTGCCCCGAAGCCGCAGCTTGGGTGGCCCTTGACGTGGGCCAGGTTGACCAGGAAGGTGGCGTCCTGGATCATGCCAGCCAGCTCCCAGGTCTGGATGTTTTTGAAGGGGTGTTCGTGGCGGTAGACGTAGCGGTCGTCTGGCCCGGCGGCGGGGTAGATGGGGCAGCCCAGGGTTTCGTGGGTGTAGCCGCGGGTCTCGGCGCCTTCTACGTCCCAGGTTACGTCGGCGATAAAGGGCTGGCCGCCGCCGTCTTTGATGGCCTGGACAACCTTGCGAACGAAGATGGGGTGGACGGTGGAGTAGCCGATGCCGGTTCCGGTGTGCATTTTGATGACTACTCGCTCGTCTTTGACCCGCTCGCGCAGGCGCAGGCGGTCGATGATCAGGTCGAGCTTGGCGGGCAGGGTTTCTTTGGCGCTCAGCCGCGCCTGGCGGGCCGAGCCGAAGTATACGGTGCTGGTCATAGGGTCAGGTTCCTTTGAGGTTTGAAGTAGAGATTATGGCGCTTCCGCCGCAGGTGGGGGGGCCATTATGGGGGCGGCTGCGCGGCGGCCCCCATCGATATCTTCTTTGCGTGAAGATTATACCCCGGAATGAATATTCGGGATTGCGGCGTGGGCGGCGGTCAGGCCTGCCTGGAATCGGGCCAGGCTGAACGCAGCCGGTAGCCGACGCCCGCTTCGGTGAGGATGTAATGCGGGCGGGTCGCGTCTGGCTCGATCTTGCGGCGCAGGTTGCTGACATTGACCCGCAGCAGGTGCAGATCATCGCCATACGTCTGGCCCCACACGTGCTGGAGCAGCTGCTTGTGGGTCAGCACCTTGCCGATGCTTTGCGCCAGAAGCCGTAAAATGTCGTATTCGATGGGGGTCAGGGCGATCTCGACTTCATCCACGGTTACCCGCCGGCGGGCCAGGTCGATTTTGAGATTGCCTGTTTCGATGACCGGCTCATTTTCGGGGTGAGAGGCGCGCCGGACCGCCGCCCGGATGCGGGCCAGCAGTTCCCCGGTGCCAAAGGGTTTGGTCAGGTAATCGTCGGCGCCAGCGTCCAGGGCGGCAATCTTATCGCTCTCCTGCTCGCGCACCGATAGGAAAATGATCGGTACCTGCGACCATTCACGAATCCGCCGGGTGACCTCAACCCCGTCGATGTCCGGCAGGCCCAAATCGAGGATGATAATGTCGGGCCGCTCCAGGGCGGCCGCCCGCAGGGCGCTTTCTCCGTCGGCAGCTTCGATCACTACGCTGCCCTGGGCGTTGAGCGCCGCGTTCAGATAGCGCCGGATGGCGCGCTCGTCATCCACCACCAGAACCCGCAGTCCCAGCTCGGTCATTGGGTGACCTCCAATTTCTCGTCCAGAGGCAGGGTAAATGCCACCACGGCCCCGCCGCCGGGACGATTGAGCGCCCAGATTCGCCCGCCATGCGCCTCGACGATGCCTTTGCTGATCGATAACCCCAGCCCGGTGCCGCTGATGTTTTCCGGGCGCTGGACGCGATAGAATTTATCGAAAATATGCTCCAGGTCGCCGGCTGGAATGCCGACCCCCTGGTCGCTGACCTCCATCTGCATCAGATCGCCGTTTCGATGGGCTTGAATTTCGATCCGGGTTCCTGGCTGGGAATACTTCAGCGAATTATCAATCAGGTTTACCAATACCTGAACGATCAAGACAAAATCCATCGGGATCAACGGCAGGGTGTCTGGAACGGTGACCGCAATGGCGTGGTCGTTGGCGCGCTCTCCCAGGTTTTCCAGGGCGGTGCCGATTGCATCCTGGATATCTCCCGGTTGTTTGATCACCTGCATCGCCCCGGCCTCTAAACGGGTCATGTTCAGCAGATTGCCCACCAGCCGGTTCATGCGGTCGGCTTCTTCGACTGCGGTTTCAACCAGCCGCTGGCGGATTTCTGCGTCCATGGCCGGGCCGTCTTCGGCCAGGCTGGTCAAGGCCCCTTTGATCGAGACCAGCGGCGTGCGCAGGTCGTGTGAGATGGAATTCAGCAGCGCGGTCTGAAGCCGTTCGGCTGCCTGCAAGAGCTGGGCGTATTGGGCCTGTTCGGCCAGGCGGGCGCGCTCGATGGCAAGCGCGGCCTGGCTGGCGAAAGTCTCCAGCAATCGGCGCTGATCGGCCGATAGGGGTGCGTCTGCATTTCTGGGGCGAAGGCCCAACACCCCGATGACCCCGTTCATCGTTTTGAGGGGGATGAAGCGGGCCTCTGCGGCCGCCAGCGTGTCTGTCCCCCGCCCGGCCGACTGGCCCGTGCGGTAAGCCCAGGTGGCTACCGCCAGTTCGTTTTGTTCCAGGGCGAAATTGGGGTTCGAGAGATAAGGCTTCAGGCCGGCGCTGCCATCTTTGTCTGGCAGGAGGATGATCCCCTCGCGATCAAACGTATGGCCGATGTTTTCGATGACCGCTTTGGCGATCTCTTCCGGCCCTTCGGCCACCGACAAATCCCGGCTGAGGGCGTACAGGGTGGCGGTTTCGGCTTCGCGCCGTTGGGCCACTTCCGCCCGGTCGCGCACCCGGGCGGTCAGTTCGCTGATCACCAACCCGACCCCCAGCAGCCCCATAAACGTGAGGAGATACTCGGTATCCGAAACGGCCAGGGTCAGGTAGGGAGGAACGAAGAAATAGTCGAAAACAATGACCCCCAGGAACGAAACCAGGATGGACGGCCCGCGCCCCAGAAACGCAGCCGTGACGACCACCGACAAGAGATACACCATAACGAGATTGGTTGGGGAGATGAACGGATGGATCAGGCGGCTGAGCAGAGACGCGGCGGCGACGATCGCCAGCGCCGCGGCATAGCGTTTTCCAAGCCCGGCGGGCGAGCGGGCGCGCCCGCCATGCGAAAACGGTTTGTCTTCGGCATCGCTGCTGACGATATAAACGTCGATCTTGTCGCTGGAGCGAACCAGATCGTCGACTACCGAGCCGACCAGCACGTCGCGCCAGTAGGGGTGCAGCGGCTTACCGGCGATGATCTTGGTCACGTTATGCTCTCTGGCGTATTTCAAGACTACTTCGGAAACCGAGTTGCCGGTTAGCGTGACGGCCCGCCCGCCCAGCTCTTCGGCCAGCATCAGCATCTTGTTCACCCAGGCGCGCTGCTCGGACGGCAGCCGGGCGTGACCGGGCAGGTCTACATACACGGCCAGCCATTCGGCCTTCAGCTCGTCGGCCAGGCGGCGGGCCGAGCGCACCAGGCGTTCGGCCAGCGGGCTGGGGCTGATGCAAACCATCAGCCGTTCGGCCGCCGGCCACGGCCCAGGGATGGCTTCCACCTGCATATAATCGCGCATCTGGTCGTCCACCCGCTCGGCGGCGCGCCGCATCGACAGCTCGCGCAGGGCGGTCAGGTTGCCTTTGCGGAAGAAGCGCTGGATGGCCCGCGCGGCCTGTTCGGGGATGTAGACTTTGCCATCTTTCAGGCGCAGAAGCAGCTCGTCGGGCGGCAGATCGACCAGTTCGATATCGTCCGCCGCGTCGATGACCCGGTCTGGAATCGTCTCGCGGACCACGATCCCGGTAATCTGGGTGATGACGTTGTTGAGGCTTTCCAGGTGCTGAATATTGAGCGTGGTGTAAACGTTGATCCCGGCCGCCAGGATTTCCTCCACGTCTTGATAGCGCTTCGGATGGCGCGACCCGGGTATGTTGGTATGGGCCAGCTCGTCGATCAGCGTCAACTGCGGGCGGCGGGCCAGGATGGCGTCTGTATCCAACTCCGACAGCGTCACCCCGCGATAGGCGGCCTGCCGGCGCGGCAGCGCTTCCAGGCCGCGCAGCATCGCTTCGGTCTCTACCCGCCCGTGGGTCTCGATGTATCCCACTACTGTATCGACGCCTTCGGCCTTGCGCTGGTGGGCGGCTTCCAGCATGGCGAACGTCTTGCCCACCCCGGCCGCGTAGCCCAGGAAGATTTTCAGCTTGCCGCGCTGAGCCTGCCGGGTCTCGCTTTGGATGCGCGCCAGAAGCTGATCGGGATTGGGTCGGGTCGTCCCTGTTTCCATCGGCACTCCGCAAGATAAGCGCTTTACGGCTCTTCCGCCGCAGGCGGGATTTGATCTATATTGGGGAGTTGGCGGGTGGCGTAGCCACCCGCCAACTCCCCAATATAGAGATTTTCCCGGCGAAGCCGGAAGACCTGGCTTTACTTCAAGGTTGATTCTATCGCGGTCTGGCGGATCGGAGCGACGCGATCCAGCGCCAGGTTCAGCGCCAGCACGTTGACGCGCGGCTCTCCCAGAAATCCAAGCTGCCGCCCTTCGGCATACTGCTCGATGAGGGCGATGACCTGGGCCGGGTCGATCTGGCGCGCCCGCGCTACCCGGTTGGCCTGATAGTAGGCCGCGGCGGGGGAAATCTGGCCGTCCAGCCCGCTTCCCGAAGCCGTCACCAGGTCTACCGGGACGGGTAAGCGGTTTTGCGGGTCGGCCTGGCGCAGGGCGGCCAGGCGCGCCTGGGCGGCGGCGAGCAGGGCGGGGTTGGTCGGCCCCAGGTTCGAGCCGGCCGAGGCGGCCGAGTTATACGGGAACGGCCGGGTGGCCGAAAGCCGGCCCCAGAAATAGCCCGGCGCGCTGAAGGGCTGGCCGATCAGCGCCGAGCCGATCACCTGCCCGTCGCGTTCGATCAGGCTGCCGTTGGCCTGGGGCGAGAAGATCAGCTGCGCCAGGCCCGTTACCAGGGCCGGGTAAACCAACCCGGTCAGCAGAGTCAGGGCGATCAGAATTACACAAGCCGGTTTCAACTGCGCCAGCATACGATCTATCCTTTCTTTGATTTCGTGGAGCGCTGCCCGTTGGCGGCGTCCCGTTTGCCGCCGCGGGGATGAGGCCCCATGCTTTTCTCGAAGTCTTCTGCCTGCATGGCCGCGGCGTTGGCGCTGAGCCAGCGCAGGCACAGCCAGTAGAACAGCAGGAACAGCCCGATCCCCATGCCGATCCGGTCGGTTTCTGGCAGCGCAGCCTGGGTCAGCCGATATAAGGCAGCCATGAAACCGCCGATGAGCAAGTAGAAAGCCAGCCAGTTTGTCCGTAGAAAACTTTTCTTCATGCGATCCACATCCTTCAGGTAATCAGCCCCAGCATCAGGCTGAGCTGAAACCAGATCAGCACAAACCCAATCAGGGCCTGCTGGAACAGATGCCCCAGCGGAAAGAACGAAGCCACCACGACGATGGGGATTGGCAATCCGGCCAGCGCCCATTTCCCAATCCGGCGGATCGAAACCGTAGTTTTACCTGACATGGCACGCCTCCTCATGGTTGAATCAGGTCTTAGGCCAGCTTAAGCAGCGCCAGCAGCAGGTCGATCAGCTTGATCCCGATAAACGGGGCGATCAGCCCGCCCAGCCCGTAGATCAACAGGTTTTCGCGCAGCAGCGCCTCGGCCGGTTTTGGACGGTAGGGGACGCCCCGCAAGGCCAGCGGAATCAGGGCGACGATAATCAGAGCGTTGAAGATCACCGCTGCAAGAATGGCGCTCTGGGGAGTAGCCAGGCGCATAAAGTTCAAGGCCCCCAGCGCCGGGTATACGCCCACAAAGGCGGCCGGGATGATGGCAAAGTATTTGGCTACATCGTTGGCGATGCTGAAGGTGGTCAGGGCGCCGCGGGTCATCAGAAGCTGCTTGCCGATCTCGACGATCTCAATCAGCTTGGTGGGGTTGCTGTCCAGGTCGATCATATTGGCGGCTTCACGCGCCGGCTGGGTGCCGGTGTTCATCGCCACGGCCACATCGGCCTGGGCCAGGGCTGGGGCGTCGTTCGTACCGTCGCCGGTCATCGCCACCAGGCGCCCACCGGCCTGGTACTCGCGGATCAGCTTGAGCTTGGCCTCTGGGGTGGCCTGGGCCAGAAAATCATCCACCCCGGCTTCGGCGGCGATGGCGGCCGCGGTCAGCGGGTTATCCCCGGTGATCATCACCGTCT
>CAYQDU010000167.1:0-9535 GCA_964416275.1 uncultured Anaerolinea sp. | reverse complement strand
CGAGATGGAGCGCGGCGGGCAGGTGTTCTTCGTCCACAACCGGGTGCAGACCATCGGCGCTATGCACACCCACCTCAAGCAGCTGGCCCCCGAAGCGCGCATCGCCATCGCCCACGGGCAGATGAACGAAGGCGAGCTGGCGAAGCAAATGGAAGCCTTCTCGGAAGGCGAGGTGGATGTACTGCTGTGCACCTCGATCATCGAGTCGGGCCTCGACATCCCCAATGCCAATACCCTGATCGTAGATCGAGCCGACACCTTTGGCCTGGCCCAGTTGTACCAACTGCGCGGCCGGGTGGGGCGCGGGGCCCAACGGGCTTACGCCTATTTCTTCCGCCACAAGCAAAAAACGCCCACCCCCGAAGGCCGCCTGCGCCTGGACACTATCGCCGAGAACACCCAACTGGGGGCCGGGTTCAGCATCGCCATGCGCGACCTGGAGATTCGCGGCACGGGCGATATCTTAGGCACGCGCCAGCACGGCAACATCGCATCGATTGGCTTCCACCTGTACACGGCCATGCTGTCGAGCGCGGTGCGCAAGCTGCGCAAAGAGCAGGGCCTGCCAGAAGCCGGGACGATCCCCAACACCCTCAACGTGCAGCTCACCCCAATCAACGTCGAACTGCCGCTGGCGGTCGCCATCCCGGCCGAATACGTGCCGGATAAGACCGTGCGCCTGGGTCTCTACCGCCGCATGGCCGATATGCGCGCCTCCAACGAGCTGGACGCCCTGGTGGATGAGTTCAAAGATCGCTTTGGCCCGCCGCCGGAGGCGGTGGAAAACCTGTTCTTCCAGCTTAAGGTCAAGCTGCTGGCCGAGCGGGCCGGGCTGGCCTCCATCGTGGCCGAGGGCGGCCAGTTGGTGCTGCGCTTCCAGGAAGGTCACATCCCGGCCGACCTGCCAGCCCTCAGCCCGGCGGTGCGGGTGGGCAAGTTTGCCTTGTGGTTGGAGTACGAAGAACTGGAAGACTGGCGCGCCGAGCTAATGCAAACGCTCCAAAAGCTGCAATCCATCCAACTGCCAGACCCGGATTTCCGCGGATGAACACGGGAAATCAGGTTTCCCGACTTCGCCAGGAGAAAGTTATAGGTTTGGGGGAGTTGTGGGGCTGCGCCCCACAACTCCCCCAAACCTAAGACATAAACTATGGTGCTGTTTCCTACCGGCGTTCCGCGCCTGAAGCGTCTGTTCGACCTGCTGCTGACCCTGCCGGGGCTGGCGGTTCTCTCGCCGCTCTTACTGCTCCTGGCCGGGTTGGTGCGCCTGAAGCACGGCGCGCCGGTGCTGTTCCGCCAGCGCCGCCCCGGCTACTGGGGGCAGCCGTTTTACATTTATAAATTTCGCACCATGACCAACGCCCGCGATCCGCAGGGCAATCTGCTGCCCGACGCCGAGCGCTTGACGCGCCTGGGGCGCTTTTTACGCGCCGCCAGCCTGGATGAACTCCCCGAACTGTTCAACGTGCTGCGCGGCGAGATGAGCCTGGTAGGCCCGCGCCCGCTGTTGATGCAGTACCTGGAGCGCTACTCGCCCGAACAGGCCCGCCGCCACCACGTCTTGCCCGGCATAACCGGCTGGGCGCAGGTAAACGGGCGCAACACCCTGGACTGGGACGACCGCTTCCGGCTGGACGTGTGGTACGTCGATCACTGGTCGCTGGGGTTGGATTTAAAAATCCTGGCCCTGACCCTGCTCAAGGTCGTGCGGCGGGAGGGCATCAGCCAGCCGGGCCATGCCACGATGGAAGAATTCATGGGCAGCGCCCCTGGCGTAGATCAAGGAAAAACATTGTGACCAATTACCTGGGTGAAATCGCCGGGCTGCTGACCTCGGTTATGTTCTCGGCTTCGTCGTCATTCTTTTCGCTCGCCAGCCGTAAGGTGGGGTCGGTGGCGCTCAACCGGCTGCGCCTGGCGCTGGCAGTGGGCTGGCTGCTGCTGGCCCATCTGCTGACCGGCACGCCCCTGCCGCTGCACGCCGAACCGCAGCGCTGGCTGTGGCTGACGATTTCTGGCGTGTTGGGCCTGGTGATCGGGGATATGTTCCTGTTCCAGGCCTATGCCTGGATTGGGGCGCGCTTGACGATGCTGATGATGGCCCTGGCCCCGGCTATTTCAGCCGTGGCGGCCTGGCTGCTGACCGGCGAAACCCTCAGCCCGCTGGAATTGGCCGGCATGAGCCTGACCTTGGCCGGAATCGCCTGGGTGATTCGCGACCGCCCGCAGCCGCCCACCGCGCCGGCCAATGCCGCCGCTGCAGACAGCGCAGCGCGCCTGGCCCGCGACACAGCTCGCCGTAATTACCTTTGGGGCCTGCTGTGTGGGCTGGGCGCGGCTGCCGGGCAGGCCCTGGGCCTGGTGACGGCCCGCATGGGGTTGGGCGGAGACTTCCCGGCCCTGTCCGGCACGCTGATGCGCATGGTCACCGCCGCCCTGATCTTGTGGACGCTGACCCTGCTGGCCGGGCAGGCCCGAAAGACTGTGCGCCAGTTTGTCGCCCAGCCCAGGGCGGTGGCGCAGGCGTTGGGCGGCTCGTTCTTCGGGCCGTTTGCCGGAGTCACCCTGTCGCTGTATGCCGTGCAGCACACCGCGGTGGGCGTCGCCAGCACCCTGACCTCGCTCTCGCCCATCATCCTGCTGCCGGTGGCCTACTTCGCCTTCAAAGAACGCTTCGGCTGGCAGTCGGTGGCCGGAACGCTCCTGGCAATGGTGGGCGTGGCCCTATTGTTCATGTAAATTCACGTTTTTGAGCGTTATGGAGCTGCGCCCCACGACGCCCCCAAAACATTGACCGAGCAAAATGGATAATCTCGAAATCTACACCCAGTTATATACCATCCGCCGGTTCGAGGAAACCGTGCTGGAGAACTTCCCTAAAGGCGTGTTCTTCGGCACCACCCACACCTATTTGGGCCAAGAGGCCAACGCGGTAGGCGTGTTAAGCTGCCTGGAAACCGATGACGTGGTGTTCAGCAATCACCGTTGTCATGGGCATTTCCTGGCCTATGGCGGCGATATGCGGGCGCTGTTTGCCGAGCTGATGGGCAGGGCCAGCGGCGTATGCGGCGGGCGGGGCGGCAGCCAGCACCTGCACTGGCGCAATTTCTACTCCAACGGCGTGCAGGGCGGAATTGCCCCGGTGGCGACCGGCATGGCCCTGGCCGAGAAGGTCAAGCGCAGCCGGGCGGCGACGGTAGTCTTCCTGGGCGATGGCACGCTGGGCGAAGGCGCAGTGTACGAGGCGCTGAACCTGGCCGCCTTGTGGGGCGCGCCGATCCTGTACGTGGTCGAAAACAACCGCATTGCCCAGACCACGCCCATCGAGCAGGGCCTGGCGGGCAGCATTGCGGCGCGCTTCGCCGCCTTTGGCATCCCCGTTTACGAACTGGATACCAGCGACGTGCTGGAAATCCAGCCTGTTGCCGCCGCCCGGCTGGCCGAGGCGCGCGCCCAGGCCGCCCCGCGGGCCCTGATCCTGCACACCTGCCGCTTTGGGCCGCACTCCAAAGGCGACGATACCCGCCCGGCCGAGGCGGTGACCCAGATGCGCCAGGCGCGCGATCCGCTGGCGATCCAGGCCGCCCGCCTGGCCCCGGCCGAGCGCCAGACCGCCCAGGCCCAGGTAGACGCCGCCATCGCCCACGCCTACGCCCAGGCGCTGGCCGATCCCTACCCGGTATAGATCAATCTTTGGGGGTTGGCGGGTGGCTACGCCACCCGCTGCCCCCAAAAATAGAAATTCTCCCGGCTTCGCCAGGAAAATTGGGTGAAACACAATGACAACTGTGCTGGATGATCTCAACCGCGCCTTGCATGCCGCGCTGGAAGCCGACGAGCGGGTGATCCTGCTGGGCGAAGATATTCTTGACCCCTACGGCGGTGCCTTCAAGGTCACACGCGGCCTATCCAGCGCCTTTCCGGGCCGGGTATGGGGGGCGCCCATCTCGGAGGGCGGCTTCGTGGGTGCGGCGGTGGGCATGGCCCTGCGCGGGCTGCGCCCGGTGGTCGAAATCATGTTTGGCGATTTCGTCACCCTGGCCGCTGACCAGCTCATCAACCATGCCGCCAAGTTCACCTGGATGTACAACGGCGGCAAGGCCCCCGCCGAACCGGTGCGTGTGCCGTTGGTGGTGCGCGCCCCCATGGGCGGGCGGCGCGGTTATGGCCCAACCCACAGCCAGACGTTGGAAAAGCACTTCCTGGGCGCGCCGGGGCTGCGCGTGCTGGCCCCGGCTGCCCTGAGCGGCGCGCCCCACAGCGGCCCCGGAGGGCTGCTGCGCCGGGCCATCCTGGAAGGCGACGGCCCGACTCTGTTCGTCGAGAACAAGCTGCTGTACCTGCTGTCGGTGCTGGACGCCGCCAGCCTGGACGAATTCGACCTGACCATCGCTGGCAACCAGGCTGCGCCCACCTATCGCCTGGCAGTGCGCGGCGCGCCTCCGGCCCAACTGACCCTGGCAGCCTACGGCTACATGGCCGAGATGGCCCGCCAGGCCATGCTGCGCCTGGCCTACGAGCAGGAAATCTTTGCCGAGCTGATCGTTCCGACTCAACTAACCCCCTTTGAGGTCGAGCCGATCATCGCCTCAGCCCGGCGCAGCGGGCGGCTGCTGACCGTGGAAGAAGGCGCGTATGACCTGGGCTGGGGGGCCGAGATCGTGGCCCGCGCCGCCCAGGGCCTCGGCCCGGCTCTGCGCGCCGCCCGGCGGGTGGCAGCCGCCAACACGCCCGTCCCTGCCAGCGGGCCGTTGGAAGCGGCCGCGCTGCCCTCGGTCGAGCAGATTACGGCGGCGGCGCAAGCCCTGATCGGCCAATGAACATCGGCCCTAACCGGCTTGCCGGCGTGATTCTGATCCTGATTTCGGCCGCCTCGTTTGGGTCGTTGGCAATCTTTGGGCGCTTTTCCTACGCGGCTGGAATCGACACAGCCACGCTGCTGTTTCTGCGCTTCAGCCTGGCGACCCTGTGCATGGCCGTACTGGTGATTATGCGCCGGGAGCCTATGCCGCGCGGCCGGACGCTGGCGGCGCTGATCGGCATGGGCGGGTTGGGCTATGTAGGCCAATCGTTTTTCTATTTCACCGCCCTGCATTACGCTTCGGCCGGGCTGGTGGCCCTGCTGCTCTATCTCTATCCCACCTTTGTGGCAATTCTATCGACCATCTTCCTGAAGACCTGCCTCACCCGGCGCAAGACGGCCGCTCTGGCCCTGGCAACCCTGGGCGCAGCGCTGACCGCCAACCCGCAGGGCGGCCAATGGACGGGGGCGCTGCTGGCCGTGTGCGCCGCCATCGTGTATGCCGTTTACATCGTGGTTGGCGCGGGGGTGATGCGCCAGGTTAGCGCCATTCCATCTTCGACCGTTATCTTCGCTTCGGCCGGGCTGGTTTACGGCGCAATGGCCGCCGTGCAGGGGCCGCATTGGCCCACCACCCCCGCCGGGTGGCTAGCCGTGGCCGGGATCGTGCTATTTGCCAGCCTCATCCCGGTGACCACCTTCCTGGCCGGCCTGAAGTACGTTGGCCCTACCGACGCCTCGCTGCTCTCCACGCTGGAACCGGTAGTGACGGTGCTTCTGGCGGCCCTGCTGCTGCATGAAAACCTGCCCCTGCTCTCGCTGCTGGGCGGCGGGCTGATCCTGGCGGCGGTGGCCCTGCTCGCCAGTTCGCCCGAAGCCCCAGAATTTACGCCCTGAGTCAGCTCGATTTCGCATATCTCAGGTAAAATATAACCCATTAGATCGGCGCGGCGCATTTCCGCGCCAGATTCGCCTGGAAAGTTCAGATAAGGGAACCCGCTCCGATGGCCGATTCATTCCCCTCTCACCCCCAGTTGTTTAACTGCCCCACCTGTGGGGCCGCCCTGGACCCGCCCGAAGACGACCAAGCCTCGCTGCGCTGCGCCTACTGCGGCAGCAGCGTAGTCGTGCCGCCCGAACTGCGCCGTTCCAGGCATGCGCCGCCCTCCGCGGCCGGGCCAGGCCGGCCAGTGGTGGTCAATATCTCCGGAGCGGCCATCGATGAGGCCGCCAGGACTGCCGGGCGCAGCGCGGGCTGTTCGCTGCTCACCACCCTGGTATTTCTGCTGATCCTGTTCGCGGCGGCCGTGGGCATTATGGCCTCCACTGGGGTATTCTCGCTCATCTCGTCGGCTGGTCAACCGGAGCCGTCCGACCCGCTGCAAACCGGACAGGCCATGGTGAACCAGGTGCAGACCCTGGTTCCCGAATTCAAGGCCAGTTCAACCCCACCGGCGGCCGTGCTGCTGCAATTTGGGGCCCAAGGCAGCGGCGCCGGGCAGCTCGACGATGCCCGCCAGATTGCTATTGACCCAGACGGCAACATCTTTGTGGCCGATTACCAGGATGGCCGGGTACAGAAATTCGATCCCAGCGGCAAGTTCCGGCTGCTCATCAACACGCCGCCCGATAAGCAGGATTACACGACCATCGAAGACATGGCCGCCGACTATGCCGGGAAGCTGTATGTGGCCCGGCGGGGCGATATTCTGGTCTTCGATACCGCCGACGGCAAACTGATCCAAACCATCCCCGGTCATTTCCCCGACACCTGGCTGAGCGCTGTGACGCTCGACCCGGCCAATACCCTGTACGCCCTGCACACCTCGGCCGGCGAGTTGGACCTCATCAAGATGTCCCCTGCCGGCCAGACGGTCTGGCGGCAAAAGCAGGTTACGCAGGGCTTATACAAGAAA
Source organism: uncultured Anaerolinea sp. (assembly GCA_964416275.1). Taxonomy (GTDB): domain Bacteria; phylum Chloroflexota; class Anaerolineae; order Anaerolineales; family UBA4823; genus RBG-16-57-11. The sequence continues at coordinate 2,818 of CAYQDU010000167.1, read as the reverse complement.
ACCGAGATTTCACGCGTTTCGCAGTTGGCCGTAGACGGCTTGGGCAACATCTTTCTATTAGATGAAAGCCTGGCCAAGGTCTATCGCTTCGACCCGCAAGGCAAGTTTGTCGACCGCTTCGGCAGCAAAGGCCAGGCCCCCGGCCAACTGGACAACCCCAGGGATATCGCCATAGATGGGCAAGGTCGTATCTACGTGGCCGATAACAACGGCCTGCATATCTTCGACGCCGGCGGCACATATCTAAAAAGTCTGCCCCGCTTCTACCAGGGCGCTCTGTTCGACCTGAAATTCGGCCTGGACGGCAACCTGTACCTTGTCACCAATGCCCCACAGGTGTATAAGATACGGGTAGCTTCAACCACACCCTGACCCATCATCTTATGTCGCTTCTTGTTACCATACCGCTGCTCAACCCGAACGAAACTGAAGCCCTGCTGGCCGCCGTGCATGTGCAAGAAGGCCAACCAGTGGCCGCCGGCGATCTGCTGGCGACCCTGGAAACCACCAAGTCCACCGCCGACCTGACCGCCGAGCGCGCCGGCTACGTGGTCGGGCTGCGCCTGGCGGCCGGGCAGACCGTGCAGGCCGGGGAAGCCCTGTGCTACCTGGCCGAACAGCCCGACTGGACCCTGCCGGTCGAGGCGGCCCCGCCCGCCGCGTCGCCCGCCGCGCCATCCACCTTCAACGGCGGCCCGCCGGGTCTGCGCATCACCCAACCGGCCCTGGCCCTGGCCCGCCAACACGGGTTGGCCCTGGAACGCCTGCCGCTCGACCGGCTGGTGACTGAAAGCCTGGTGCGCGCCCTGCTCGAAACGCCCGCCCCTACGGCCGCTGCGCCCGGCCCGGCCTTCGATCCCACGGCGCTGGTCATCTATGGCGGCGGCGGGCATGGCAAAGCGCTGATCGACCTGGCGCGCCGGCTCGGAACGTACCGCCTCGTGGGAATTCTGGACGACGGCCTGCCCGCCGGTCAGACCATCCTGGGCCTGCCCGTGCTGGGCGGAGCGGCCGAGCTGCCGCGCCTGTACGCCCAGGGAGTGCGCCTGGCGATCAATGCCGTGGGCGGCATTGGTAACCTGCAAACCCGCCTGCGGATATTCGAAAAGCTGGAGACGGCCGGGTTTGTCTGCCCGACAGTGGTGCATCCTACCGCCTGGGTAGAGGCCAGCGCCAGCCTGTCGCCTGGGGTGCAGGTCTTTGCCCAGGCCTACGTGGGCAGCGAAGCCCGCCTCGGCTACGGCTGCATTGTCAACACCGGGGCTATCGTCTCGCACGACTGCCAGGTAGGCGACTACGCCAACCTCTCGCCCGGCGCCATCCTGGCCGGCGAGGTGACCATCGGCCCCGGCGCGCTGGTGGGCATGGGCGCCACGGTGAATTTGCGCGTGACCATCGGCCCCGGGGCGCGCATCGGCAACGGCGCCACAGTGAAAGAAAATGTGCCGGAAAGAGGCGTTGTGCCGGCGGGAACGATCTGGCCCCCTCATCCCCCGGCCCCTTCCCTCCGAATGGGGGGAAGGGGCGAGGTAAGCCATCAAGCAAGGACAGCGCCGTCCTCAAGCAATCCTACTTCTTCCCTGGCGACAGAAGCAAAAGCAGGCGAGCCAACAAAGCCAGACGAGGCCCCTCCGCGCTGGGATATACCGGCAGAATTACATCGTAAAATGGTAGAAACAGCGCGGCAGTTTCGCAAGGAACCGACGCAAAGCGAAGCCATCCTCTGGGATGCGCTGCGCGCCAGGCAACTAAAGGGCGTCAAATTCCGCCGCCAGCATCCAATTGGTCCGTTTATCGTCGACTTTTATGCACCCTCGGAGCGATTAATCGTTGAAGTCGATGGGCCAATCCATGCCAATCAGCAAAATGCCGACCAAGATCGACAACAGATTCTAGAATCGCTTGGCCTACGGGTTATCCGCTTATCGGCCCAGGAGGTAGAACTTGATCTACCGGGCGCATTAGCGCAAATCAAAGCCGCACTCGCCCCTCATCCCCCGGCCCCTTCCCCCCATTCGGGGGGAAGGGGAGCGGCAAATTGATGCAAAATATCAATGCATCTCCTCTGCCCCCCTCTCCCTTTGGGAGAGGGGCCGGGGGTGAGGGCAGCCTCGAAAGGAAACTTCTTTGACCCATTCATCCAGCATTCCCATGTCCTCCCCCGACCTGACCCAGGCCGAGCGGGAGGCGGTAGCGGCGGTGCTGCGCACGCCCAACCTCAGCATGGGCGGCGAGATCGTCGCTTTCGAAGACTCGATCCGCGCCCTCATCGGGCGCAAGCACGCCATTGGGGTCAATTCCGGCACCGCCGCCCTGCACCTGTGCGTGCGCGCCGCCCATCTCGGCCCCGGCGACCTGGCCCTGACCACGCCGTTTTCTTTCGTAGCCTCGGCCAACGCCCTGCTGTTCGAGCAGGCCGTGCCGGTCTTTGTCGATATCGATCCCCGCACCGGAAATATTGATCCGGCCCAGGCCCGCCAGGCGGCTCAAGACCTGGCTGCCGGTGGAACCGCCGCCCGGCGCTGGCTGCCCCGCCGCGGGGCCGAGGCTTCCAGCCCGCTCAAGGCCCTGCTGCCAGTGGATGTGTTCGGCCAGCCGGCCGACCTGGACCCACTCCTGGAAATTGCCAGCCGTTTTGGGCTGAAGCTGATCGAAGACTCGTGCGAGGCCCTGGGCGCAACCTACAAAGGCCGCCAGGCCGGGACGCAGGGCGATTTTGGCGTATTTGCCTTCTATCCCAATAAGCAGATCACCACCGGCGAAGGCGGGATGATCGTGACCGATGATGACCAGGCGGCGGCCCTGATGCGCGCTCTGC
>CAYQDU010000166.1:0-9722 GCA_964416275.1 uncultured Anaerolinea sp. | reverse complement strand
CGGCGTCTTCGGCCTTGGCTTCTTCTGGGGCGAAATAGGTCGCGTGGTCGTCGCCCAGGCTGTCGACGAACTGGTGCGTGGCCAGGTAGAAATCGGTCATGGTCATCCCGGCCTGGATGCGCTGGTTGTATTCCTGGCGGACGGCTTGCATATCCAGCCCGTTGAAATCGGGGTACAGATAATGCTCGTCGACGGTTTCCCACAGCTCATCAAAAACTTGCTGCTGGGTCTGGATGTCGGCTGGGTTGGGGGCGGCGGGTTGAGTGGGCGGCAGAGTCGGGCTGGGGATGGGGGGGGAGGTGGGGGCCAGTGTGACGCCAGGGTTAGGCCCACTGGCCGGCAGATAGGGCGCCGCCGTGGCATCTGCCCCTTGCGTCTGCGCGGCCGCAGGCTGAGACGAGAGGATAGCCGTCAGCGTGGCCTGAACGGCCTGCTGTTGAGGCAGGCTGGTGGGGTCGGCGCGCGGCGTAACCAACGGCGCTCCGCTGACGAGCTTACAGGCCAGAGCCGAGAACAGTAATCCGACTAAAATCAGGCGCTTCCCAAAAGGCTTCATGATCTCCCCATTCATCATCAGGAACAGGATTCGAGGCTGCAGAGCGGTTTTACCACTTCGCAGCCTCAAATCCGATTAATATCCCCCCGTGCCGTACAGGCTGGGGTCGGTGGGAGTCTGACCGGATGGATCCCATACGTAGACCCACTCCTTCATCTGCGCCCAATCGAACAGCCAATGGGCGTCGCCTACGGCCATGTTGACGCAGCCGTGCGACTGGGGGTAGCCCATCTTCGAGCGCCAGTAGGCCCCATGCAGAGCGCGGGCGCCATCGAAATACATGGTGTATGGCACGTCTTCCAGATAGTAGGCGTCGCCGCTGCCCGAGTCGAGCGCGCCGCGCATGGGGGTGCTTTCGTGTTTCTCGAAGACCTGGAACACGCCAGGGCGGGTCCACATCGGCTCCAGCCCGCTGGCGATGACGGTGGCAAACACCATCTGGCGCTTATCGTACACAGCCAGGGTTTGATCTTGCAGGTTGACCTCGATCCAGCGGTCGCCCGGCACGCCGGCCGGCGGGGTGGGGTTGGGCAGGACGCGGGCGATGATCCGCCCCGGAACCCACTCGTCGGGGTTGACCATGTACCAGGTTTCGCCCTTCACCTGCTGCTCACCCAGCACCCACACCAGGTCGTACAGGTTCAGCCAGCGCCCGGTGAAGTCGGGGTTGTCGTTGCCGGGGGTGCGCTTGGTTTGAATTTTGGCCCCATCAGAGAAATACGACAATACCCAGCCGAAGGGCCGGGTGGGGGTGCTGTGGAACAGGATGCCGTGCGATTGGGGCAGCGCGCCGATGCGGGTGATGAAGTTGCCGGTCATGTACTGCCCAGAGCCGATCTCGTAGACTTTTTTGCCACCAATTTCCTGCGGGTTGGTATACGAAACGTAAATGGTGTTGCCGTCCAGGGTTTGGACGGCGCCCTTTTTGTTGCCCTTCACGGCGTCGTCTACCGAGCCGAAGACCGGGGCGGGCATATTGCGCACCTCGCCGTACAGGATGTCGGTCTTATCCAGGGTCTGATCGATGGGAGTATAGACCAGGGGGGCCAGCGGCAGGGTGATGCCCTTCTGAGCCAGGCCGGTCAGGTAGGCTGAAGGGCCGGTGGGCAGGCAGTCGCCGGGGATGTAGGCGTATACGCCCGGCAGGCACAGCGGGATGGCTGGGCCTTCACCGGTTTGCGCATTCGGCGCGGCCAGGGCGGGGAAACCGCTGGCCGCCAGGGCGGCAATCAGGATACTCACCAATAAGGCGCGTTTCATTGTTGTTTGTCTCCTTGTCATTGAGAAGCTATTATAGCGTAGATTCAGCCCGCCCTCGCCCGGCGCAGTTTATGGTTTGATTAAACGGGCGGCGCAAGTATGACGCTCTCCAGGCGGAGCTTGCCAGTCATCCCCACCATGGTTGAATGGGATCTGCCGCGCATAAATAACGCAAAAACCCTCAGTGGGGGTAAAATGTGCGGCGTAGCCGCACATTTTACCCCCACTGAGGAAATTTTATGCACCCGTGGTTGCTCGCCATCCGCCCCAAAACCCTACCCGCCTCGGCCGCCGCGACCATCGTTGGCTCGGCTCTGGCCTACCAGGCCGGTCATTTCCAGTTCTTTCCGGCCCTGGCCTGCCTGCTGACCGCCCTGCTGCTGCAAATTGGGGCTAACCTTGCCAATGACCTGTTCGACTATTATCGCGGAGCCGATACAGCCGAGCGCCTGGGGCCGGTGCGCGTGACTCAGGCCGGGCTGCTGACCCCGGCCCAGGTGCGGGGCGGGATGGTGGTGGTGTTTGGGCTGTCGATCATTCTGGGGGCCTACCTGATCCTGGTGGGCGGTTGGCCGGTGCTGCTGATGGGGGCGGCCAGCATCCTGGCGGCCCTGGCCTATACCGGCGGGCGCTTTCCATACGGGTACTATGGCCTGGGTGATGGCATGGTATTCATTTTCTTCGGCCCGGTGGCGGTGTGCGGCGCCTATTTCATCCAGGCTGGAACAGTCAGCCGGGCAGCCTGGTTGGCTTCGCTCCCGATGGGGCTGTTGATCGTCGCCATTCTGGTGGTGAACAACCTGCGCGATATCCATACCGACCGGGCGGCCGGTAAGCGCACCCTGGCTGTGCGCCTGGGCGAAACCGGCACGCGCTGGGAATACAGCCTATGCCTGGCGCTGGCTTACCTGGCGCTGCCGCTGCTGTGGCTGGCGGGCGGGGTAGGGCCGGGAGCGCTGTTGGGGCTGCTCTCGCTGCCGCTGGCTTATCGGTGGAACCGGGTGGTGTGGACCCAAACCGGGCGCCCGCTCAACCTGGCCCTGGCCGGCACCGGGCAGCTAACCCTGGTCTACGGGGTCTTGCTCTCGATTGGATTGCTGTTCTAGCTCCCCCTTCAACTGCGGTGGGGCGAGCGATGAGCTTTGCTCTGCGAAGCTTATCCCCTGAACATCTTTTTGAGGCGCTCGATAAGCGCTGTGGCGCCACCCCATTAAACCGTGGAGCAGGCATGGCGCTCTTCGATCACCCTCAAAAGAAACATTGCGTGGGTTTTGTCACAGGCAGTGCGACAAAACCCACGATTACCCCTCTTTCCAGGCGAGTGAAGCCGCCACTGATAGGGGATGGGGCGCGGCGTAGCCGCATACCCTCCCCTACGGTGAGCTGTTAAGGATGTTCGTTTTGCCAGGGGCAGAGTTTCTTTTCCAGCCAATCGACCGCAAAATACAACCCCAGGCCCATCAGGCTGAGGGCCAGGATGCCGGCATACATGGCCGGATAATCGAACAGGGTGCTTCCACTATAGTAGATGTAGTAACCCAGCCCGCGCTGCGTGGCGAACAGTTCGGCCACGTACAACACCGCCACCGCCGTGCCGACGCTCTGGCGCAGAGCGGTGAGGATAGCGGGCAGGCTGGCAGGCAGGTATACGAAGCGGAATAGCGCTCGCCGCCCGGCCCCCAGGCTGCGCACGCTCTGGATCAATTCCGGGCGGATGCTGGCGGCCTGGTCGCGCACCAGCACCAGGATTTGGAAGAACAGGATCAAAAAGATGATGACGATCTTGGGCAGGTCGCCAATGCCGAAGAACAGCAGCACAATCGGCACGAACACCACTTTGGGGATAGGGTAGAGCAGGTAGATCACCGGCGAAAGCAGGGCGTTCAGCCGCCGGGATTGGCCCAACGCCAGCCCGGCCGGGGCGGCGGCGGCAATCGACAGCAGCGTGCTGGCAAACACCCGCCACAGGCTGGCGAGCAGATGGCCCAGCAGCGCGCCCCGGAACAACTCGCGCCCGAAAGCCTGGAAAACGGCCAGCGGGCCGGGCAGAATGGGCTGGCGCAGCAGCCAGGCCGCGATCTGCCAGGCGAGTAACAGCCCGATCACTGCCAGGAGCAGGTCGCGGCGCTTCATGCCGTGGCCTCCAGTTGGCGGCGCAGGCTGCGCACCAGTTCCAGGTAGGCGGGCTGCTCACGGAAGTTGGGCGCGGCCGAGGCGGGATTGTCGATTACCAGCGGGTGGGTGGTGGGTGGGCGACCCAAGAGCAAAATTTTGCGCCCCAGCACCGCGGCTTCTTCGATGGCGTGAGTCACGATCACCATCGTTAGCTTCTGCTCGCTTTGCTGGCGCTCGGTCCACAGCTCTAGCATCAGGTTTTGCAGGCCTTCCCGCGTGGGCGCATCGAGCGAGGAGAACGGCTCGTCCATCAAGAGCAGGTCGGGGTCGAGGGCCAGAGTGCGGGCGATGGCGGTGCGCTGGCGCTGCCCGCCGGAGATGCGGCCCGGATATTGATCCTGGATGGCTTCTAATCCCAGGCGTTCCAGCCAGGGGGCCAGGTCTTGGGCGGGGCGAAAATCTTGCGGAGCGTGTTTGCCGTCTGGGCCATAGAAAGCACGCACGCGCAGGCCCAACTCGGCGTTCTGGCGCACGGTGGCCCACGGCAGCAGGCCGTAATCTTGCAGGATCAGCCCAGTGTGCGGGCGTGGGCGGGTCAGGCGCTCGCCATCCACCTGCACTTCGCCCGCGCTGGGAAAGCGCAGCCCGGCCAGCAGATACAGCAGGGTGGTCTTGCCGCCGCCGGACGGCCCCAGGATGGCCCAGGCTTCGCCCCGCCCAGCCTGCCAGGTGAAATCCTGGAAGATGGGGACGCTTTGGCCCGGATAGGCGTAAGTCAGGTGTTCGACTGCAATCATTCAGACCTTAATTGGAATACTGCCAACGAACAGCGCAGCCGGCGCCACCCCATTAAACCGTGGGGCAGACGTGGCGCTCTGCGATCATTTTCAAAGAAGAGATGTTGTGCGTGGATTTTGTCGCACCCGGTGCGACAAAATCCACGCAATTAACCCTCTTCCCAGGCAAGCGAAGCTCGCCAGTTGTTTCCCCACGGTTGAGTGGGGAGCTGCCGTACAGCCGTCCGGCGGCCGTATTCAAATTTACTTCGGCAGGAAGCTGCCGTTGACCGATTCAGTGTAGGACACGTCTTTGGTCAGCAGGCCCTTGTCTTTGGCCCAGGCCAGCATATCGTCCCACTGGGCTGGGGTAGGCACCCCGGCGGTGACGAACTTCGGCGTTTTGAACGAGTTTGCCAGCGGCGGCGGAACCACCTTCTGCTCGACCAACAGGCTGCCGTACTGGGCGGGGTTAGCGTTAATCAGGGCAGTCGCCTCTTCGATGGCTTTGAGAAAGCCGCGGATGGCCTCGGGCGATTGGTCGATCACCGCTTTGCGGAAGGCGATGACGCTGAAGCTGTATTCAGGGTGGATCGAGTCGTCGATGATGAGCTTGGCGCCCTGCTGGATTGCCAGCGATGTGGCTGGTTCGGGCAGCATGCCGGCCTTCAGCTCGCCGGTGCCGAGCAGGTTCAACCGGTCTGGAATCTTCGGCACGGCAATGGTCTGGATTTCATCTTTCGAGAAGCCCGCTTCTTGCAGCAGGCGGTCGGTCAGGTAGGCGATGACGGTTCCTTCGGAGATGCCCACCGGCACGCCCTTCAGCCCGTCCACGCTGGTGATGCCGCTCTTGGCCGAGGCCAGGATGCTGAACAGGGGGGTGTCTTGAGTGGCGGCGCGGGCAAAGCGCACGATCTGCACCTGAGTCTGATCTTTGTTATACAGGGCGGTTGATAGGGCTTCATTAATCATTCCATCGGCCTGCCCGGCCACGATGAGCTGATCGCGTTCAGGGGCCGAGGCTACCGGCACGAATTCAACCTTGACGCCGTTCTTCTCGAACAGACCCTCTTTTTGCGCCACATACATGGGCAGGGCGTCGATAACCGGCAGTAACGCCAGCTTGAGCGTGACTTCCCTGGCGGCTGGGGCGGCCGGGGCGCCGCCCCCACCCTGGCAGGCGCTCAGCCCCAGGCCAAACAGCAGGCTGAGGGCTGCCAGGAGCGCCAGGAACTTATCACCCGATAACTTCGACATAGATATTCCTCCTTGAAAACTGAGCTTATGTTTTGCCGCGGGCGGCTCAACCTGCCCGCTCTCACCTGGCAAAACATTCGGGTTAGAGCCAACATTCATTTCAAAACTGCAAGATTATAGCATGCTGGCCTGACGAGCGGTGAGGATTGTGTTAAAATAGGCTTGCTGCTTGACACAATTGATTGCATGTGCTACAGTATGTCCAATATTTCAGGGATGGATACTGGAATCCTGATCGGTTGGGACGAAATTAGCCAGGCCGCATCAGGCTTTTGGGGAAATTTCTGAAACAACGACCTGGAAACCCCATCTCAGAAGGAGTGAAGAGCTTTGACCAAGTCACGTTCCCAACTCATGGTAGAACGTTTACGTGATTTGCAAGCCTCCTCGCCCGACATCGAGGCGTCGGCAGTTGTCAGCGTAGACGGCTTAAGCATTGCCTCGGCCTTACCCCAGGGCGTTGAGGAAGACCGCGTTTCGGCTATGTCGGCGGCCATGCTTTCTCTGGGTGAGCGCATCGCTAAAGAGTTGGGTCGCGGCTCTTTGGAACAGGTGTACATCAAAGGCGAGAAAGGCTACGTCATCTTGATGTCCGTCGGTGAAGAAGCAGTCCTCACGGCCCTGGCTCGCGAACAGGCGAAGTTAGGTCTCATTTTCCTCGACATGCGCCGTGCGGCCGAGGCCTTGGAAAAACTAATCTAAGCGGTGAGAGGCTATGGACCCCATTCCAAAAAGCGAGTACTATTACGCCAATAAGATTGTTCTCATCACCATGAAGGCCCTGGAAGAGGTGATGGGGAAAAATGGCTTGAATGCCATTCTGAATCTGGCGCATTTGCCCCACCTCATTGATAACTATCCTCCAGATAACCTGGAACGAGAGTTTAACTTCGCTGATTTCTCGGCCTTGAACCTGGCGCTGGAAGAAATGTACGGCCCCCGCGGTGGGCGCGGCCTGGCGCTGCGCGCCGGGCGAGCGGCTTTTGCCGACGCGCTGCGAAACTTCGGCGCCCTAGCCGGCGCCGGCGACCTGGCCTTCAAGGTGCTGCCGCTGCAAGCCAAGATGCGTATCGGTATCCCGGCCATGGCCCGCATCTTCAGCCAGATTAGCGACCAGCTTTCCACAGTAGAAGAAAAAGAAAACGAGTTTATCTACACCATCCACCGCTGCCCGTGCTGTTGGGGGCGGCATGGGGTCGATAAACCGGTTTGCTTCATCGCCGTGGGGCTGTTGCAAGAAGGCTTGAAGTGGGTTTCTGGCGGCAACGAATTCCGGGTCAACGAATCGAAATGCGTCGCCATGGGCGAAGAAGTGTGCGAATTCGTGATCCAAAAAACGCCGATCAGCTAATCTGGAATCATTACCGTGCCTGAAGAAAAGTCCACCATCCTCATTGTCGAAGACGACGTGGATGTAGCGGAGATGTTAACCGCCTACTTCCGCGCACAAAGCTATAACGTCCTGGCTGTCAATTGGGGAGAGGACGCAGTAAAGTCTGGCCGGGCCAATCACCCCGATCTGGTGATCCTGGATATTCGCCTGCCGGATATTGACGGCTTTGAAGTGGCTCGTCGTCTGCGCACGCACCAGCGTACTCAGGATATTCCGATCATCTTCCTGACCGAAAAGCGCGAGCGTTCCGACCGCTTGCAGGGCCTGGAACTGGGCGCGGACGACTACATCACCAAACCCTTTGACATTCAAGAACTGCGCCTGCGGGTGCGCAACTCGCTGCGCCGCAGCGGGCAGACCTCGCTGAATAACCCGGTGACCGGGCTTCCGGAAGGCGCCCTGGTAGACGAGCGGCTGCGCGAGTGCCTCACCGCCTCCGAGTGGGCGCTGTTGGTGGTGTCTATCGAGAACCTGGGCGGCTTTCGGGAAGCGTATGGTTTTGTAGCCTCCGACGACGTGCAGCGCGCGGTGAGCCTGATGGTTCACAACGCCATGCGCGATATGGGCGGCTCGAGCGATTTCATCGGCCATTTAGGATCGACCGAATTTCTGCTGGTCACCCAGGTCAGCACGCTGCCCGCCCTGAGCGAGCGCATCCGCAGCCGCCTGGAACAATCGCTGGATTATTTCTATCCGCTGCGCGACCGGGGCGCCGAGGTGGTGTCCTCGGGCCGGTTGAGCGTACGTATGGGGTCGCTCACGTCTGCCGACGGCCGTTTCAGCAGCGTGGATGAGCTGAAGAAACGGCTGACCGACAGCACCCGGTAGCGACGTGCGCCTTGTAGTTATTATCCCGACTTTCAACGAAGCGGAGAACCTGCCCCGGCTGGCCTCCGCTTTGTTTGCTTTACCCCTGCCCAACCTGAGCCTGCTGGTGGTGGACGATAACAGCCCCGACGGAACCGGCGCGCTGGCCGAAAAGCTGGCCCTCGAGCACCCGGGGCGGATCAACGTGCTGCATCGCCCCAGCAAACAGGGCCTCGGTACGGCCTATGTGACGGGCTTCCATTACGCCCTCGACCACGGCGCCGAAGCCGTGGCCCAGATGGACGCCGACTTCTCCCACCCGCCGGAAAAGCTGGTTGAGCTGCACGCCGCCCTGGATCACTGCGACGTGGCCCTTGGCTCGCGCTACGTGCGCGGCGGCAGCCTGGACCGGAATTGGCCCCTCTGGCGCAAGGGCCTGTCGGCCTGGGGCAATTTCTACGCCCGCACGATCCTTGGGCTGCCTACCCGCGACGTGACCGGCGGCTTCCGCATGTGGCGCTGCGACGCCCTGGGCCGCATGCCGCTCGACCGGATTCGCTCGAACGGCTACGCCTTCCAGGTCGAAACGGCCTACATCGCCCACCGCCTGGGTTTTCACACCCTCGAAATTCCGATCTACTTCGCCGACCGGCGCTGGGGCCAATCGAAGATGTCCTTCCGCATTCAGCGCGAGGCGGCCGTGCGCGTCTGGCAAATCCGCTTCGAATACGCCGACCTGCACCCCCTCACCTGAACCGCTTTTTGAGCCGCGCCCGGTAGGGGGTTGCCAGCTTTGATGCAGACCCCTGGCGGATGTCGCCTGCTTTTAGGTCTGCTGTGACTGCCCTCACCCCCACTCTGCGCTCCAATTTCCGTCACCTGTATGCCGATATTGGCTGGTATGGCCTGCTTTCGGGCAGCACGTTGGCCTTTCTGAATATCTACGCCGCCCGGCTGGAGGCCAGCGCATTTGCCATTGGGCTGCTGACCGCCGGGCCGGGGGTGGTGAACCTGCTGTTCTCCATCCCCGCCGGGCGCTGGCTGGAAGGCCGTTCCTTCATCCGGGTTTCGTTCTGGACCTCATTGATCCAGCGCCTGGGCTACGTGGCGATGATCTGCCTGCCCTGGCTGTTTGCAGACCGTTTGCAGGTAAGGGGCCTGGTGGGCGTCACGGTGCTGATGTCGATCCCCGCCACGCTGCTGTCGATCAGCTTCAACGCTCTGCTGGCCGATGTGGTGCCGGCCGGGCATCTGGCCGAGGTGGTGGGGCGGCGCAACGCCGTCCTGGCGATCAGCATGACCCTTTCGACCCTGGTGTGCGGGCAAATTCTGGATCGGATGGCCTTTCCCGGCAACTATCAGGTGGGGTTTGGCCTGGGGGCGCTGGGAGCCATGTTCAGCACCTATCATCTGGGGCGCTTACGTTCCAGCGGCGCGCCGGCGGCTGCCCCGGCCGCCTCGGGCCGACGGCGCGGCGTCAGGCCGCTGCACTCCGACCTGCTGCGCGGCGCTTATGGGCGGTTCATGCTGGCCTATCGGTTGGTCTATACGTTACAGT